>CAYQDJ010000085.1:0-8345 GCA_964416255.1 uncultured Nitrospira sp. | reverse complement strand
TCTCCAGCGCGGCCGCCGTTTCGGCTAACGCAGCATCGGCCATTTCTGCCAGCCATTGGATGAGTGGCTGGAACCGCGCCTCCCGCTGGCCTGAGATGTTCAGCCGCTTGGCCAATGCCATTGCCGGTCTCGACTCTCGTTCTCCCGTTTTGAGGACGGCCCGCAACGTCTGCTCGGCACTGTCCAGCGCGGTCGCAGAAAGTCCGCTTAGTCGCCGAATAATCTGAAGATTCTTGATAGCCTGGAGCAATTCAGGAGTGCGCTTGCCGCGCGACAGGAGTTTGACCACCTGCCGCAGAGCCATCCGAATTCGGCGCGTTCCCTGATCGACATGTTTCGCAAGCGCGACCTCTTGTTCTCGTGTCAAGAGCGCCCGCTCGCCAAAGGACCTGAAATACAACGATTCCAGCAGAAATGGGCTGGCGCCTTGGTTGGCTCTCGCCGCCGGGGTCTTTTCTTCAGCGATCGACTCTTGGACCCCATCACGACCAATGACTTCCAGGATTCCACTTGCCGTTGAGTCGTCGGCGTCCATATCCGGAACGGTCGAGGGTCCATCGAGACCATCGACCTCACGTGCAGAACGAAGTTCATCATTATTTATGTTCATACCATCACCTTTTCCTCTCGTGGTTTCTCCATCCGCCCTCCTGTTAGAGTTAGAGCCGTCTGGTTCCTCAAAGGATTCGGCGGGATCCCAATGGAGTTCTGTAATTCTACGAAGCAAAATGGATGCTGGATTGAAAATGAGGAGAAGGCAGCGTCATCTGGTGGGAATTTCAGGACAATTAAAACTGCTTAATGAGCATAGGCGGGATGATTTGTCTCGAAAATGCGGCGGCTCTGTATAAACCGCACCCCACTTAAGGACAAATAGGCCACAATGGAGGAATTACTTTCCCGTCAGCCCTTTGATGAAGGGAGTGATCGTATCGATCGGGATCGGGAAAATGGTTGTCGAGTTCTTCTCAGCCGCAATTTCGACAAGTGTCTGCAAGTACCGCAGCTGGAGTGCTGAGGAATTCTGACTAAGTACATTCGCTGCATCAGCCAGCCGTTGGGAGGCCTCATACTCACCTTCCGCATGAATGACCTTGGCTCGCCGTTCGCGCTCGGCTTCGGCCTGGCGTGCGATGGCGCGCTGCATCTCCTGCGGGAGATCGACGTTTTTGACCTCCACGGCCGACACTTTCACTCCCCACGGCTCCGTCTGCTGGTCAATGATTCTTTGGAGAACCGCGTTGATTTGTTCTCGTTTCGACAGCAGGTCGTCCAGCTGACTTTGCCCGAGCACGCTCCGGAGGGTGGTTTGTGCCATCATGGAGGTGGCATAGAGGTAATCCTCCACTTCCACGATGGCGCGTTGTGGGTCGACGACACGAAAATAAATGACGGCATTGACTTTGACCGTCACGTTGTCCCGCGTGATCACGTCCTGCGGCGGAACATCCATTGCGACTGTCCGGAGGCTCACCCGCATCATCTTGTCGATCAACGGCAGAACGATCACGACGCCCGGGCCATTGCCACCGACGATGCCTCGTGCCAGTCGTCCCCAGCGAAAGATCACCGCGCGTTCGTATTCGGGCAACACTTTAAATCCCATGAAGACGATCACGAGTAAAAGCAATAATAGGGTGAGCGGGCTGATCAGCATGATTAGACCTCTTTCTCTTCACCAATCGGTGTGACGTGCAACGTCAGACCTTCCACCCGAAGGACCTTGGCGGAAGCGCCTGGCTCGGCTGGAGTATCACTGATGGCATCCCACAGTTCCCCGTGTATGGCCAGCTGGCCCTGGGGACATAAGGCGGTCTTGGCAATGCCAATGGCGCCGACCATGCCTTCCAGTCCTGTTTGCGCAGTGTGGCGCATTGCCCGCACGCCCATTCCGATGAGCAACAAGGACACGGTCGCTGTTGTGATGATGACGGGAATGATCACGGCCCAGGAGATTTGAAAAAATTCAGCGTCCGATTTGATCAGCATCAGCGAACCGAAGAGCATGGAGGCGATGCCGCCCAGGGCTAAGAGTCCATAGCTGGTCACGGACGCTTCCAGCACAAAAAACACGATGCCGAGAATCAAGAGCAAAACACCTGCATAATTGATCGGCAGCGACTGGAGAGAATAGAACGCCAGGATCAAACTGATCGCCCCCACGATGCCCGGGAGAATTGCGCCCGGGTTATACAGTTCGGCCAGGATGCCGATGGTTCCGACCGTCATTAACAAGTAGGCAATGTTTGGATCGCTCAGAGCTTTGAGCAATTCCAGGCGAGGCCCCATGGGATACTCACGAACCGTGACCCCATCTGTGTTCAGGGTCTTCTCCCCGCCGGCGAGGGCCACCTTTCGCCCATGCACTTGTCTCAGCAAATGCGGGACATCCTCGGCGATCAGGTCCACGACCTTCAGTTTGAGGGCTTCCTGCTCGGTTGCGGACACACTCTTTCGGACTGCGTCCTCGGCCCACGCCACATTGCGGCCTCGTTGCTCCGCGAGGCTCTTGATATAGGCCACAGCGTCATTCTCAACCTTCTCTTTCATGGTGGCATCCATCTCGCTCCCTCCCATGGCCACGGGGTGGGCTGCGCCGATATTGGTTCCCGAGGTCATGGCTGCCACATGAGCGGCCATGGTGAGAAACACGCCTGCAGAAGCGGCGCGGCCGCCAGATGGCGCAACAAAGACGATCACAGGGATGGTGCTGCCAGTGATGTCTTTCACAATAAGCCGCATGGATGTATCCAGTCCTCCGGGCGTATCCAGTTTCACAATCAACCCCTGGGCCCCGGTCGATTCTGCCGAGAGCAGGGCATCATGCACGTACTCAGCAGAGACGGGATTAATGACGCCTTCATAGGTGGCCACGACCCATTCTCCCGCGTATCCTGCAGGAATACCTACGAACAAACACCACAAACCAATCATGAGATAAATGAGAATGACCATTCTTGACGTAAGGTTGGTCGGGACACCGAAATTGTACCCTGGCATTCTCCACTCCAAGCGGGAGGATGTCCCGTGGCCCCGAGCAAAGCGGTCTCACCCTACCAAGAAGGAGACTTTGTTGCAAACCTCAGAATGAACCACCTAGAATGCCCGCCATGTCGCGGTTTGCCAACGGGGACCGGATCCACCTGGTCGATCAAAAAGGCCGTCAATATGCCCTCACGCTAAAAGATGGAGAAATCTACCAATTTAGCGGTCAAACCATCCCCCATGACACTCTGATAGGGCGGCCGGACGGGTCGGTGGTGGAGCTGTCCGGCGGGAAGCGTATGCTGGCCTTGAGACCGACGCTTGGCGAGTACGTCCTGAAGATGCCACGAGGAGCCCAGGTACTGTATCCCAAAGATCTCGCTCTCATGCTCATGTGGGCAGATATCTATCCGGGTGCACGGGTATTCGAAGCCGGAACCGGATCTGGTGCCTTGACCATGGCTATTTTGCGCGCAGTGGGGCCCTCGGGTGCGGTGGTGACCTATGAAATGCGAGACGACTTCGCCCGAACGGCATTGACGAACATTCACCGCTACATGGGACCGGTCCCACACCTTGTCTCCCTGCGCAAGAATGCCTACGAGGGGATCGAGTTATTGGAGGATGGAATCCCATTCGATCGTGTCCTCCTCGACCTCCCAGAACCTTGGCAAGTCATTCCGCACGCCGTGCAGGCACTTCGATCAGGCGGGATATACCTGAGCTTTGTGCCGACGGTACCGCAAGTCATGCAAACTGTCGAGGCGCTTCAGCGGTCCACCGTCTTTGGGATGGTGCATACGTTTGAAACGTTGCTACGCACCTGGTCTGTGCAAGGGCGGAGCGTGCGTCCGGACCATCGAATGGTGGCCCATTCAGGATTCATCACGGTGGCTCGGAAAGTTGAATCAGGCCTGCTTGGTCCTTCGACTTCGCAGAGCGATGAGTTAGGTGAAAGGCGCACGGAGGAGAGCCTTGAGCATGAGGGCGGACCCTCATGAATCGACTGACAGGGAAAGTTGCCCTGATCACGGGAGGCAGTGAGGGAATCGGTGAAGCAATTGCCAGGGTCTTTGCTCGGGAAGGGGCCGCCGTGGTGATTACAGGGCGTCGTCCTGATGCATTGGCTCGAGTGGCTCACGAGATCACGGAGACACACGGGCGATGTCATCCCGTAGCGGGGTCTGTCACCGATGACGGTCATGCGCGAGCGGCGGTAAATGAGGCTGTCAGCTTGTTCGGATCCTTGGACATTCTGGTCAACAATGCTGGCGTTGGCGAGTTCGGACGTCGTATTCATGAACTGGACGACGAGACATGGTCGCGTGTGATGGACGTGAATGTCATGGGTGTGGTCCGGATGACGCGTGCCGCCGTGCCAGAAATGCTTAAGCGCAACCAGGGAGTCATACTCAATATTTCATCGGTTGCCAGTCTTGTGGGCCTTCCGTTATTGCCGGCCTATGCGGCTTCCAAAGGTGCTCTCGACGCACTCACGAGAGCCGTGGCCATTGATTATGCGAAGGACGGCATCCGATGTAACGTCGTGACTCCAGGTCTGATCGCCACCCCGATGGCAGCCCCGCTTATGGCCAATCCCGAACAGCTCAACCCAATTTTATGCGACTATCCGATCCGTCGGCTCGGAACGCCAGAGGAGGTCGCCGGGATGGTTCTGTATCTGGCCTCGGATGAGGCGAGTTGGGTAACCGGCGCGACCTTTACAATTGATGGAGGTAAGACGGCGTGGTGAACCAATACTGAACCAATACTAATGACGGCTTTCCCATTCTTTAATCGAGCGGTAATTCTCGATAGTTCGATGGACATCAATACACAGACAGGCTTCTGCGGCGTCATCGGAAACCCGATCGAGCATTCCCTGTCCCCCGCGATTCATAATGCCGCCTTTCAAAAGCTCGGGGTGAATTGCGTCTATTTGGCTTGGAGGGTAGAAGCGATCGAAGAGGCCGTCAAAGGTCTTCGGGCATTGGGGAACTTTCGCGGTGCCAGTGTCACCATCCCCCACAAAGTATCCGTCATGGGCTTTCTTGACCAGATAGACCAGACGGCGGCCGATATCGGTGCCGTCAATACGATCGTGGCCGAGCAGGGACGATTGACGGGCTATAACACGGACGCCATTGGTGCGTTACGTGCGCTGACGGAAGGCGGGATTGCCCTCGACGGCCGGCATATTGCCATCTTAGGTTCAGGCGGTGCGGCCCGGGCGATTGCCTTTGCCTTGGCGGCGGCGTCAGGTCCGGGGAAGTTGACGCTGCTCGGTGTCGAGGACGACGAGCGAGCGAAACTGGTCGGTGACCTTCGAGCCAAAACCGTCCTGGAGATTGAACACGTCCGTCTCGACGGCGCGACGCTGAGTGCGGTTCTTCCTGGCATAGAGGTGCTCATTCACTGTACGCCACTTGGTATGTCCCCTCATGTTGATGAAACTTGTGTCCCTGCCTCCTTGCTGCACAGCGGTCTAGCTGTGATGGACATTGTTTATAACCCCCGTGAAACCCGATTGCTCAAAGAGGCGAGACAAGTCGGGTGCCGGGTCATTCCAGGCCTTGAAATGTTTCTTCATCAAGCCGCGGCGCAATGTGAGCTCTGGACTCAACAATCGGCTCCTATCGAGGTAATGCGCGCTGTCCTGGAGTCTCGCTTCGTATGAATATCGTGCTAATTGGATACCGGGGCACCGGGAAGAGCACGGTGGGGCGAGCAGTGGCGACTCGGTTGGGTCGACCACTGGTGTCAACCGATGCGGAGATCGTGAAACGAGCCGCACAACCGATACCGGAGATCGTGGCAAAGTACGGGTGGGATCACTTTCGGGATTTGGAATCACATGTCTGTCAGGATTTGGCCGGCAGAGACAATTTGGTAATCGATACGGGCGGAGGAGTCATCGTTCGGTCGCAGAATGTCGAGGCGCTGAAGACCAATGGCATCGTGTATTGGTTGACTGCTTCTACAGCGACGATCGCCAGGCGAATTGGTGGAGACACGCAACGTCCGTCGCTCACAGGGACCAAGTCCTTTCTCGAAGAGATTGAAGAGATGCTGAATCAGCGAACACCATTGTATAACGCGGCAGCAGACCATGAGGTGGCTACTGACGGGTCTTCTATCACACAGATTGCGGACGATATCCTTGCCCGGTTCCAGAGTCGATGAAGTCAGGCTGACGACTCCCGTCCTTGACAAGCCCGCATCAACATGTTTGAAGTACCTGACGTGCGCCCGTAGCTCAGTTGGATAGAGCGTCGGGCTTCGAACCCGCAGGTCGCAGGTTCAATTCCTGCCGGGCGCACCATTCCTCCTTTTCGTGACTCTTCTCTCGCTTGAAATTTTCATCCTATCAAGCGCTTAGCGAGCCTCCAGGTCTTGTCTCCATCTATCCCCCTCGTAAGCTGCATAGTCATTGCAATCCACTTGATCTAGATTGAGCGATGACGCGAGAATGTAAAGTAGGTAACTCGGTGGGAAGGCCCAAAACCGAAATGTTCGTGTGGATGCGGCAATGCCCCTGCTGCAGGAGAAATTTATATAAAACGGATCCCATGTATTGGTGGATCTGCGATTGTGGTTGGCAGAGCGGATCCGTGACCAAAAGGAGGGAGGCTCTATGATCCCCATGTTCCATGATGTGCGAGCCGGGTTCATCCTTGTGATTGCATTGGCCATGTTGGTCTTTATTTGCGCCATCGCCGGTCTGGGAGCGGTGCTTCGACCGGTGCGATGGGCCGATAGGAAAGCCCTCCGTTAACCAGACTATCCGTCCGAGTCTGGCTTCATTCTCTCCCGTCGCATCGACTCTGCCGCCGGTGTGGGCATCAGCCCCAAGAGTTGCACGCCGCAAATAGTGGAATTGTTTGGCGTTACTCACAATGACCCCCCAACCCCGTGAGACCTGCCATTTCTGGGACAGGTGCTATATTTGTGTGTACGGTCGAAGGCTTCCATTGCCGGCACACAGAGGAGAGAGTCATGAACAGAACCGTTGCAACCATGGGCATGCTAGTGATGATGTCGATACTTGCGTTATCCGTCCAGGGATGTGGCACAAGATGGCTACAGTCAGGCGGAGACAAGGATGGCGTGACGACCCTCGGTGGCTCTCCTGCCGGGAATGCGGGTGCCTCCGGTTCCGATTCCGGCGACGCGGTCTCGCAGCTGCCCTCCTTGTCGCAGGGTGGTTCCACCCGAGAGCTGAGCGGATTCTCCAGCAATCCTGCCGAAGAACGACTCGCCTTCGCACAGCATGGCACGGCCGCTTCCCTCTCTCCGTCAGACGCTCGGACACGAGGAAGAGCCGAATTGACGAAAGAAGAAAAAGCCGCACTTGAGGCAGGATTCCAGGATATCTTTTTCGGCTATGACCAGTGGATGGTCTCTTCGGCGGGAATGGAGTCCTTGAATCGGGACGCCAGCTATTTAAAAGACCATCCCGGCGCGATTCTTAAGATCGAAGGCCATTGTGACGAGCGCGGGACTGGCGCTTACAACCTGGTGTTGGGCGACAAGCGGGCGAGGGCTGCGCGGGCGTATTTAATTGAGATCGGTGTCAGTCCTAAGCAGGTGGACATTGTCTCCTACGGCAAAGAGCGGCCATTTTGTTTTGATCGTGACGAGTCCTGTTACCGGCTGAATCGCCGTGGCCACATGCTGCTCAGTGTTAAGTAAACGATGACGCTAAAGAAACACGGATGACCCGAGGTAAGCTGCCTGCTCGCAGGTGACCGCGCCCTCTTCATCCGCCTCTGAGTGAGAGGCACGCATGTCTGCATCGTCGCTGTTTCGACCCAAAACCTTAAAGTCACAGCAGCGTCAGGACTCTCGAGAGCGTCGGGTTCAACCCCGCTTCACATCACAGTTTCGCAGTACGTTCTCCGGGCGGCATGAAGAAGGACAAGGCCGTACCATCGACATATCCCTCAGCGGCTGCAAGATCGAAGGCGATATCACAGTGGAAGTAGGAACCATTCTGGAGTTTCGACTTCACGTGCCGGATCTGGACTGGCCGCTGCGCATTGACGAAGCCAAGGTCCAATGGGTGAACGGCACCATGTTCGGCGTGCTCTTTTCGCGACTTCTCCCGGAAGAAGAAGCTAAACTGAAAATGGTCATCGCCAACCTGCAGCAGGGAGCGTAAGGCCCGTCGTCCGGATTCTTTTCAGCTCCGACACACAACTAGCCTTCCATCGCGAGCATCCACTCCCATGACCGTTGACATGGTGCCCGCTGCTGTCAGAAAGTAGCAACAGAGGCTTGCCAGGAAGACTGCGAAAGGAGCAGCGAGTGGAACCACGCTATGCGATTACGGTGAAGTTTGTGGTGAATGCGGAGTCCGC
>CAYQDJ010000084.1:0-12362 GCA_964416255.1 uncultured Nitrospira sp. | reverse complement strand
TTCTGCCGATAGCTCGTAGATCTTGAGCGTGCCGCCCGGGCTTGGTTGCTGTTGGGTATAGAGCCATTTCCGCTCGCCGATGCGACGAAAGTGTACCGAGAAATGGTCGACGGACAATTCACACGTCGACCGTTCAATCTGAGACAGGGTATCCAGAAATTCCGCGGTGTGCCCATCGCGAGAACAGGCTTCAAGCAATTCCGTAAAGAGCTGTTTCCGTCGAGAGCCCTCCTCCAGTTCAGCCAGGTTTCGTTGGAACTTGTGCATGGCATTCTGTGAACAAAACTCCGCCTCCAGCCCACTCATCGCTTTCCCCCATTCGCGCTGCGCCGTGACCGGGTCCTTTTGAAAGTCACGGGCGAGGGCAGGATCGGTCTTCATAGCCTCTTCGATGGAAGCCGAGAACGTATATTGCGCCGGAACGGGGATCTGGAATCGGACATGAATCACTCGGCAGGCGATGTCCGTCCAGGGACTTTTCTGCTTGGCCGTATTCCTCGGAAGGCACATGGCCGTCAGGCTTTCGCTCCCATCTTTGTTGAACACTTTGAAATAATCGGGTGGGGCGTCTCGGACGTTTCTGTCCGAGCCGACGGCCACTCCACCAGGTACGCACAGCATGATGGCTACCCACAGTAGAACAGGTCGCATGTCATCCCTCCCGCCAACCTATTGTATCCATGCCGGCCCACGATACGCCGAACCGGAACACATGACAATCGTTGCCCTCGTAGCCCAGTTGGATAGAGCAGCGGTTTCCTAAGTCTGCCCCGTGCGATCTTCGACGGTTGCAAGGGGTTTTTCTTTGCTCCAGTAGTTTGCTCGTAGGGTTGCGGTAGATGGTACGTAAGCCCGTCACGGGCACAGTAGGCATGTCGAAATGTGGCATGTGATGGACACAGCTACAGCGCTCAGGGTATGGGGGCTCGGAAGTCTCTCCTCAGCGTGGCATCGAGCTGCTAAAGCGTCAGATAGCCGGCAGACGTTCTTTGTGGCCCAACCGGCCCTTGTCCAGGCATGGTTTGTTTGGTTTGTCTGATTTGCCTGGTTTGGCTCATCATTGCAGTCACTTTCTGTCCAACAGTTTCAGGATTGCCGCCTGCAACTCTTCGACGGCCGCCTCTTTGGTGAGCAGCATGGCCGCACCGGCTTCCAGCATGGCCCTCTGGTTTTCACCCTCGGCATTGACGGACAAGCCGATGATAATCGTCGCGGGATAACGCGCCTTGATGACGGCGGTGGCCTCGATGCCGTTCATCCTCGGCATGTTGATGTCCATGACGGTGATGGTCGGGCGCAATCGCTCGACACTGGAGACCGCCTCCTCGCCATCCCACGCCTCGCCGACGACCTCAATATCGGGGTGACTTTCCAGGACGCTGCGCAAACCCTCCCGCACCATCGCATGGTCGTCAACCAGGAGCACGCTGATGGAAGAGCGTGCCACGGCCTGCGAGACAGATGAGGCCTTCCCTGTGGACCCGGCGGGGGCTCGCTCGCGGCTCGCGGCGTCCAGCGGGTGATCATCCCGGTCGCGTGTGCCCTGTCCGGCGCCCGGCGCGGTGAGCGGCACCCGCAACGTCGCAGCCGTTCCTTTGCCCTGCTCCGATTCGATCTCACACGCGCCCCCCATCGCCCTCATCCGTTCCCGGATGCTGAACAACCCGAACTTGGACGACATCGCGTTCGCGGCATGGCCGGCGGCAGACGGATCGAAGCCTGTGCCGTCGTCACTGACTTGTATGCGCAGTTCCCCATCCGTTTCATCGAGTGTGACGACCGCTTGATCGGCCCCGGCATGTTTCACCACATTCATCAACAACTCACGAACCGATTGGAACAACAACACGGCTTGGTCCTCCGGCAGTGGAAGATCGTCCCGGCCGAGATGGACCTCCACTGGCAAGCCCTGTTGTGACAGTTGTTCGCCCAGCCATCTGAGGGCAGCCGGCAATCCGAAATCGTGCAGGACCGGCGGTGCCAGGTTGGCCACGAGGGTACGGGTGTACGTCAGGCATTGGGCCAGCACATCGTCGGTTTCCTTGATGAGGCCCAGGCATCCAGGGGCCACCTGCTTCATTTGCGACAGTTTCAATTTGCTCAGCACCAGCATCTGCGCCAAGTGATCGTGCAGTTCCACCGCTACCCGCTTCCGTTCGCGCTGCTCGGTCAGATTGAGCTCGGTCGCCAAGGCGCGCAACTCGGCTTGAGATTGGACCAGTTCCTCCGTCCGCTCCTCGACCAATTGTTCCAATTGGCTGGTCAGCATTCGCAGACGCTCTTCGCTGTGCATTAAGGAAGCCTGGGCCTCGCGCAAGTCGGTGATGTCGGTATTCGTGCCGAACCACCGGACGACCTGGCCGGCCGCATCGCGTATCGGCATCGCACGGGACAGGAACCATCGGTATTGCCCATCCCTGCCGCGCAAAGGAAACGTATCTTCCCACGCCTCTCCGGTCGCGTGAGCCTTTTTCCATGTCACGAGAACTCGCTCGACATGCTGGGGGTGATGTACATGCGTCCAGCCCCAGCCTTGCATCTCGTCGAACGTTGTGCCGGTGTATTCATACCAGCGACGGTTGTACCAGGAAAGCGATCCCGTGCCATCGGCCATCCAGGCCAATTGCGAGATATTGTCGGCCAGCGTTCGGAACCGCGCTTCGCTCTCGTGGAGCGCCTCCTCAGAGCGCTTGAGCCCGCCGATGTCCAGGTGGATGCCCGCCCAGGATACAATGTGCCCTTGTTCGTCTTTCACCGGTACCCCGCGCGACAAGATGTGGTGCCATTGGCCGTCCGCACCACGGAAACGGTTCTCTCTATCCCATGTGCCCCCTGTACGGACGCACTCTTCCCATGCCGACATGATCTCTCTCGCATCGTCGGGATGCAGCATGTCTTTCCACCCGAAGTTGAAGCACTGCTCCCGAGAGATCCCTAGCAGCTTCAAAAAACTGTCGCTCACGTGAGTGGTGTGTCCGTCCGGCGCGCACACCCAAACGCCGTAGTCGATGCTCTCACCGATGGCGCGGTAGAGCGCTTCGCTCCGCTGGAGGGCGAGTTCGGCCTCTTTGCGATCGGTGATATCGAGGGTGATGCCGCTCACCCGCACCGGCACCCCCTGCTCGTCGCGTACGATTTGCCCCTTGCGATGCAGCCAGCGGACGTTTCCGTCGGGCCTGACGATGCGAAACTCGAGGTTCTGGTCCCTTCCCTCCTCGATCGATTGGTTATACTCCCCCTGGGCATGGCTTCTGTCGTCGGGATGGATGCAGCTCAACCAGGTCTCGACCGAAGGCTCGACGTCACGATCGAGACCGAATAAATCGTAATCAGCATCGGACCACATGAGGCGACCAGAGCGTAAATCCACTTCCCATAATCCGGCCTGCGCCGCCCGCTGGGCGCGAGCCAGTGCCGACTGGGTATCTCTCAATGAGGCCTCGACCCGGGTGCGTTCAGCCACCTCCTGACGCAGTCCGTCCATCGCCCTGTCTGCGAGCTGCTTCGCCCGTCGCAGAACTTGGCCGAACCCGACGATAACCAGAGTGACGAGGAAGTAGAGAACGAGTCCAAGCTGTTGCGAGACGCCGACCACTGTGACGGCCTGCCGGGGGGGCATGAAAAACCATTCCGCCGCCAATCCGCCCATGAGGACAGCCGTCAAAGAGGCGCCCGGCCCTGCATAGGAGGTCGTTACGGCCACCGCGATGAAAAATGTGACATAGGGAAGATGGTCGCCGAGAAGCGGATCGAGTGCCGCACGAGCCAGCAGGGCCACCAGTGTCGCCGCCCCCGCCAGCAAGTATTCCCGCATCATGCTTTTCTGTGGATGCCTCATGTCTTGGGCCGCTCTTGTTGACCGCGGTTGTTCCGCTGACCGACTGGCCGCGTTACCTGCCGCCCACAAGGCGACGTATCGGGTCAGCAACAGGCTGGCGCCCGCGGCGGCCATCGCGGTTTGTGCAGCATCGGAGAAGACTGGCGCAGCAACAACGCGTGGTTCGCCAGCGGCGCGCACCCTACCTCATGTTCCGCGTCGACATCCGCCGATTAAAGCCGGATGGCGGGTATAGTTATCTTTGCAGATTCAAGGTCTTATGGGTTCTACGCCGTTGATTGACCGTCGGTTAGATGAGGGGAGGAAGTGTACCCTAGAAGGGGTCAGGAACCTTACTAGGGATTACCCTAGTCAAGGCAAGCGGCGTCAAGAATCAGCCGTCAGCTCGAAATGGACGACGGTAAGCCGCGTGGATGCGGCCGAAGCTCGCGTGAATCCGGCGCTAGTCAATGCAGGCGAAAATGTAGCTCCGGGCCTCCCTCCGGGGAGCGTCTTCCAGGGTCGGTTCCAAAGTGATCCGGGCTTTGCGTTGATACTTAGCGCATTTGACATCGGCGAGTTGTTGGGCCTTGGACTGATTCATTTGATAGGAGTCAACTGTCACATGGTACGGGCTTGAGCTTGTGACCGCAGTGGTGCATCCCGCCAATGCAACACTCAGCGCGAAGACCATGCCTCTGGTCATAGACCCATCCTGATGGATCGCCGACTGCCGGTGAGGTGTTCACGAAGGACTCCGTATGGAGGGAACCGTTCGCAGGACGGCACGAATGGGCTGATCATTTCTCAGGATACAGATACTTCCCGAACCCTTCCTTTGCCAGCCGGCGGTCGTCTTCTGTAGCCGCCTTCAGCCGGTAATTGAATCGGCAATTCCGGTCTTTCTCATATTGATAGACATCTTGAAGGAACGACACGATCTCCTCGAGGTCCGACGTGTGCTCTCCCTGCTTCAAATTCACCCTCATATCGGACGGGATATCACCGATAACGGCCACCGTCTCCTCCCCATGTTCCACCGTGGCCTCGATCAAGGTATTGCCGCCCTGCTGGCACAAAACGTATCCCCGTTTCAAATTTCCAATGGCGACCTGAAAACTTTCCTTGGTGGTCTCCTTCGCGCCGACCAGAGTCTTGAGTTCATTGACCATCTGATCCATCTCGCTCAGCTGCTTCTCCAAGTCCTGGTTCTTCCCCATGGCTGCATCGAGCCTGGCTTGAACCGCGGAGGCCATCGGTCGTGAGTTTTCGACAGTGGGAAGCGGGTCCGGCCCCCTGCCTTCCACCGCGTCCGCCACATAAACCATCATCGCCGCAAAGGCGAGCAGCAGCAGGAGTCCGACCAGTGACAAGCTGAGCACCCAGCCAGATCGTGCGTCACTTTCCATCATTCGCCTGCTCCGCATCGACGCGTTCATTCAAAAACGACCTCACTCCGCGCATGGCCGCTTCGATCGCCCTGCTCGCATCGAGACTTGACTGGATAGATTTATGCACGTTCAGGATCCCGGTCCTGACGTCGGCGCTGAGCGAATGTGACGACACCTCCCTCAACTCTGCCTCCAATGTCGATAACTGGGTTGAGACAGTAGTCGCCGTCGATCGTAATGACTGCATGCCGGCGAGCTGGCCCTCCATTTCGGTCCGGCTATGCTCCAATGCCGCGGTCATGTTCCCGAATTCCTGCGTTCTCGCGTGTATTGTATGCGACAACTCAGTCACCGCGGTTCCAATACGCTTCGCGGCTTCCGATCCGTACAATGAGTCCCCAAGCCGGGTCACGGTATCCGCCGCCTGCACCAGCCCCTTCTCCAGTTGTTGAACAGCCCGTTCGACGTCCGCTCCACGCTTCTCCACTGCGGCCATGAGTTTGGTGACTTCCGACGTCAGCATGTCCTGGGGGATCTGCGTGGCCGCGAGCCGGTCAAGCATGTCTTTGACCGCAGATTCAAATCCGGCCGTCATCGTCGTGCTCATCGTTCGATGGTGCTCGGCCACCTGTTCCCGAAGATCCCCCAGTGACCGCACCAGCTGCTGGAGCGTGCGCCCGAGTTCACTCGACGCACGATTTCGGAAGGATGTGATGTCCGTCGTCGCGTCGTCGATCTGTTCGGTCAGATCCGCCACGCGACGGTCGATTCTCTCCTGCACAAAGAGCAGCCGCTCCGGCAGCGTGGTTTGGAATTGGAGGACCACGAATCGGAGAAACAAGCCGGCAAATGTCGCGACCAGCGCATAGCCGAATGTCGTGAGCACTGCGTCGGCGGTCAATTTCGGAGCCGGCCAGACCACGAACGCGGCAATCAGAGCGAAGACGGTCCAGAGGAACCCCATATAATAGAGCGAGTCTGCAAACTGGAGTGTGTTCTTTCGTTTCAGGAATGACCCATAGGCCGCATACGCGATGAGGAGTCCGCCAAGCCCTCCCAGGGTATACGTCGGCGGAAGCTGTGCCAACATCGAGTAGCCGATCGCGGCAATGCCTGCCACCGTCGCGCCCAGCCACGCGGCTCCCAGTTTTGTGCGATCCGGCAGTGCGGAGGGGTCGCCATACCGCTCGCCTTCTTCCAGTTCATCCGGCTCGGTCATTGGCTGATCAAAAGCTCTTGTTGAAAGCCGTTGCATACCGCCTCCTCGCGTTCATACCGAAATCGCGCACATCTTGCGATCTTGCCGCCATCCCAATAACTAGGGACACCCCTAGCTAGAGACGCCCCTTAGATTCTCGGCACTTACCCGCCTCGCATGAGGACTGTCCGGCCGGAGGGGTCGGGGTCAGGCAAGTCTCTGCACTTTGTGAACGTTCTAGATCCAGTTGGCATGCAGTCCCACATCCAAGCCTCGCTGGGAGACCACCTCTCAGAACATACGGCCGCGGCGATGCTGACATGGTTTCGGTCGGATGATGGGGTTCATGTTTTCAGCAGCGGCTGGTTGGCCAGTCGGGTTGCTACCAACCGGACAGCTCCCGACACGCGCTGCAGCCTTGACGGTCAGCGGAGCTTGTCAACCAGCACCTTCGCCAGATTGAGGACGCCGGGCTTTACCGCCTCGATCTTGCCGTGCCCATTCGCCTGCAGCGTCAACACGCGCTGGCCGACTTTCACGTACAGCTCTGCATAGCGATCTTTGTTGTTGTGGAAGTACGCCTCGTTCCCGACACCGTTGATCGGCTCAATGCCGTCTTTCTTGCGCAACGAGTCGATCGTCCTTTGCGAGAAGGGCAGAACTTGGATGAACACGGAGGGGTAGTTGCACGACGACCCGTAATTGCCGATCGGCTCTTCCTCGATCGGCAACTGGTCGAGTTCGGGGATCCACGGCAGATGCTTCTTGACCTCTGCCTTCGAGGCCAACGAGCAGGCGCTGATCTTCGGCGGCGGCTGCTTAGTTTGCGCCGGGAGAAACCGCGGGCACAACAGAACCACACCAACCGCGATCATCACGGTCGCGAGGAAGCGATTCACAGGGCCTCCTTTAGTAGCCGACGGCCAGGCCCACGTGTAGGTTAAGCCGCGGACGGCACCGAAAGGCGTGGCCGGATTGTCCGAGAAATATAGAAAGGTGTCAACCTAGGGCCTGGTCTCCTCGTAGGGGACGGTCTCAGTGGATGATTGGTTCGGTCAGCTTATTCCCAGACGCTCGGCGGCCTGCCTTGTTCCGTTTCGCGCAGGGGCAGATAGGCTTCGTCGTCCACGGCGTTTCTGGGCACGTGCGCGAGGAGCATCCGGGAAAACTCCGGCAGTCCCATGAGCATCGCGGACACGCGGACGTCGATCCGGAACGGAGATCGATGGCAAACCACTTCATCATGGACGCATAGCGCACGCGCGTCACGTCGGACCAATGGGATGTGCCGCGTTGGCCGAATATGCGCCATAGTCCATGCCGCGGTCGGAGACACGATGGCGCGCGAAAAAATAGTTCGCGATCATGGGCACCGCGGCCAGCGCGAATCCCACGAAACACAGCGTGGTCCAGATTGAGGTGGTGGTTTTTGCCGATGGTGTTCGACACCACGGCGATCCCGCCGAAGAACAGCACGCCGACCACTCCGATCACCAGAGTACTCATTGGATGCGCCAGCGCGTCGGCGCCGGATGCCGGACGTTTGCCGAACCGGCTTCGCGCCACCCAGCCCATGACCACCGTCATGGCGACACCCCAGAGAGTCCACTGCACGATTGGTATCCACCACTCGCGGGCCATGGAATCCCCTTCAGAGAAGAAGCCTCACCGCCCGGTCAAGCTAGCACGGGAATGTTGCCTGGGAAAGCACCGAGGGGAGGCGGTTGGGTAGGGAAGTGCTTGGGCGCCCAGCAGCGGAAGCCTATGCTTGCCCACATAACGGCAGTGCCTGCACCGTGGCGTGGAGGCGGGTTCCGTTGACGTCGACGGTCAGTTCCGTGCCGGGTGTGCTGAAGTCGCGGAGCGGAAAGCCCAGTGCGATGACTTGGCCAAGTTGGGGGGACTTGACGGCGCTGCTGATCCAGCCGACTTCGCGGTCACCGCTAAAGAGTTTCGAGCCTTTCGGGGGAATGGAGGCATCCTTGAGGACCAGTCCCACCAAGTGGCGGCGAACGTTGCCGTAGGTGTCCATTCGAGCCACGACTTCCTGGCCGGGATAGCAGCCCTTCGTCAGGCTGAAGGCTTTGCTTTCGAGATTGGCCTCGGGCGGGACGATTTCTTCGTTGAGCTCAGGTCCGGCTTTCGGGATGCCGGCTTCGATGCGCAACGCGTTGCGGGCTTGGCTGCCGACCGGCTTGATGCCCTGTTGCCGGCCGGCCCCCATCAGCCGCTCCCAGGCGGTGGTGAGCCCATCCGCCGGAATCAAAATTTCATAGTCCTGCTCACCGGTTTCTTCCGTCCGGATGATCAGCGCGGTCTGCTCGCCGATATGGGCCGAGATGAAGTGAAGCGGCTGCAGGTCGTCTACGTCGCTGCCGAACGCGGTTTTGATAACACGCGAGGCCTTGGGGCCGCTCAGGAGCAATAGCCCCCAGTTCTCGGCCAAGTTTTCCATCTTGGCCTTCGTGCCGTAGAGCAAAAACTTGCGCAGGGCCTGATAGGTCGTCTCGCCGATCTCGCCCACGTCCTCGAGCATCACGGCGTCGGTCTGCATGTAGACGCGGAAGTAGGTGACCATCTTGCCTTTGTGCGTGAGCAGGCTCGAATACCGGCCCTGTCCCGGCTGCAACGGCAGAAGGTCGTTACTGATCACGCTCTGGAGCCATTTCACCCGATCGTCGCCGGTGACGCGTATTTTCCCACGGTGCGAGAGATCCGCGATTCCGACCGCCTGCCGGACGGCCCGATATTCCGTCTCGACGTTGCCATAGTGCGCCGGCATCTCCCAGCCGGTCTCTTCTTCAAACGTTGCGCCGAGTTGCGTATGGTGGCTACGAAGACGGGATTGTTTCATTATTCAATCTTCAATGTTCAATGTGAGAAGCTGTCCGAGCTTTCACTTTTCGACTTTCAGTGTTTTATGGGGATCATCAATAGAAATGTTCGATTTCCACTGATCAATTATCTCCTACTTCAATTGAACATTTGAACATTGCTCATTGAAGCTTGAGCATGGTTTCGACCAATTCTTTTGTTTTGGCGGAAAACTCATTGCGCGACACGATTTTGGTAATGCCCAGCGTTTTGGCGCGGTTCCAGGTGTCCACTTCTTCATGGTTGGCGAAAGCCAACACCGGCAGATCCTTGAACGATGGCTCTGCACGGAGCGTTTCCAGCGCCTTTAGGCCGTCGACCGAGGGATCGTTCATGTTGAGCACGGCCGCCGCCGGCTTGCACCCTACGGCCTTGTTCAGGACGTCGTCCTGGGCCCGCGCCCGCTCCAAGACGTAGCCAAGCGGTTTCAAGGCATCCCGCAGCTTGGTGTAAAAGAAGATGTCGTTCACGGCGACCAGTATTGTTCTTGAGTCCATAGGGGTCGGGCTTAGCCTTAGTCTGTTTAGTTTAAAGAGCTCACCAACCGTCCTAGGGCCTTTTTGGCCAGGGCGTAGTTCGGGTTGAGCGCGAGCGCTTGCTTGTAAGCCTCGATGGCTTCCGTCCACTGTCCCTTGCGTTCATAGACCCGGCCGAGGTTCAAATGCGGGAAGGCCGGACTCTCATACCGCTTCGCCTGGATGGCTTTCCGGAACCAGGGGATCGCGTCGTCAAATTGCCCTTTTTCGATCAAGTAGGCGCCGATGTCGTTGTAGGGGTTCCCAAACTCGGGGTCCTGGCGAATCGCGTTGCGGCATTCTTCGATGGCGTCGTCGAGCCGGCCCATGAAACTATAGGTCCATCCGAGAAAGGTGTAGGCCTCGGCGGTGGGATGGAGGTTCAGGGACTGCTTGTAGAGATTCACCGCTTCTTCCAACTCGCCCTTCATCTGGCGTTCGTAGGCTTGCTGGAAGAGCAGCCACGCTTCCCGTTTGTCTTCCTCGCGGCCTTCGCCTTGTATCAGAAAATCTTGCACATCCATGATGGCGGCTTCTGAAAAACGCCCCCGGCGTCGTTCTCGGTCGCTTAAGCCCTTCAACGTACCGCACGGGTACGCCTCAAAGGCTTTCGCTCCCTGCGGCCTTGCCGGCTGACATTTTTGAGCCGCCGCAGGGTCGGAATGGGGCCAATGTGAAGGTTGATATATGCTATTCGCTCTTCAGCTTCTTTTTAATCAATTCGGCTCCGTAGCGGCCGGATAGCAGCATCGAGCCGAAAGCCGGGCCCATTCGTGGCGTGCCGTGCACGGCGGCCACAGCAAGGCCGATGACGAAGCAGTTGGGATAGACCTCGCCCGTCCGGTTCATGACCTCTTCTTCCGACCGCGACACCCACATGGCGCCGTTCCCCGGCACCTTCTGGTACAGGTTCCGCTTGTGCAGCAATTCCACGACGACCGCGTCATGCCCGGTGGCATCGACGACGATCTTGCTCTCGAGCGCAATGGGATCGACATGGATGATGTCGTGTCCGGCCATTTCGGCCGTGGTATTGTTGACCACGACCCCTTCCAGAATACCGTCCCGGCGCAAGATCAAATCGACCACGCGCGTCAGATTCAGCACCTTGGCCCCGCCTCGATACGCCGCGGCAACCAGCGCGCCGGTCGCATGCGGAGGATCGACCATATACATGCCCTCGCAGTCCTTGATGGCTTTGCAGGGGACGCCGATCTCTTCCAGAATCTCGTTGGCCGGTTCGCAGATCGTGGCCTTGTTCATCAGGTAGCCGCCATGCCAAAAGCCTCCGCCCAGCGCGAGGCTCTGTTCGACGATCAGCGTCCGGAACCCCATGCCGGCCAGGTCGTGGGCGCAAATGAGGCCCGAGGGGCCCGCGCCGACGATGATGACGTCGCTCTCGATGAGCTGATCGAATTCTTTGTAGTACTCCCGCGCAATGTGGCGGGTGATATCTCGCTCCCGTAACGGGGCTGGTGTTGGCTTACCCATATCCTGTCCCCCTCAGCGTCTGCTGAAAATGGCTCCCGGCTTCGTCCGGCTCGGCCAAATCCTCAACGTGCCCCGGAGGGTACGCCTCCGGTTTGGCCTCTCCTGCGGCCTTGCCGGACAGCCATTTTGAGCAGACTCATCTATAGATCTCAGAGCCGGAGATCCGGAATTCCTCGGCTTTTTCTTTCATGCCTATTTGGATCGCGCGTTGTTCGTCCACCTGCTTTTGGGCCGCATAGTCCCGCACGTCCTGGGTGATCTTCATGGAGCAGAAATGCGGTCCGCACATGCTGCAGAAGTGCGAGACCTTCGCTGCGTTGTCGGGCAAGGTCGCATCATGAAATTGTTTGGCGGTGTCCGGGTCGAGCGACAGATGGAACTGATCCTCCCAGCGGAACTCGAACCGGGCCTTGGACAGCGCGTTGTCCCGGATCTGCGCACCCGGATGGCCTTTGGCCAAGTCGGCGGCATGGGCCGCGATCTTGTAGGCGATGACTCCCGTCTTCACGTCTTCCCGGTCCGGCAAGCCCAAATGTTCTTTCGGGGTGACGTAACAGAGCATGGCGCAGCCGTACCAGCCGATCATGGCGGCCCCGATGCCGGACGTGATGTGGTCGTAGCCCGGCGCGATGTCGGTCGTCAGCGGTCCCAGCGTATAGAACGGCGCCTCGTGACAGGCCTTGAGCTGTTTCTCCATGTTCACCTGGATCATGTGCATCGGCACATGGCCGGGCCCTTCGATCATCACCTGCACGTCATGCTGCCACGCGATCTTCGTCAACTCGCCCAAGGTGTCCAGCTCGGCGAACTGCGCCTCATCATTGGCGTCGGCAATCGACCCCGGCCGTAGCCCGTCGCCCAGACTGAACGCGACGTCGTAGGCTTTCATGATCTCGCAGATTTCCTCGAAGTGCGTGTAGGCAAAGTTTTCTTCGTGGTGCGCCAGGCACCACTTGGCGTGGATGGATCCTCCGCGGGAGACGATGCCCGTCATCCGCTTGGCGGTCATGGGCACGTATGCGAGGCGCACACCGGCGTGGATGGTGAAGTAGTCCACGCCCTGTTCCGCCTGTTCG
>CAYQDJ010000083.1:0-12496 GCA_964416255.1 uncultured Nitrospira sp. | reverse complement strand
CGCATCCTGCTGAGTGTGCCGGTTCCCTATGCCGTAGTGAACCAGCAGTTGCAGGAGCGGTTGTTCCATCAGGAAGTGAAGTTGCCCACCACCTTTGGCAACAAGCTGCGCATCGACCGTGCGGTGGCCTCGGAATCGGGCGGCCGGACACTGATGGCGCTCGATACGTCGGGCGACTTGAACGGAACGCTCTATTATTGGGGCACTCCGCACCTGGAACGGAACGGGACGCTCATGACCATTCCGGACCTGCAGATGGCCCACGAATCTAGATTGGCCTTGGACGAGGTGAAGACGGGGTATTGGCAAATGGTTGACCAGGAGTTGAAGGGCCGGCTGAAGGAAGCCGTGCAAATCGACATCGCTCAACGTATCGGCAATATGAAGAACGCGTTGAGCGGACAACATACGGCGGGCGGGTTGAATCTGGACCTGCTCGTGGCACGCCAGGAAGGTGTGCACGTCACGTCGAACAAAGAGGCGTTGGTGGCGGATATTTTGTTGGAAGGGACCGCCACGGCCACCAGCCGTTTGCCTGTGACGCAACAGGTCAAACGGGATGACCGCGACCGGCAGCCGCAGGCCGAGAAGGTTCCGTCACGAGCCGCGCGGGTTCCGGAAGACCAACCGAACGAGTCGACACCGGACCGTCGGTAGGACCGTTGAGGGGCAGGCCGGTCTCCGCCTGCCCCTCTGGTTCTGACTTCTGGAACGTGGACGTCAGCGCCAACCCCCCTCTGTCACAGATCAAGCGGGAATCAAATGGCCGTGAACCATGTCCACAGATAGGGGGTGAGGTAGTACATTGCCACGGACAGGAGTACGCCGCCGACCGCGCCTAGCAAACCGGTGACATAGAGGCCGGCAAAAGGGAGCAGAAAGACGATCGCGATCATCGTCATGGCGACAGAGCGATGCCGCTCGTAGAACCTTCGCCGTTGATCAAGCTTCAGCGAATCGATGAAGGTCATTTCACCGAGGGCATACACACTGTGTGGTGTCAGTAGCCCCGTCCCGTGCTTCCGCCGCGACCCATCCGATCCATCGGCAGCGCCTCATACCGTTGTTTCAGATCAGGATGGTCGCTGAGATAACCTTTGACGGCTGCCTCATCGGCAAACACTTCCGGGCTGCGTTTGCGATAGTCTTCCACCGTCAGGTCGTACTTCGCCAGGAGTTGGCTGAGTTTCGCATTGATGTCCGCACCCATTTCTTTCATTTGTTCGGGTGAGGGCCGCTGACCCTCCTTAAACCGTTCTCCGCCTTGAAAATAGTTGGTCATCATCTCCCCGATCTCGATGCGGGCCTTCACGAACTTTTCCACTTCGGTAGGATCAGCCGCAATGGCCGTCCCTACACACAGTATGAGGCCCAAGGAAGCGACCGTGATCCGATGCGCGATTGTCAGTCCCATGATGCTCCTTATAGAGAAAGATGAATAAGGCCGACCCGCCAGGGGCAGTGTATCACATCACTTGTCTTTTGAATCCGCGCGGCTGCGCGAGGGCCGGGTCGCGTGGCACGCTCGTGTGGATGTGGAAGAGCCGGTTTAACGGATGCCAACGGCTGCGGCACTTGTTTGAAAACGTGGCAACTAAGCGGCCAATCTTCTGCCGGGTTGGCCGCCTTGCTGATTCCAGGTGCGCAAGCGATAACTGAACGCGACCATGACAGCGCCGAAAAGAATGGCGAAGATCCCGAAATACCACACGAGCCCGATGGCGCCGGCGTTGGGAAACAGGGCGAGGAGCCCGCCCAATAACAGGGAGATCATGCCGGACAACGCCAGCATCCATTCACCTTCGATTTCTTTGCGCAGGGATATCGCGGCCGCGACTTGCAGGCCTCCCGTGATGAGCGCCCAGGCGGCGATCAGATACACCAGCACCAAGGCTGTAATGCCCGGCCAGAAGAAACTGACGACACCCGCTCCCATGCCGGCGATGCCGGACAGCACCAACACCCACCAGGGACGTTCTTGGGGAGTGCGCCTCCAGGCTGCGGCAAAGTTGAACACCCCGTCCAAGAACGCATAGGCACCGAACAGCCAGACCAACGCAATGAGTGTATGCACGGGCAGCACCAAGGCCAGGACACCGACCAGAATGCCCAGCAAGCCACGCAACCCTATGGCCCACCAGTGCCCCGTCAGGACACCGAGCGTTTGGCGTGTCGTTGATTGGATCATACGCTAGATCTAAACGGCTGAACCCGCCGGTGCTACCGGCAGGTCCCCGGAATTGCAGCCGGGGGACCCTGGCTGCCTGGCTGGCCATGGCTGCATGGCAAGCCTCAGTGCTATTCCCCGTCGAGGCTTGGAGCAAGGAGATAGGGTCCATAGATGCCGGAGAACAGCAGATAGGCGCCGCTCCAGCACAGGGCGGCCACGCTCAAGACAAACGACTCCGGCAAACCGGTCGCGGGCCCGAAGACCCGCAGCAGCGCAGCAAGGTTCACCAACATATAGATGAGCACCGTCATCCTGTCGGCTTGCCGCATTCGGCCCGTATGGCCGAGACTCGCGCGCGTCATCACGGCGAGCGTCATGGAGCCCACCGCGCCGGTCGTGAATGCGTGCAACGCGTCAGTCATCGGCACGCCGAGTCCGAGGATGGCCCCTCCCCACAACACCAGCGAGAGCGCCAGCCACCCGTATCCCACATGCAGCAACAAGACCAACGGCTCGGGCCAGGTGAGCCACCCATACCAGCGCACCAGCCGCACGACATTGATCATGCCGGCCGCCACCAAGAGCCAGCCGGTGACAAGATGGTCCGGTTGCACCGTCCATGCAACCGCCGCGATCACCACCAGCGCAACCGAGATGCCGTCGAACAGCGACCCGGCGGCCGGGGCTCGATCCCACCCCCGTTGGCTCATCCACTCGCCCGTGAAGGTCGGGGTGATGCGACCACCGATTACGGTGATGAGCATGACGATCAACCCGATTCCCAAACGCCAGGCCACATCCGCCGTGTGATCAGTGAACGTCAACACATGAAAAGCGATGTTGGCTCCCGCATAGAGCGCGATCAGGCCTCCAATCGGTGCGTGTGGCCAGCTCCTGCTGCAGGCGAGTTCTCGAAGCACCAGCCCGGCGACCACGACCAAGAAGGCCGCATCAATGCCGGCCGACACGCCGTGCGGTATCCAAGGGGTGGCCATGCCCAGTCGACCGATCAGCCAGAGCAACCAGAGTCCGAGTAATACCTTCCCCCGCATCACTGGACGGTCGGTCCAGTTTGGCATTGCCGTCAAGAGGAAGCCGGTGATGACAGCCGAGAGAAATCCGAAGACCATTTCGTGGGTATGCCACACCCGCGCAGCCGCAAGCGTGTCACTGCCCTCTGCCACGATCCCTATGGCGATCCATACCGGAACCGCCACCGAGGCGAACAAGGCGGCACTGAGAAAAAACGGCCGGAACCCGTTCGAAAAGAACACGTCCCGTTGACCGCTTGCGATCAGATGCATGCCTTCAGACGGAATGTCATGGTCGAGCCGGCTGAAAAGATCTTGTGACGACATGAAGCATACCCCCTTCTCCCTCCTCCGGGAAGACAGCATGGGGCCGAGTTGGAGAATGCTTCGTTTAGGAGGGAGGCATCAGGAGCAGGGTTGGCCCACAAGAATCAATGGCCGGGGCCTGTGCCGTGGGACGGCCGGATGGCGCACTCTGTTACTGGCTGACGACCAGCCGATCGTCGATTGGTTTGGTGGTCATCATCCCGGCCACGATTTTGACGCGATCGGCCTCCGATGGACTTTTCACCGTTCCTTTCAGCACGACCCGATCCTTATCGGTGATCACCAAGACGTTTTTCGCCCCAAATGACAAGTCCTCGTTCATCAGCGCCTGCCGAATCCGTCGGGTCGTCTCAATGTCTTCTGGACTGCCGGACTGATCCAATGGGGTGACCCGATCTTTGGGTGACTGGGCCTGTGGCTCAGCCGACTTCCGTTCGGGGATTGTACGGTCGTCAGCCGGTGGACGAGACGACTCCAGCCGCGGCTCCTCGCGTCGATCCGGCGGATCCGGCGGCACTGAGGCCGAAGACGGAGGGACCGTTTTTTTCGCCGGTTGCTCAGCCGGCTGGGACCGAGGTTCGGCGGTCGGCGCAGAGCGTTCGACGGAGCGAGGGACGGATCGATCCGGCGTGTGATCCGCCACGGGTCCCGCCTGTCTTTTTTCTCCGGCACACCCTGAGAGCAGCACCACCGCAGCCACCCCGAACACCCATTTGGTCATAAGTCCCTCCCAGTCTTTGCGTATGCTGGCATTTTGCCGGATGACATCGACCTGGCGTGTCCCCTGGGGCCGGCGAGGAAGACCCCGAGCGGAGGTGGAGTTCGGGCGGACAAAGCCGGGCGGCTCAGGGAATTGCACCCCGCATCGGAGTCCGGTCAATAACCCTTTGAACCTCGGATCCGAGTGCGAGCCGCTCGTCATATGGAAGGCGGCAGGGCCTGCGGTGGAATCGACGGACGCGAAACCGGATGCGGTTCAGCCGTGGGCTGTTCGCCGCGGCGGCCCCGGTCGAGCACAATGGCGACCTGCAGATCACTCATCACGTTCACCCCCGACCGAGCCCGGGCGATGATCCAGTCCACCGTCATGATCAGCGGAACGGCAGCGGCGATGATCTGGTCCTGCAAGCCGGCGGCGGAGAGGACGAGTGGTAAGACCACCAGGCCGGCCTCCGGAATACCCGCCACGCCGGCGCCGGCGATGATCGACGCGATCACGATGAGGAATTGGTTCGTCAGCGGCAGGTCGAAACCCAACGCTTGAGCCAGAAATAGGGCAGCCATCGCTTCGTAGAGGGTGATGCCGTCATTGTTTAAATTCGTGCCCACACAAGCCGCCAGTCGCGCAGATTGCGGTGAAACTCCCATGCGATCCAAGCTCCGGAGGGTCACCGGCACGGTGGCGAGACTGCTGTTGCAGGAGATCCCCGTCATCACGGCGTCGGCTCCCTGCCCGAGAAAGATGCGGGGCGGCTTCTTGCCGATAATCCAGGCGACCAGCGGGTAATACACGAGCGAGTGAAGGGCAAGGCCGGCGAGCATGGCGGCCAGAAATACCCACACAAACGAAAACACGCTCACCCCCGACTTGCCTACGACCTGGGCGACCACACCGAACACTGCAAACGGCACGACCAGAATAATCCATTCGAGACACTGCACGAGAAACTGGTACGTGCGCTCGATCCCCTTCACGACCGCAGTCCTTGCCCCGGTGGGTCCGTCATCCTCGACCAGGGCACGACGCAGAACGGTGCCCAGTGCCAAGGCCAGGAGGACCACTCCGATCACCCCATGACTGGAAAACGGGTGAAGCAGGGCATCCGGAATGAAGCGGAGGAGTTGCTCGAAGGGCCCGGGGCTCTCTGATAAGGCGTGGAGGTCCGCCTGTCCAGGGAGGGCGGCCATCGGCAGCCACTCCTCGACATGACCGACCCAGGCCAGTCCCGGTTGCCAGGTATTCATGATCGTCAAGCCAATGACCATCGCCACTGAGACATTGATGAGGCAAATCCCCAGGAGCCGGGTTCCTTGCCGCAACGGGAGGCTGATCCGCACACAGGCATCGAGAATGGCAAAAAAGATCAGGGGGACGGCGAGGGTCTTGAGGACGGTGATGACCGCCATGCCGAACCGGCCGAGATCCTCATTGCGTAAGCCGCCCCAATAGGGATCGTGGCCGTACACGCCGCCAAGCGCGGCGCCGCATATCACGGCCACTATGACTTGCAGGGAGAGCGGGATTCGACTGCGTGCGGTGGTCATGCGGGCCCGGTCACAGAACAAAGACGAACCGTGGGCGGTGGCTGTTCCGGATTCACCGGACGGATGACAGGCGCGACGGTGGTCCCGGCCAAAGCGCCGTGAGCCGCCAGCGGCGAGAGGTCGAGAAGATCCTCGATCATGATTACGCTGAACCGCCGCGGCGTCCGTCCAAGGCGCGGTCCAAATTGAACGCGGCACTGATCAACGCCAGGTGGGTAAAGGCCTGCGGGAAATTGCCGAGCGCTTCCCCGCTGCCGCCGATCTGTTCGGCATAGAGACCCAGATGGTTGGCATAACCCAACATTCGTTCAAACAACAGCCGGGCCTCTCGCAGTTTACCGCGATCGACATGTCCGGCCCGGGTCAGGGCCTCCACCAACCAAAACGAACACATGGTAAAGGTGCCTTCCTTCCCGTGCAGCCCATCCTCGCCCGTTTCGCTGTCGTACCGATAGACCAGTCCGTCTGACACCAAGCCGCCCTGTTGGGGAGAGCGGTTGATGGCGTCCAAGGTCGAAATCATGCGCGGATCGTTCGGAGAGAGAAAAAACACCAGAGGCATGATGAGGTTGGAGGCGTCGAGGGAGTCTGTGTCGAAATGTTGCACGAACGCCTGCCGCTTGTGGCTCCACCCATGGGCCATGACGTCTTCATAAATCTGATCCCGCATCTGCTGCCAGCGCACCCGCTCATACGGAAAGGACCGCTTCTCGGCCAGCCGAATCCCCCGGTCCATCGCCACCCAGCACATCATCCGCGAGTAGGTGAAATGCCGCGGGCCTCCTCGCACTTCCCAAATTCCCTCGTCCGGCTGCTGCCAATTGTCGCACAGCCAGTTGAGGCGCCGTCGAAGGCGGATCCACGCATCATACCCGATCGGCATGACGTGTTTATTGTAGAGATACAGGGAATCGAGCAATTCGCCGTAGATGTCCAACTGCAGTTGGCGGTAGGCGCCGTTGCCGATGCGGACTGGCCGGGATCCCCGATATCCGTCCAAATGATCGAGCGTCAGTTCCGTCAGATCATGACGGCCGTCGATCCCATAGACGATCTGCAACGTTCCGTCGGCCTCCACTTCGCCCGAGCGCGCCTCCAGCCATTGCATAAAGGCGTGGGCCTCCTCCGTGAAGCCGATCCGCAGCAAACCGTACAGCGTAAAGGCGGCGTCGCGGATCCAGGTGTAGCGGTAGTCCCAGTTTCGGCCTCCACCGAGCGTCTCCGGCAAGCTGCAGGTCGGCGCGGCCACAATGGCTCCGGTCGGCTCAAACGTCATCAGCTTGAGCGTGAGCGCAGACCGATACACCATTTCACGCCAACGTCCCGTATAGGTGCATCGTGCCAGCCAACGATGCCAGTAATTCACGGTGCGTTCGAACAGTTCCTGCGCTTCGTCGAGCGAGAGACAGCGAGGATGGGTTTCGTCCGGAGCCAACGCTCGTATCACGAACACGGCGGCCTGGCCTTCTTCGAGTGCGAACGTCGTGTGCACGCCCGCATCGTCGCGGTTCAGCGGCACGGTCGCGGCCAGGGCGAGGGTCAGAGCCTCTGACTCAAAGACGGCGCCCTGCTCCACGATGGTCGTGCGATGCGGCGCCCGCGCATAGTCGAACGCGGGATGGCAGCGGACCCGGAAGGCCAAGGTCCCCCGCGTCACCTTCACCCGGCGAATCAATTGGTTCTGCCACGGTGAGTCCGCGGGCAACCCGGCCGGCATGAAATCCTCGATTTCCCCCACCCCATCCGGGGAGAGAAACCGTGTGACGAGGATATTGGTCTCGGGCCAATAGAGTTGTTTCGCCCGGATGCCGTCCTCGCCGGGCGCAATCTCGAAACGACCGCCTCGCTGATCGTCCAAGACGGCGGCAAAGACACTGGGAGAATCGAAGTGTGGAAAACAGAACCAGTCGACCGAGCCGTTGGTCCCGACCAACGCCGCCGTCCGCATGTTCCCGATGATGCCGTAGTGTTCAATCGGGAGATAGGCCATAACCGATCGGCTCCTTCATATCCGGCGGTCAGATCCGACCATGCGGACGTTCCTGGTCTTGTAATCTCACCGAGGCGACACGTCCGGACGCGGGTCCGGTTTGAAACCCTGTGCATTGGGCATTCGAACCTGGGGCAATGTGCGGGCATTCATCACCGCATCGGCGGGGATGATTTCGTTCTGATGCAGAAGCCAGGCAATCACGGCGTACGTGTCGGCGGGGGACAGCGACTGAGGCGCATCGAAGGGCATGGCGCGCCGAATGTAGTCATACAGCGTCGTCGCGTACGGCCAATAACTCCCGACGGTCTTCTCCGGCTGCCCCGTCGCCAACGACCCACGCCCCCCGATCAATCGGTCGGCCGGTCCCTCCCTACCATGGATGCCGTGGCATCGCGCGCATTTCTCCGCATAGACCCTGGCCCCCTGGGCGACCGTCCCTTGTCCAATCGGCAACCCTACACCGCGAGGATCCACATCAATGTCCCAGCCCTGGATCTCCGCGTCCGTCGCCGGGCGACCGATCTCAGCCCTGACGCTCTGGTTCTCGATCTTCTCGACCGGCCAGACTGTGGCGGCCGACAGGAGGACTGTCACCATCATAACTCCGAGCACACCTCGTTCAGACATCGACATTCCACACGCGTCCATCGCGGTCGATGCGCCAACTTTGGATGCCGTTGTAATGATAGCTCGAATGGTTGCCGCGCACTGCCAGCAGCTCGCCGCGCGACGGTTGGCGATACCCGGTGTTGTCCACACAGCGGCTTTGCACGATGGTGTCCTGTCCCGTCCAGGCCCAGGGAACATGGAAACGCGCCGGGCACTTCGGCAAGACCGGCTCCTCGAGGCGGGCGGATTGCCATGTCCGGCCCGCATCCACACTCACCTCAACCCGGGCAATGCGTCCCCGGCCGCTCCAGGCCAGGCCGCGAATTTCGTGGGCTCCCGGAGTAAGACGCTGCCCGCCGGAGGGATTCGTGATCACGGATTTGGCTTCCATGACGAGTGAAAATTGATAGGCGGTTCCATCCGGCATGAGATCGGTGTATTTCGACGTTTCCCACCGCGTCATGAACGGACCCGCCCCGACTTTCAACCGACGGAGCCATTTGACCTGCACGTTCCCTTCGTAGCCGGGGACCAGCAATCGAAGCGGATACCCCTGTTCAGGGCGCAGGGCTTCACCGTTTTGTCCATAACAGACAAGCGCCTCCCGGAGCACGTCGTCGTTGAGCGGCACGCTGCGAGCCATCCCGGCTGCATCGCTGCCTTCGGCCAGCACCCAGTTCGCGTCGGGTCGGAGTCCCGCCGTGTCGAGTAGGTTTGCCAGGGGAACGCCCGTCCACTCGCTGGTACTCAACAAACCATGTGTGTGTTGCACGGTGAGATCCTGCGCAGGTCGCCACCCATCCCGCGTGTTCCCGGAACATTCGATGAACAGCAGGCGCGAGACGGACGGAAGTCGTTTTATCTCTTCGACGGTGAAAATCCAGGGCCGGTGGACCAGTCCGTGAATCAGCAGACGATGGTGTGTCGGATCAATGGCGGGGACGCCGTTATGATGGCGTTCGAAATGCAGCGACGACGGGGTGATGATGCCATGCAGGCTCTGTAACGGCGTGAGCGAATGTGACGCTCCCGTCGACCGTGAGGAGATTTCAAAGGGCGAGCGCTCGCCATACGGCCGCGGATTCGTTCCCGGCACCCGCATGGGATCGGGAAGTCCCGCCTCCCCCGCCGTGGCGGCACGAACGAGGAGGTCGGCTGCGCTCATGGCGAGGAGCGAGGCGCCGCCCGCCACAAAGGCACGCCGGTTGATGGCCGCGGCCGGCTCTTCGTCCGGCCGTTCGGCTGGGGACGTTTGCTCGTTCCGGCTGCGGCTCATCGACAATCCTCGTCACTATCACACTGACGCGTTGGTGACAGGTCTTCATCCGATGGAGTATTGAGGTGTGATATAACACAGCTCCGGATGGGAATCACGTCCGGCCGAACTTGTTTCGACCATGCCACTCGCCAGTTTGGTGCTCGGTCTTTCAATCAGCGGCGCGGCGGACGGCCCCCCTGGCCTGTCTCGGGGTGGTGGTCAGGATGGCGGAGGACTGTTGCGGGGATGGGCCGCGTCTCTATCTTGAATCTGCACGGCTTGGAAGGGGCTATTGTGCTCTGGCAGGATGCTGAAAAAGTCCGCCAGCCGCGTTCTCGCGTCGCTCATAGGCTCAACGTACGGAATGAAGTACGATTCGCCTCTTCACTCGCTGCGGCCTTGCTGGACGGCCATTTTGAGCATCCCGCCTGGCTATTTGGTATGGCCCTCACTCTTCGGGATCTGCGACGCCAGTGAGGCTCAAAAGGAGTTTTTCCGCAACCTGCTAGATCGCCGCCATGCCGTCGGCAGTCTCGGCGATGATTTTCGTGGCGGAGACCTGCTCGATCCAGGACCTGGTCGCCTCCATCGTAGCCTTGACAACGTGCACGGGCATCGTCTTGTTACCATGGTTGCCGCGCATCGCTCCGCTTTTGGTGATGGTCTGGATATGGTGCCTTGTTTATGGCGAGGCTGTGCTCCTTAACCTCCTCGTGAGCCGACGGCGGGAAATGCCTTATGGCAACGTGCTTCACCTCCAGCCCACGGTTCGTCCTTGCGTTCATGGCGTTCCTTCTGTGCCGCATCAGCATGATCAATCCGGCCGGTGCCGAAGACACTCGGGCCGATCCGCCGACGGAAGTGTTCCGGGCATCGGATTGGAGGGGCGGAACCGAGGTGCCGTTCGAAGGCTGCAAGGCCAACTCGGGCGAGTACACACTGTGGGTCTATGCCACTCGCACGAAATGCGGCGTGCCGCGCGAACAGGCCGAGCGAGTCGTCATCTTCCGGCAACCCTTGCCCGGTGTGTCGCCGCTGCGCGCCACGTCGCACTTGCCTGCAGGACACTATGCCGTGTGGGCGTTCGGTGCCGGAGATCCTGGTCATCCATGGATCAATCTGTGCGCGAAGACCTGTGTGAAGGGAGCGTTACCCGCCGAGGTCGATTGGGTCTTCCTCGGCTGGATCGAGGTGCGCACGCTGCATCAAATGTGGCTGAAGAGCTGGGAACAACCGGACGGCGATGAACTGTTTGTCCAAGCTATCGTGCTCTCGGTATCGGAGTCCAAGCCCGTCTGGACTCCCTGATCCATCCGTTCATGGGCGGGCGAAGATCTCGGCCAACACTCCTCGCGCCGCTAACCGCGCCCTTTCCGGGTCCTGTCGATGCTTTGTCAGGAGATCCAGTAGCCGATGGGCATCGGCATAATCCGGCTTCAATCGAATCGATTGCAGGATCGCCTGCTCGGCGCCGGTGGGATCCCCTTGCGCCATCCGTACCAGGCCGAGATCGGCGAAGGCTTCGGCGTCGTCTTCCTTGTCCTGCACCGCCCGTTCGAGCGTCATCGCCGCCGCCGTCAATTCGCTGGTGCCCATATAGGCGCGTCCAAGCCAATACAGCGCCTGAGCGTCATCCCGGCCGAGGCGAATACTCGTCTGCAGGGCTTCGACAGCGGGCGCGTAGTCATGGTGATCGAGGAGCACTTGTCCGAGGCCGCGATAGGGTTCGGCCCATTGCGGCTGCAAGGCGATGGCCGCACGGTAGGCCGCCACTGCGCCCTGTATGTCGCCGCGGTGGGCCAACTCCTGCCCGAAGCGGAGTTGTGATAGGGCATCGCGTCCGGCGAATTCCGGCAGAGCGCTCAACTCTTCACGAAGCCGACTGAATTCCGCCTCCAGACTCGACGCGGAGTCGGCCGCCACCCCCGGAAGAGCCGTTGCTGACAGTCCACAGACCAGGATCATTACGGAAATCGCGCGGTTCAATAGGCCTCCCTGGCGATGAGCATGACCGTACGTCTCGGCACCCGTGCAGTCAATGGGGCACAGGTTTCCTCAGTACCCGACCTCCCTTGACTCGCGTCGGTCCAAGATTATTTTCTGGCATATCAGCGCAGGTGAGAGCGTGCGACTCTCGTGACGGCCACGCTGGAGTGTTTGGAACAGGCGTCCTCTTGCACGTTGGTCATAACTCCTCAAGTGTGGGTCATCCTGACGCCGCTTCATCGGGCGAGGTAACAGTGTTGCCGGGAATGCGATGAGTGCGTACCGTCGGGGGGCACATGAATAAGGTTCGGAAAGAAGTGCGTGATCTGATCAGCGCCAACGAACGAGTGCTGGGGTTGTTGGCCAAAGGCGAGCGACTTACCGAGGACGAGGCTGGAATGCTGAGGCTCTGCGCGACGGATCTGCTCTTGAGCATCCAGGCGCCGTTCGACGATCAGAAGGAGCGCGCCGCCGGATAATCCTGGAAACGAGAGAAAAGGATGAAACCTCGGATTGTAGCACTCTGCTGATTCAGACATGAGATGGCTCGGAGGACTGCGGTGTTTATGCAACGCCTGCGATGGTTCTCTCACGACACTCGTCTCCCCCACTCGGCTTGACCTCGACCCATTATCCAAATATTCGCGGTATTATGCGAGCCTCTCTTCGTGGTACAGGCCTTGCTGAATTGAAGACTCGCCGGCCGTCTCTCTGAAAAAGGAGGATTACGATATGCACGATCTGACTGTATGGGCAGGATGGTACGTCATCCTTGTTGGCCTTCCCAGCGTGGTGATCGGTCTATTGCTTCGGGAGTGGGTCGGGCATGTATATGCGAAGGCGGAGTGGCGGAATCG
>CAYQDJ010000082.1:0-12768 GCA_964416255.1 uncultured Nitrospira sp. | reverse complement strand
TTGGTGCCGAAGCCGGGATTTGAACCCGGACACCCTTGCGGGCGCTAGACCCTGAATCTAGTGCGTCTGCCAGTTCCGCCACTTCGGCATTCAGGCGCTCAGCATGTTGAGCGCCCAGGAGGCTCTCTCAGACACAAGGAGTCGGATTATCCTGAATTTGTGGGAGCGCCGTCAAGCAACGTGTCGCCGCGTCCTCACGACAGGGCGCGTGCCGGCTCCCTGGTCGCGGTCCAATAGCCGGCGGAGGTGATGTCGGTCGCATCGCCGCTGATGACGATGCGCTCCCGGACCAGCCCGGCCGCAGCCAGCAGCGCATGCGCGGGAATGCGCGGGGCTTCGTCGGCGATCAGCACGTCGAACCGTACGCGACTGAAGAGCGGATCGCTGGCCACCCTCAAGGGAGTGGCGATCACGAGCCGCCGGTTTTGAATGAAGGCCTGTCGGTTGGTGTCCTCTTCAGCGGCCAACAACTCCCGGATTTTCTTCGTGCCTCCCAATCTGGCAATCTCTTCTTTCAGTTCGTCAAATTCGGGCCGCATGTCTCGCGGGACGGCGGCTTCCGGCACGAGTTCCTGAATGCGGGACTTGGCAATGTCAACTTCCTTGGTCACGTCCCGGGCTTGCTGTTCGTAGAGCGCGCGATACTCGTGCAAGGACTCCACGTTCTTCCCCACTGCCTGCATCCCCAGGCGCCGGAGCAACGGCAGATTCTCGTACTCGGTCAAGGTCGCGGTAACCCCGGCCAGCTTCGTCTGCACCTCGCTCAGCTGCGTGAGGAGCCGCCACTCCAGCAGGCGTACCTCATCCAAATCCTTCTGCTTTTGACCTTTATAGGCCAGGAAAGGCGCCAGCTCACGAAACCGTTCGTATTTGCGGCGCAGCGAGGCTTTATCGGCTCGGGACTTGGCATAGAACTGGTGCATTTGCGCTTCAAACCCCAGCTCGTGGAGGTTGATCCCGGCGAGTTGGGCGGTGACGGGCATCTCGTACCGGCTGATCCACATTTTATAGTTCAGGCCGCCCGCTTTCATCGACCGGGCAATAATGCCGGCCAATCCATCGGCTTCTTGATGGACCGGGCTCAATAACAAAATCCGCTTATTGGCGCGAATGAGTTCCATGACCAGGCCGGCCACTTGTTGGTGACGGAGTGCGCGGTCGGGGAGCCAAACCGTCGTGAAGGCGCTGGACGAGGCGCTCGGCGGCGGTCCGCCCTGCTCGCCTACCTGGAACAACGGCACCAGGCGTTCCGCAGGGCCCAGATTATAAGCAGTAGCCTTAGTGACCATCTCGCGCAGGCGCTCGGCGGCGGTCTGCAGGAATCCGGGCAGATCAGGAACCAGGGTGACGGCCTCCATCCTGGCCCCGAGGGCATCGACAACCTGCACAAGGGCTCGGTTGTCGACTTGTGTCAGCACCACGCCTTCCGTCGGCTCCACCTCGTTGGAGGGAAGAATGGACACCGGAAGGTCGGCTGTCAGCGTCACACCGAGAGGCAACACACATTCATAGAGATGGAGTTCCCCCACCGTTTTGATGAGCCGCACCTCGGACACAAGGATGGCCTCATCCCGTCCGGATTCGCTGAGGGACTGGTGTTCGGACTCCAGCCTGGTGCTCCATAATTCGATCAGGTCTCGCACCGTTCCCACAACGATCCCCCCTCATTCCGATGGCGCCATGGCTCTCATGATAAGGCGCGTCGGAAGGGCTGTCCACCGGGGAGGCCAGAGCCCGGCGCGCCCGGTTGTGAATTGACTTTTCCCAAACACCTCAGTATTCTCTTTCCCTTTCCAACAGAAGGAGTTAGGAGCATGAAGGTTATTTTGCAGGAGACGCTTGAGGGGGTTGGCCACCTCGGCGATCTCATTAATGTTGCCGATGGATTTGCCAGAAACTACCTGTTGCCCCGGCGGAAAGCCGTAGAAGCCGACAGCCGCAGTATTAAAGCCTTTGAACATGCCAAGCGGGTCGCGTCTGAAAGGGCCAAGAAAGAAAAGCTCGAAATCGAGGCGCACGCCAAAAAGGTTTCCGCCGCCACCGTATCCATCGAAGCTCAAGTCGGCAAGGACGACAAGATGTTTGGGTCCGTCACCGCCAAGGACATTGCGGAAGGCCTGGCCGCTCAAGGGTTCACGGTGGATCGCCGCAAGATTCAGCTCGCCCAGCCGATCAAGGAACTCGGAACCGTCACGGTGCCCATTAAGATGCCGCGGGACGTGACCGCCACGATCACCGTGCGCGTCACGAAGAAACAGGAAGTGGAAGCCCCGTCGACGTAACCGCAGGTGGCAGGAGCAGTCATGCAAGATGTCATTGGATCGTTGGAATCACTCAAGGCGACGGATCCCGAGGTGTATGCCGCGATTGCGGCGGAAGAACAGCGCCAGCGCGATAAACTTTTGTTGATTGCCTCGGAAAACTTTGCCAGCCCCGCCGTGTTGGCTGCGCAAGGGTCCCTCATGACCAACAAGTACGCGGAGGGATACCCCGGCAAACGCTACTACGGCGGATGCCAACACGTGGACACGGTCGAGACCCTAGCCATCCAGCGATGCCAGCAGCTCTTCGGCGCCGAACACGTCAATGTCCAGCCGCACTCCGGGTCCCAGGCCAACATGGCGGCCTATCTGTCCGTGCTCAAGGCCGGCGACACTATCCTGGGAATGGACTTGGCGCAGGGCGGACATTTGACGCACGGCAGCAAAGTCAATTTCTCGGGCATCCTGTTCCGCGCCTATTCCTACGGTGTCGATCGGCAGACGGAGACGATCAATTACGACACGGTCCAGCAACTGGCCGAAGAATGCCGGCCACGCATGATCGTCGTCGGGGCCAGCGCCTATGCGCGTATCCTCGATTTCCCCCGTTTCCAACAGATCGCCAAATCGGTCGGGGCGTACCTCATGGTGGATATCGCTCATATTGCCGGTCTGATCGCCGCCGGGCTTCACCCCAATCCCGTGCCCTATGCGGACTTCGTAACCACGACGACCCATAAGACCCTGCGCGGTCCGCGCGGCGGCGTCACCATGTGCAAAGCCGAGCATGCGAAAGCCGTGGATAAATTCGTGTTTCCCGGCATGCAAGGCGGCCCCCTGATGCATGTCATTGCCGCCAAGGCCGTCGCCTTTCAAGAAGCCCTGTCCCCGTCCTTTGCCCATTATCAGCAGCAAGTCGTCGAGAACGCGAAGGCCCTGGCGCAAGGTCTGCTCGAACGCGGATACCGCATCGTCTCGGGCGGGACCGATACACACCTGATGCTGGTCAACCTGACCAACAAAGGCCTGACGGGGAAGGAAGCCGACGCCGCATTGGATGCGGCCGGCATCATCGTGAACAAGAATGCGGTGCCGTACGATGAAAAGCCTCCCGCGGTCGCCAGTGGAATTCGACTGGGCACGCCGATTGTCTCCACGCGAGGCATGCGGGAAACCGAGATGAAGCAGATCGTGGACTTGATCGATCGTGTGTTGCAGCACCGGCATGAGCCGGCGGTGCTGGAAGAGGTCCGCACCGAGGCCAGGTCCTTGTGCGGCCGCTTCCCCATCTTTCACCCCTACTAGCCCCTATCCGATAGGGCGGGATCGCCTCCTGTGAAGTGTCCGTTCTGCGACGAGCTTGAAGACAAGGTGGTGGACTCTCGCATGGCCAAGGAAGGCGAGGTCATTCGTCGCCGCCGCGAATGCCTTGGCTGTAAGCGTCGATATACGACCTACGAGCGTGTGGAAGAAATCCTTCCCGTCGTCGTCAAGAAAGATGGCCGTCGGGAATCGTTTGATCGTACAAAGATTCTTTCCGGGTTGAAAAAGGCCTGCGAGAAACGGCCGATCAGCACCGCGACGATCGAAGCGGTGACGGACCGCATCGAAAAGCGGATCCAGGAAATGGGTGAAAGCGAGATTGAGAGTCGGATTGTGGGTGAAGAAGTCATGAAAGAGCTGCATCAGTTGGACCAGGTCGCCTATGTTCGTTTCGCCTCGGTCTACCGGGAGTTCAAGGACATCGACCAGTTCATGGATGAGCTGAAATCATTGGCTCAGCAACGCCGCGAACGGTGAGCCCGGTCTTCTCGCGTTCACTGCCTGCCCGGCCGGTTTTTTTTCTCCGCCCATTCCTCATGCACGCACGGCTCAGGGGATCGTGACAGGTATGGTGAAACCGCAGCTGGTACGAGCGGGATCCAACGCCTCCCACGCTAACGCCACGAATGTCGCCATCATCGGAGGCGGGCGCGGCGGCACGGCGCTCATGGAGATCTTCGCCAACGACCCGCTCGTGCAGATCGTCGGCATCGCGGAAGTCGATCCGCGCGCGCCGGGCGTCAGTCTGGCAAAGCGCTTCCGCATCCCGGTCACCCGTGACTATCGCAAGCTCCTGGCGATCGAGCGAGTGGACTTGGTCATCGATGTGTCGGGGAATTCGGAGGTCTCGCAGTTCCTCCAGGATTTTCATCGGATGGGCGTGACGATTATCGGCGGCGCAAGTGCCAAATTCATGTGGGAGCTGATCGAAGCGCGCATCCGCGCGACAGCCGAAATTGAAAAGACCTTGAACAAATACCAATCCCTTTATCGGCTGTACGTCAAGGAGACCGGGGCGGCCGTGACGGAAGAACGGACGAGAATTGCGTGCGAGATTCATGACGGCCTCGTGCAAAGCCTGGCGGGCGTCAATTTCAAGCTCGATCTGTGCCAACAACTCATCCGCACCAATCCCAAAGCGAGTCTCGCCACCATCAAGGAAAGCAAAGCCCAACTGAAATTGGCCATTCAGGAAGCCCGCCAGGTGATCTTCAACCTGCGCCCCTTGCACTATGACAAAATGGAGCTGATTCCAGCTTTGAAGAACTATTTGAAGTCGTATGAGACGCAGACCCGCATTAAAGCCGATTTTTCGGTCACCGGCGACGAACAGATCCTGTTTCCCCGCACAAAGATCTTTCTGTTCCGGATCATCCAAGAAGCCTTGAGCAACGTGCTGAAGCATGCCAAGGCCAACAAGGTCTCGATCCAGCTGGATATCGAGTTAGAACTCCTGCGAGTCACGATCACCGACAACGGGGTCGGATTCGATCTGGACGCCGTCTTTGCCGACCCCGAGAAATGGGATCATTTTGGGATCAAGGGGATCCTGGAACGAGCCCGATTGGTGGGCGGCGAGGGGCGCATCACCTCAAAAAAAGGGCGGGGCACCAAGATCGTCGTCGAGGTCCCGCTGGTCAATACGGAGGCTATGGGCAATGGAAAAGATTAAGGTCCTGATCGCCGACGATCATCGGGTAGTCCGCGAAGGCCTCGCGGCCATTCTGAAAACAAAAGAGGACATCCACGTCGTCGGCGAAGCGCAGGACGGGATCGAAGCTGTGGAGAAGGCACGTGCGCTCGAGCCGGACGTCATTCTGATGGATGTCAGTATGCCCCGCATGGGCGGGGTCGAGGCCACCAGACAAATCAAGCGCGAATTTCCTCACATGGGAATCGTTGCGCTCACAATGTATGAGGAACAGCAGTATATCTTCGATCTGGTCCGCGCCGGGGCCACGGGATATCTCCTGAAGGATTCGGAGTCGTCCCAGATTGTGGCCGCCATCCGGGCCATCTATCGTGGAGAATCCCTCATTCACCCCTCGGTGGCCAGCAAAATTCTGGCAGAATTTTCCCTGATGGCCCAAAAAAAGGGCAAGAAACCGGCATGGGTGGAACATGATCTGACCGAGCGGGAGATTACCGTGCTTCGTTTGGTCGCTGACGGCAAAACGAACAAAGAGATCGCGAACAACCTCGATTTAAGTGAGAAGACCGTCAAGAATCACGTGCGGAACATCTTTCACAAACTCCAAGTTTATGACCGGACACAGGCCGCCATCTTAGCCATTCGAAAGGGGCTCATCGAACTAGACCCCAAGCATTAAGTATCTCGCGAGCGTGAGGTGGCCGGGGGCTAGCGTGCCGCCAACTAGGAAATACCTAGGTCCTTAGGAGGGTGGACTGTGTTACGGGGAAGGACGTATGGTCCGGCCCAGCAGCGCCGACAAGTAAACCTCCCCGGCAAAAGACCACACATGTGTTATTTGCGACACTATGCTCAATAAGACGATGGTCTAATTTATACTGTGTATCCAATTACTTATGTTGTTTCAATCATGGCATGTCGGTTGCTACTGTCTTCATCAGTGCGTTTGAAGAAGTCGATGTAAGGGAGGCACTGTGCGGTACCAGCAAACACTTGCAGCTCCGGTGACATGCTCGGGTGTGGGACTCCACTCGGGCCAACCTGCGACCATCACGCTGAAACCCGCCCCTCCGAATACCGGCGTGGTGTTCATTAATCGGAATGGACAGGCTGGCTCCTCATTGGCTGCGTCGATCGAACATCGCGTACCCACCGAACTCTGCACGGCCATCAGCGGGAACGGATTTCAAGTCAAGACTATCGAACATGTGCTGGCCGCTCTCGCAGGCCTGGAAGTCGACAATGTCTACATTGACGTCACCGCAGGCGAAGTACCGGTGATGGACGGGAGCGCGGGGCCTTTTGTGCGCCTCATTCAGTCCGTCGGCATCGTCCCTCAAAGCCGCAAGCGGCAGTTTCTGAAGATTATGGCCCCGATGGAGATCTCCGAAGGGTCAAAATACGTGCGGATCGAGCCTTCGTCGACTCCTCGCATTACCTATTCCATCCACTATGATCATCCGCTGATTCAAACGCAAACCTATGTCCATGACTGTTCGGTCAAGGGGTTCGAGCACCATATTGCCGACGCACGGACATTCGGCTTTCTCCATGAGGTGCAGGCGTTGTGGGCTCGAGGTCTTGGACAAGGCGGCACCTTGGACAATACGGTCGTGCTGTCAGAGGACGGGATCGTGAACGAAACCGGCCTGCGCTTCACCAATGAATTCGTTCGCCATAAGGTTCTGGACCTGATCGGCGACTTTTCATTACTTGGGATGTCCTTCATCGGACACATTACGGCCCAACGGTCCGGGCATGCCCTTCATACCCGGATGGTCCAGCACTTACTCGAGCAGCCGGATAAATGGGTCATCTTGAACGCGGACTCCGCCACAACTGCAGAGCCTCGGGCCGTCAGCATTCCTCGTCTTCAGCCCGCCGTCGCCCTTCAGGCCACATAACCAAACCCGGGTCGTTGCCTCTACAGCCCTATTTTTCCGTTGTTTTTTCAACACTTGATCCTGTCTGGGGATGGGTCTTCAAAGAAATACGCCGAGAGTGAGTGGCCTCACCCTCGGCGAATCAATCGAGGCGGGAGATTACTTCTTCTTCTTCTTCGCTGCCTTCTTCGTTGCCAAGAGTCTCACCCCCCTTCGGGTTTCGCCGTCATTACACGGCCTGAATGAGCATGTCATCCAATGCTTCAAAGGTATTAGGCCCCACTTTACGGAATCGCTTGTCCCGCTTGAGGGAGGTCGCAATGGATGTCAGCGGTGTTTTGCCCTTGATCTGTAATCCACCCTCGATCAAACGTTGCACCAACTCTTTCGCGTGCATGGACCGGTTGGACTCGCGGAGTATTTCGTAGGCCGCCTGAGGCACACTTTTTCCTACATATTTGCTTCGTCCCAGCAGAATTTCACGAGATTGATCAGTGACATCCATGACCGGAAGAGGGCGGACCCCTTTCGGATCATCGGTGATTAACTGATTGGAGAGACTGGCGAGCTTCGCTTTGTCGGCTTCGACTCGATACAGGGTTTCGGCCAATTCGAGGTACTTCTTGATGGTGGCAATTTCGTCGTCGAGGCGACGTCGTTTCTTCTCGAGTTCCTGATACCTGGTTTTATACGCACTAATCCGCTGTTCCAGCCCAACCAAGATATCAGTTAATTCCTCCACATCAACCTCAAAAGCATGCTTGCTTTATAGCATTGCTTGTGTACCTTGTCAAGATGTCGAAATTCATGAATTGCTTGTATACCTATCAGTGCACTTTTCTCCTGAGTAAGGATTCTTAGTAATATGCGTGGAAGGCTTGGCCAACATTTCTAAGCATCTACAAATCAATACCTTACGTATGTAGGTGTGTTACCATGACCCATGTCTGCCGACATCGGGATACCACTTCTGCAGCTTCTTGAAGCCGCCACCTCCGCAAGTTGCGAGGCAGGACAGGTCCTCATGGACTATCAAAAGGCTGGCTTTCGGGTGAGCCACAAGAACCCGATTGATTTAGTCACCGACGCAGATCATGCTGCGGAACAGTGCATTATTGACCGGTTGCGCCGCCAGTTTCCCGACCACGGCTTTTTAGCGGAGGAGGGGGGCCCGCTTGAGAAAGAAGGTCCTTCGCCGTTCCTGTGGGTCATTGATCCGCTCGACGGTACAACCAATTTTGCCCACGGCTATCCCGTTTACAGTGTGTCGATCGGACTCGAATTTCGGGGACAGTGTGTGCTGGGAGTGGTGTTTGATCCTTCCAGAAATGAACTCTTCACCGCGACGCACGGCGGAGGCGCTCGTTTAAACGGCAATCCCATTCACGTCTCCCACACAAGCGTCCTTGACCAAAGCTTGCTTGTCACGGGGTTTGCCTATGACATCCGGGAAACCCCGCGCAACAACCTTGATTACTTTGCCCGCTTTGCCCTTCAAGCCCAAGGCATGAGACGAACGGGATCTGCCGCCCTGGATTTGGCCTATGTTGCGGCCGGGCGTTTCGACGGCTTTTGGGAAGTCACGCTCCAGCCCTGGGATATGGCCGCCGGCTCCGTGATCGTTCGTGAAGCAGGCGGGCTCATCACCAATTTTCGCGGCGAGGCGCTGTCGATCTACGGGCGGGAGTTGGTAGCCACGAACGGGCAGATCCATGAGGCGATGCGGAAGGTGCTGAACCAGGGGGAGGCATCGTCTCCCCTCCCATGATCCGTCTGAACCCTCTTCATTGAACCGCCTCGAGATGTACAAGCCGGAGCAGGATCAGGTATGCTCTGGTTTTTGTTGGAGCAATACCCTATGGCCACCTCAGTACCTCCCCCATCCGGACAAGATGACGGCCCTCGCCCGACCGACTCGTCCACAGAACCTGCCAGTTGGGATGTCGAGCTGTTACGCGTGCTCGTCACCCGCATCGGAACCAAGGTGGACGCCCAGTGGGCGCTTCATCCGCAACTGAAGCACGACTTGCGGCCGGAAGAATGGCAAGAAGTCAACGATCTGATGGCCAAGGTCACGGATATTGTCGGGCATCGCTTTTCATCGGTCCTTTCCAACGTCGAGCCTGACCCCCCGGGACATGCCTGACGACATGGTCCCGGGCGCTGCCTAGGAGTCTCACACTCACGATCACAGGAGGCTGGCATGGACTCGTATTACCATTCCCACGATCTGGGAAAGTTTTCAGACATGGGGAAGGGCAATCCGCTGTTGTGGGAAAAGTTTATGGAATACTACGGTGCGGTGTTTGCCGAAGGCGCCCTCACGGAACGGGAAAAAGCGCTCATTGCCTTGGCCGTCGCACACACGGTGCAATGTCCTTACTGCATCGATGCCTACACGCAGGCTTCACTGGAAAAAGGATCGAACATCGAAGAGATGACCGAAGCCGTTCACGTGGCCTGCGCGATTCGCGGCGGCGCCTCCCTCGTGCACGGGGTACAGATGCGCAATGTGACGGATAAACTGTCGATGTAGACGCGGTGCGTTATAAGTACGGGTTCTCGGGGATGGCCAACGTAAAATACTTGCCACGCTCTTCGTACAAGATACGGCGGCTCGTCAGTTCGGTCAGCGCTTCCACGATAGCCTCATCGGAGCGGGAGGCATCCGGCATGCGCGTCTCCAGCAGCAGCGTGAGTTGTTCCACGGTTTTCGGCGCCTCATTGCACCATTCGATCGCCCGCGCCGCGATCCCGTCATATCGGCGGCGCACCGGCGCGCTGGGATCCCGCCCGTCGTACACGGTGACATAGTTCATGGCTTTCGAATAATAGAGGAACGGCCGGTCCGTCGTGGCATGCATCCGCTGCCAGCTTTCGATCGCCCCCACCAATTCCTGATACACATGCGGATCCACTGGCCAGTGGTCTAATTCATACTCAAAATCATAGGCAATCTTCGGCAGATCGACTTGCCCCGCATCATACACATACTCATAGGCCATGCCTGGTCCGGTGATGCGGACGCCGTACTCGTGAGGCCGTGTGAAATAGGGGCTGAAGCGTTCCAACCAAAACTTACCGGTCGCTTCCGGAGGCTGCAGGTGAAGCAGCGAGGGGATGAGATCGAGCTGACGCCGGTAGTCTTCGTTGGTCTCCCCCGGAAATCCCAGCAAAATGTTCCAGGACACGGCGATGTGATAATAAAAGCTCCACTTGAGGCACATGATGTTTTGCATCGGCGTGACGCCCTTGTCCATCGCGCGCAGCTGGCTTTGGCTGAGACTTTCCAACCCCGGCTGCATGCACTTGACCCCGCCGACCGCCAAGGTACGGATTTGATTCTTGTGGAGATTGCTCTTGGTCTCGATGAAGACATCCAGATCACAGTGGTCAGCGGCGAAGCGTCCGAAGAGGTCGTCTACATATTTCATGTCGATAATATTGTCCACGAGGCGAAAGCGCGCCGTGTCGTATCGGTCCGACAGATAGGCCATCTCTTCCATCACTTGTTGAGGCGATTTGGCGCGAAATTTCATGCTCTGCGCGTTCAACCCGCAGAAGGTGCAATGATGTTTTTCGCCCCACCAGCACCCCCGGGATCCTTCGTACAGCAGAATCCGGTCCAGACCTTGCGCGGCCTCTCCCAATTCGGCCAGCAGATGATAATAATCATCGTAGTCAGGCGGACCCGTTTGGGAAAAATCCGAAAACAGCGCCGTCGGCGGCGTCAATCGAACCTGCCCGTCGTGCCGATACGAGACTCCTTCCGGATACGGGCCCTGTCCACCGTTCAAGACGCGGCGCGCCAGAGCGGGAAAGGCCTCTTCCCCTTCTCCGACGACGACATGATCGATGAAAGGAAATGCCCGGAAGTATTCCAACCCCATCTCGCCGTCATAATTGGCTCCTCCGAAGACGATGGTCACCTGCGGGTACAGGTCCTTGATCAGCTTGGCCATCGAGAGGCTGGCCACGTTCTGGTCGAACGTCGAGGTGAACCCGACGAGCTTGTACTGGCCCCAGTCCACGGCGGTGAGCATGCCAGTCAGAAACTGCGGCGCAATGCGGGAAGCCACTTCTTCGAAATACCCGATGGGGCGACCGCTTTGTCGTGCAAGTTGCTCGAACACCGGCTTGAATACCCGCGGATACTCCTGCCGCTTCGGGTTGTCCCGAAACAACAGATAGGCGAACAACCACTCGCCAAACAGCGCCCGTTTTTCGCAGATCAACTCGTACAGCGGCACGCCGATGTGATGCGCAAAGCGGACGTTGAGATGGTGACACTCAACCGGGATACCCTGCGCCTTGAGCCGTGCCGACAGGGTGCCGAGTTGGATCGAAGGATACTTCGAATAACTGAACGGCATGTTCACAAGCGCGATGTGGGGGTTCCCGCTCATGACATGCCTCGGTGGTCAACGGAACATCGCATGAGGCTCGTTCAACCGACGGCCGCTCGGAACGGTTCAAACTCACGATCCGCTTTGGCGGCCAGATAAAAATCGCTTTCCGTCAAGCCGTTGATCTTGTGGCTCCAGATTTCGACCTTGCATTTGCCCCAGGCCAGGTAGAGATCGGGGTGGTGCCCTTCGGCCTCGGCAATGGCGCCAATTTGGTTCACAAAGGCCAACGCTTGGGCGAAATCTTTGAAGCTGTATAACCGTTCGAGATGTCCGTCCCCATTCAACGACCAGCCTCGCCCAAGTTCTTTCAAAAGACCGGTTGCGCGGTCGGCCGGCAGTGGAGGGACGCCCCCGCGGCAGGGGATGCATTTTTGATCAGCCAGGCTCATATTGCCTCCTCATTTCACGATCTCGTCATTGTAATGGCGCGCGCCGCGCGGAAACAAGGCGAGCACCGCTATTCGGTGTCCTCCGGCGTGCCGCCGGAGCGGGCCACATCCTCCACCTTGACCTTGTCGGGATTGAATTTCGCGGCCGCGTGCATCATGCGATCCAGCGCCTCGTCGAACGAAAGTGACGGGGCTCCGGGGGGCCGAAATCGGAGCGGATTGACACGAGCCACCACAAACGTCTTCAAATAGGGATTCGTGAGCCCTCTGGCCTTGAGGGCTTGAACCTGCTGGACCACCGCGTCATCCAGGGCCAACAGAGCCTTCGCCCGTTGCCGTCGCACCTCGAATGCCGCCGCCAGCCGCTGGTTCAGGAACGCATCGATTCGTTTGAGCATGGGATGATAGGCGCCGCCGCTGAATCGCAGCCGTTCCTCATAACACAGACCCAAGGTGATGAACGACGGTTCTTCAAACTCCAATGCATAGGTATCTTCCATCGGCTCATCGAGCGCGGCGAGTTCCCGATACATGCGAATGACTTCCAGCGCCTTCTCCCGAAGGTTGTGAGCTTTTTCCGTGTTGAGCGCTAAGATCTGATAGGCAGCCGAGGCTTCCGGTACCACAATCGCCACGATACTGCGGGCGCCAAGCGTGCGCATGGCGGACAACCGGTGATGCCCGTTCGGCGTCCAATACTTCGCGCTTTGGCCGGGCTTGGGCACACGCACGGCAATGATGGGGTCGAGAAACCGTCCGATCTTGCCGATGACCGCTTCCAACTTCCGAACGTGCGTCTCGGAGAGATTACGCTGGTAGGGCGTCGGCTCGACCAACTCGATCGGCAACGCG
>CAYQDJ010000081.1:0-12925 GCA_964416255.1 uncultured Nitrospira sp. | reverse complement strand
CACCCGTCGTAACTCTTTGCCACTCATCGTCACAGTGTCCCCTCCCACGCTCCCGCCCTCCTGGTGAAAGCGGGAAGTCTATCAATGAAGAGGACATTGCTACTGTGGTAGAACCGGACATTATCATTGTGGGATTACATGTTTATTCACCATCCGTGTTTGGACAAAGCGAGCGGCATGTTATCGCGAGTGCCCGTCATGGCGGCAAGGAAGGTGAGAGAGGAAGTCCCGCAGGAAGAGAGACCGGGTACAGAGATTGGAGAGACCGGCTGCCCGCCGGCACACGACCAGCCTTTACCGTGACATGGGTGAAGCGCCAGATTCCCCATTTTAGGATGGCAGGGATAAACCAGGATGCCAGGATGCATGTGTATGCCATCTGAGACTCAATCGTAACCACTGCTGCGATGCCAAGGGAACTGCCGAGTGTTCATCGGCCGTGGGTCTGCTATCCTCCCGTTGGCGTTGGACCGGTGGAGGATGTCGCGCAATCATGGTTCGCACCCCTGGCCGGGCCCCGATCCACTTTGCCTTGACCGGAACGTGAAGATGGTGCAGAGCCAGGCACCGGTGGCAGAGGCACTAGGGAAGGTCCCGTTGAGACGGCGATGAGGATGCCCCACGAGAGATTACATTTTGGGGGAACAAACAATCAGCACAAACAGTTCGTTGACCACCCAAGACACCAAGGAGCACCACCATGAAACTGATGGTCTGGACCGGCCTCGTCATGATAGTGGGTGCGTGCCTCGCTAGCACCACCTTCGCGAATCCTGCCATGCTTCCCAAGCACGAAGGCTATCCGATGGGCAAAGCCATGGATCCAGTGACAGGTAAACCGTTAAGCAATGATCCAGGGCAATCCAATGCGGGAGGCGAGCAAGCGCTGCAACGATCCGCCATGGCGGACCAAGCCCATACCACGCAGGACCTCCACGACGACGCCGATGAGCGCATCCTTGAGAAGCCCGGAGCCGGGATCTTGCCTAAGGTGCAAGGACCCCAGATCAAGATCGAGCCGCCGGTCAAAGAGGCCACAAAGACACAGGCCAATCCTCAATAGGGGGGCTGGGCGCGTTAGATCTTGAGGCTGGAGCGGATGCGTCGGATAATCGACGGCGGTGATTCTGCCGCATCGACAACGAGGGCGTTGACGGGCTCTTCGAGAATGTCGAATTGACTGCGGAGCAGGGCCTCGCCCATGAAATGTCCTGTTCGGGAAATCAATCGCTGTCGAAGCAAGTCGGGGCTTGCTTTCAGATAGATGATTTGGACATGATCCTCATAGCCTGCCGTGATCGTCTCCCGGTACCCAGCTTTGAGGACCGAGCAGGCGAGGACGACCTGCTCTCGGCGACGGATCCATTCGCCGATGACTGCACGGATCTCGACAAGCCACGGGCGGCGGTCTTCGTCGTTCAACGGCAGATTCTGACGAAGCTTGTCGATGTTTTCGGCCGAGTGGAAGGCATCGGCATCACAGAAGCGCCATTCAAGTTCCTCCGCCAACTGGCGGCCGATGGTCGTTTTCCCTGCGCCGGCCACTCCCATGATAAGGACGATCATGACGCTCCAACTCCGACTTCACTCCCCTCTCTCGCCTCTTCTCCTTTTGGCCGTCGTGTCCTGCGTGATGCTGGGAATGGAGACAGGCAGCCCACCTTTTAGCGCCGCACAAACCTTGCCTCCACAACAGACCTTGCCGCAGCAAACCCTCCCGGGAACCCTCCAGCCTCAGGGACCGATCACGGCTCCAACAATTCCCACGCTCTCCGCACCCACCAGCGGTCTCCCCGCGAATATCATCACCCCGTTGACGACCAATCAACTCGCGCCTGGCATCGGCGCCATCGGTCGCCCAGGCTTCACCAGCGCCGGCCGCGGATTGCCCGGCATGCCCGGAGGCCCTCCCTTGAAAGCGCCGATGGGCTCTCAGGACCCATCCACGGATTACATGCGACCGCCCAGCGTGGGCCCCTTGTTTTGTGATCCGGCCATCAATATTTCCTGCTGACCTACTCCACTGCTTGAACGGGCCTCGAACCAACTGCGAGGACTTGGCCGCGATTTGGCGGAAGAATCAGGCCTCAATCGGAATCCGGCTCTTATTGGCGGCGAGCCACTGTTCAAACGTTTGGAGGGACGGATTGAGCGATCGAGAGAGCGTCAGATCACGGGCGGCACAGAAGACGTCGTTAAAATCGTGTTTGAACTGAAACATGTTCCCTATGTCGTCGGCACCTGGAAATCCGAGCTGTCGATACACGTCGAATGGCACCGATTGGTAGGCAACGGGCCGGCCCAAGGCCTTCGAAAGCGCCGCCGACATTTCCTGACCCGTCAGATGTTCCCCGGCAATGCCGACGGTCTTGCCGATGACATCCCGACCTCGCGTAAAGAGACCGACGCAGCATTTGCCGATATCCTCCACCGCGATGCCCGGCAACCTCATCTCGCCCATTGGGAGCGTCAACGTGAGCCGTCCGTCCGGTCCCTTCTTTGGCCCCATCCCAAAATGGATGAGATTGTCCCAATAGAACGATGTCAACAGGAAGGTCGTTGGAACGCCGAGCCTGGTAAATTCTCCGTCGGCTTCACCTTTGGCATCGAAGTGCGGCACTTTGTAGGCCCCTTGAAGCGTCGGCATCCGCGTATCGTCAAGCGGCACCCAGCGGCGTGTGTCTTCCAAGGTGGACCACACGACATGCTGTACACCGGTCGCCCTTGCGGCGTCCGCCATCCGCTTGGCCTGCGCGAGTTCTTGTTCGGCCGAGAAATGTTCCCAAAAATTGGTCAAACAAAAGGCTCCATAACACCCGGCAAACGCCCGTTTCAGGCTCTCCAGATCGTCAAGATCCGCCGTTATCACTTCCAGGCCTTGTTGTCTCAAGGCTTGCGCCTTCTCGGACCTTTCGTTTCGAGTGAGCGCCCGCACCGAAAATCCATGAGCAGGCTGATTCACAATGGCGCGAACCAGCCCGCCACCCTGAGCCCCTGTCGCTCCGACCACGGCAATTTTTCTTCCAGCCACGGCAGTCACCCCTTGTTGAGTCACACTCTCGGTTCTCTTACCATAACGTGATCGACAGGCCCAACGCCAGGCATCGATCGAATAATCTTCTGGTGAGGTCGGAGGAGTCCAACGGGATCGTCGCGAGGATGCTCTGATTTATTGACGAGACTGCGGCTTCCCATTCTAGGGCCGGCCGTGAGACATTGGTAGGCAAGCCAAGGAGGACACATATGGGCAAGTTGTCCAGGGCGGCAGTGTTGGGGTTCCTGTTCATCAGCTTTGGAGGGTGCGGCTACCTGTTCTACCCCCGCGCCGGCGACTACCGTGAACAGGCGAGAGGGGCCTCGGCTGTGGAGACGTTGATCAACTTGACCAGCATGATGGAGGGCACCGCCGACAAGGCCAAGGGCGGGCATGGCCGAGACCATGCCCTGGATGATCTTCATAACCAATATCACGCACTCCACGACGTGTTCTGTGAGGTCCCCTCAGCCCAGCCCACGACACCGGCCTATGATGTGGCCGTGACACAGAAACAAGAACTGAAGGCCGTGTTCAAGCGGTTGTGGAAATTCAACACCCGGCAGCCACAGCGGGACGATCATCTCGATCTTATGATCGCCGAACTCAAGGCACTTCGTACCACATTGCACACCCTGAGATAACCAGAAGGAGCCCTATGTCATCCGACACGCCGACGCCACAGCAGGTCATCGAAGCTCAACGGCAGGATTGGAACCGTGTCGCCGAAGGCTGGGAGAAGTGGGATCGTTTTTTTGATGAGCAAATGGCGTTCCTCAATCATCGTCTCGTCGGTGATGCGCGGCTCCGCCCGGGACATCGCGTGCTCGATTTGGGTTCCGGAACCGGTTACCCCGCGCTTCTCGCCGCGCAAGTCGTGGGCCCGCAAGGAGCCGTGATCGGCATGGATCTGGCCGAGCAAATGCTGGCGGCCGCCGACCGAAAGGCCAAGCGTCTCAGCCTGTCGCACGTGACGTTTCGGACGGGCGATGTGTCGGAGTTGCCTTTTGACAACGGCCTTTTCGACGCCGTCCTCAGTCGTTTCTGTTTGATGTTTCTGCCCGAAATTCCAAAAGCGGCCTCCTCAATTCTCAAGGTCCTCAGGCCCGGCGGCTGGGTCGCCGCCGCCGTGTGGTCGGCCCCGGATAAGAATCCGTATCTGAAAATTCCCATGGACATTGTCAAGCAGTACATCGAAGTCCCCGCCCCCGATCCGACCGCGCCCGGCATATTCCGGTTGGCTAAGCCGGGAGACTTGGCGACAATCCTGCAACAGGCAGGCTTCGTTGACGTCCACGATCAAGAGTACCTCGCCGACGTGCAGTTTTCATCGGCGGAGGACTACGTCGCGAGTTTGTTGGATATCGCGGCCCCCATACAAAACCTGTTCGCGACGCTCTCAACCGACCACCAACGACAGGTTAAAGCACACATCACCGCGACCGCCGATCAACTGAAGCGCGGTCGTACCATCGCCCTGCCGATTGCCGTGCGCATGGTGGCTGCGCGCAAACCGCTGACCCCGTGAGCGAGAGAGCCCGGCAAGCACGGAGTGCCGATGTGACTCACGCCGGAACCCTTTCCACGTGTCGAGCGAACGTGACGCTCTGGACCATCGGTCACTCGACTAGACCCATTGATGAGTTTCTCGCCCTGCTCCAAGCCCACCACATCGAGCAGCTAGTCGATGTCCGCACGGTGCCTCGGTCCCGTCGCAATCCGCAGTTCGACAGCCTTACGCTGGCCGCCTCCCTGGCAGAGCACGGGCTCGCTTACCGACACTGTGCTGGACTGGGAGGCTTACGCAAAGCGCGGCGAGACTCCCCTAACGCCGGTTGGCGGAATGCCAGTTTTCGTGGATATGCCGACTATATGCAAACAGAGCCATTCGAGTCCGCGTTGGAGGACCTCATGGTCATGGGCCGAACCTGCCGGACGGTGATCATGTGCGCGGAAGCCGTTCCCTGGCGATGTCACCGCTCGTTGATCGGAGATGCATTGGTGGTGCCCGGATGGACGGTGTTGGATATCTTGACAGACAAGCGGGCTGAGCCACATGCTCTTACAGGCTTTGCGCAGATCAGCGATGGACGCCTGCGCTATCCTGCACCAACCGACGAACGCCAACGTTGAGCCGAGGAGTATGAACTGCCGCCCGCGTGACGTCATGCCCTATCACATGCTTGCCGACCTAGTGCTCGTGCTTCATATGGCGTTCATCGCGTTCGTGCTGTTCGGCGGTTTGCTGGCATTGAACTGGCGATGGATGGTTTGGTTGCACCTACCGGCTGCCGCGTGGGGTGTGGTTGTCGAATGTACCGGGTGGCTCTGCCCCCTGACTCCGTTGGAAGAGTGGCTTCGAACTCAAGCCGGTCGCGACCCCTATGGCCAAGACTTTGTGGGACACTATCTCCTGCCGATCCTCTACCCCAGTGCGCTCACCCGCAACCTGCAGATCCTGTTGGGCGCGTTTGTGCTCGCGATGAACGCAGTCGTCTACGCATGGTTGTGGCGCAACTGGAATAAGGCTCACCTCCCCCGTCATTGATGCCAATCCACCACTCGCCGGTCTTCACGACTCGGCTTCCCGATCATGCAGGAGCCCTGGTAGGAGTTGACGCGCCTTCCTGTAACTTGATTAATGAAGGAGTTCTTAGGCACCCTGGGAGCCCGCTGCCGGTCGACAAACATGCCCACGCATGGGGTGCGCATGACGCAGCCCGAAGTGGCGCCGGGTCGCCGGGAAGGCCAAGATTCCTCGTCGGCCAGTCCTCTCGCATCAATGGCGGACGATCGGCGGCGCCCGCCCGCATACCCATTGAGACTGCGGTTAAGGGCAATGCCGCCGCTCAGCAACGAAGGCACACCGTGGCATTGACACTGCTGGGACGAACAATCCCCTCGCCTCTTCGACAGAACAGCTCAAGACCTTGGCTCGGGGAGACCGTGTTCTTCCGTTCGAAACCCGCCTCGCTCAAGTCGACTTGCTTCCGCTTCACGTCACGGGCCTCACGGTCCTCCAGATCAATGTCGGCAAGCTCTGCAATCAGACCTGTCGTCATTGTCATGTGGACGCCGGTCCGGATCGGACAGAACGCATGTCTCGGGAAACCGTCGAGTGGTGCATCCAGGCGCTGGGCGCGCCGCATACCGACCGTGGATCTCACCGGCGGCGCGCCGGAACTCAACGCCAACTTTCGTTGGCTGGTGAAACACGCCAGGACCTTGAATCGCCATGTGATGCAATCTGTCCGTATTATTGTTGCCGTCGCAGGCAGATCTTGGAGAATTTCTCGCACAGCATGAAGTGGAGATCGTGGCCTCACTCCCCTATTATTATCGTGCCGCCCAGGCTGATGCCCAGCGGGGAGAGAGCATCTATGAACAGTCGCTCGACGCGCTGCGCCGGCTCAACCGCTTGGAGTACGGCGTTCCGAACGGAAGGCTCCTCCTCAATCTGGTGCATAATCCCGTGGGAGCATTTCTCCCGTCCAAGCAGGAAGCCTTGGAGGTGCAGTTTCGGAAGGAACTCGGACGCGAGGGGGTATCGTTCAACCGCCTGTACACGATCACCAACATGCCCATCAGCCGTTTCTTGAGTTTCTTGTGCAGAGTGGGAACTATGAAGGGTATATGGAGCGTCTTGCCAACGCGTTCAACCCGACGGCCGTCTCCGGCGTGATGTGCCGGTATACGCTCTCGGTCGGTTGGGATGGAACTCTGTACGACTGTGACTTCAATCAAATGCGAGCTGGCCGTGGGACACGGAGTTCCACGGCACATTCGCGATTTTGACCCGACTCACCTCCATCATCGTCACATCGTGACGCGGAATCACTGCTACGGCTGCACAGCCGGCGCCGGTTCCTCCTGCAGCGGCGCCGTCACCGGATAGCTTTTCCTCGCGACCGCCCTGTTTCAACTGCGATACACGATTGCCCTCACCGGACCCAGTCTGTTATGGTGAACGCGCTTACACACTCCACCGCAGAGAGAAATTCAACCAATGGCTTGGGACCCCAAAGATCCATGGAGCAAGCGAAACGATCCGCTTGAAGACGTGCTCAGGCAGGCGCAAGCTCAGTTCAAGAATTTTCTACCGACAGGCGGATTCCGAACGATTCTGCTCGCCGGCCTGTTGCTCGTTCTCGTGTGGCAAAGTGCTTTCATCGTCGCACCGGATGAGGAAGGCGTCGTCAAACGATTCGGCATCCCTGTCCGCACAGTCGGTCCGGGGCCCCACCTCAAATTCCCGTTGGTGGAGACCGTTCTGCAGCCGAAAGTGGAAAAACTGCATCGTGTCGAAGTGGGCTATCGCAGCGATCGACAAGGTCGTCAGCAAATGATCCCGCAAGAGGCCCTGATGCTGACAGGGGATATGAACATCCTCGCCGTTGAGTTCATCGTCCAATACAAGATCAAAGAATCGGCCAACTACCTCTTCAAGGTCGCGGACATTCATGAAACCATCGGAAAGGCTGCCGAAGCATCGATGCGCGAGATCGTCGGGAAAAGCAAGATTGATGAAGCGTTGACCACCGGAAAGGCGCAAATTCAGCAAGACACTCAAGTCTTACTGCAATCCATTCTCGATCAGTATCAGGCCGGAGTGCAGATTGCGGCGATTCAACTTCAGGACGTGGATCCGCCCGAAGCCGTCGCGGCCGCGTTTAAGGACGTGACGAATGCCAAGGAAGACCGGGAAAAGCTGATCAACCAGTCGCAGGGTTACCGCAACGACATTCTCCCTCGAGCGAAAGGCGAGGCCGCCCAAATGGTGAATCAAGCCAAAGGCTACGCCCAATCAAGGCTGAACCGCGCCCAAGGAGAAGCCAACCGTTTCGTGGCCATGCTGAAAGAATATAATCAGGCCAAGGACATCATCAGCAAGCGGCTGTACATTGAAACCATGGAAGAGATTTTACCGGGTATCGAGAAAGTCATTATTGATGGCAAGGGGGGGGATCGCGTCCTTCCCTACCTCCCACTCGATCGTCTGAAAGGCAGGACCGGCACCCCGGCGGAGGAGTCCAAACCATGACCAAACAGGGCATTCTTCTGGCGCTGCTGGTGGTGGTTTTTGGCCTGTTTATCCTGGGAGCCTCGCCAATCTTCGTGGTCGACATCACGCAAAATGCCATCGTCGTGCAACTGGGCAAGCCGGTTCGGAATCTGACCGAAGCCGGACTCTACGCCAAGATCCCGTTTTTCGAGGAAGTCACTTATTTTGACAAACGACTATTGGATTACGACTCAAACGCTCAGGACGTCATTACGCAGGACAAAAAAACCCTCCTCCTCGACAATTTTGCCAAGTGGCGCATCACCGATCCCTTGAAGGTTTATCAAAACTTTCAAAGCCAGCGAGGAGCGCTTCAGCGGCTTCATGACATTATTTATTCGGAATTGCGCGTTGAATTGGGCCGGCATGAGCTGGCCGAAATCGTCTCGACCACTCGTGCTGACCTGATGCGGGTGGTCACCCAGCGCTCCAACGAAAAAGCCTCGGCCTACGGCATCGAGATTCAAGATGTGAGAATCAAGCGCGCCGATCTCCCGGAACAGAACGAAAAGGCCGTGTTTGCGCGGATGCAAGCCGAGCGGGAGCGGCAGGCCAAACAGTATCGGGCGGAAGGTGCCGAGGAAGCGCAAAAGATCCGGTCGGAAGCGGAAAAAGACAGGGAAATCATAATCGCCCAGGCCTATAAAGAGGCGGAGGAGCTTCGAGGTGCGGGAGACGCAAAAGCGTTTAAGGTCTATGCCGAAGCCTATCGGCAGGATCCGAAGTTTTTTGAGTTCACCCGGTCAATGGAAGCGTACAAAAAGGCCTTCAAGGACAAGTCTATGTTGGTCATGAGCCCGGACTCGGAGTTTTTTCGACATTTGAAACAGCGATAACATCGCTTCATGAGAGGCCGATGACGTGCCCGGTCGTCGGATCCCAATCAATTCGTTCACCGGCGGGTTTCTTCGGCAAGCCCGGCATCAGTTGAATGCCGGAACAGACAGCGGTCACAAATCCTGCACCGGCGAGAATCCGAAGCTCCTTGATGGGAACGACAAATCCCGTCGGCCGGCCCTTGCGTGCCGGATCATGCGACAACGATAACGCCGTTTTTGCCATACAGACCGGCAGTTCGCCGAACCCCAACGCTTCGGCCATTTCCAGTTGACGTTCAGCCTCCGGTTCAAAGGTCACTCCCTTCGCCCCGTACATTTTCGTCGCAATAGTGGTGATCTTCCTCTTGAGTGGCCATGACAATTCATAGAGATGGGCAAATACACCCGGCTGTTCGACCGCTTTGACAACCGCTGCCGCCAGACGTTCCGCCCCTTTTCCGCCTTCAGCCCAATGATAGGAAATAGCCGCCTCCGCGGCGCAAGCCTCGAGTGATCGCTGCCGGACCCATTCCAATTCATCTTCAAGGTCATCTGGAAAGGCATTCACGGCCACGACAACCGGGATGCCATGAGCCTGAACGTTCGCAATGTGTTGCTCGAGATTCGCCATCCCCTTCGTGAGTGCGTCCTGGTTAGGTCCAGTCAAATTGGAAGGCAATGGAACACCCGCCTTGGCCGGCCCTCCTCCGCCATGTAGTTTGAGTGCTCGCAGCGTGGCCACGACCACGGCAGCGGCCGGCTTCAATCCCGACACACGACATTTGATGTTAAAAAATTTCTCGGCTCCAAGGTCGCTCCCGAATCCGGCTTCCGTCACCACAAAGTCCGCGCAACGAAGCGCGATCATGTCTGATACGACCGAACAGTTTCCATGGGCGAGGTTGCCAAACGGACCCGTGTGGACAAATGCGGGCGTTCCTTCCATGGTCTGAACCAAATTTGGACACAGGGCATCTTTCAAGAGGACGGACATTGATCCCGCACAACCCAATTCTTCCGCTACCACCGGCCGACCCGATCTCCTCAGCGCGACGAGGATGCGGCCCAACCGACTACGCAGATCACGCCGATCCATGGAAAGGGCCAACGCCGCCATGACTTCGGAGGCCTCGGTAATCACGAACCGGGCCGAGCGTCTCCCCGCGTCCTCGCCGAGCATAACCTCACGAAGCGCTCGATCGCTCACCCCCATGACCCTAGGCCATGACATGCGCACGGGATCGATAGACAGGTCGTTGCCGTGAAAAATATGGTTATCCAGGAAGGCGGACAGAAGATTGTGACCGGCGGCGACCGCATGGGCATCTCCCGTGAAATGAAGGTTAATGTCTTCCATGGGAATCACCTGAGCTTGTCCGCCGCCCGTGCCGCCGCCCTTCACCCCGAAAACAGGCCCCAGGGAGGGCTGGCGAAGAGTGACGGCCGCTCGATGACCCATCCGGGTAAGACCCATGGCCAGCCCGATCGCAGTAGTAGTCTTTCCTTCTCCCAGTGGGGTCGGATTGATCGCCGTGATGAGAATGTATCGTCCGAGTTCTTTTTCCTTGAGACGATCCAGGACGCTGAGCGACACTTTTGCCTTGAAAGGACCGTAGGAGATCAGTTCCTGTTCTAGGATTCCCAACTGTTGAGCGACCTCGACAATGGGACGAGGTCCACTGAAATGGGCAAAGCGGTCAATCAAGAGGCCGCCTTACGTGTTGGATACTTTGACATTGCTAAGGTATTCTGATGGGCATGGAGGAGAGATGCGAGACAAGACAGGGTAGAGCAGAGTAAGAATTCGAGGTCAACCACTACGTTCGGCTACTGCTACTCAAGGATGTATTTATGCGGATCCAAGGCCTGACCGTTGACTTTGACCATATAATGAAGATGGGGCCCTGTGGCGAGACCGGTACTGCCGACTAGACCAACCACGTCCCCCCTGTTGATTCTTTGGCCTTCTTTGACTAACGATTTAGCCAAGTGGCCGTAGAGCGTCTCGACACCATACCCATGGTCCACTCTCACGATGTTTCCGAGTTTCGGATCAAAGCCTGTGGCCGTAACCCGCCCCTGAGCAGGGGCTTGCACTGGTGCGTTCGGAGGGGCCCCGATGTCCAAGCCATCATGCCAAGCCGGCTTTTCTGTAAAGGGAGAAATCCGGGGTCCAAACCGTGACGTAACCCAGCCTTTCACAGGCCAAATCGAGGGGGTGGCGGCCCACCGGGATGACCGCTGTTCCGCAGCCTTGGACAACTCCTGTAAAATGCGTTCTTGGTTTTCCGCTTCCTTCGTGAGCCATTCGAGCCCTTCTTTTACCGACGCCGCAATTTCAAATTCCTGAGACGGTTCCAAACCGGCCGCTGGAGAGGCGGCTGAGTCCTGATTCACGGGAATCTCGTGTTTATGGTCCTTCAGCCCAAGCGTCTTGTCACCACCAGGAATGGAACTCCCTTCTGGGAGGGGCACCTCTTCCCCTCCTCTTCCATTGACCATATCACCTGTCTTGGGGACCTCAATCCCAAGCATCACCCTCAGGCGCTGATTCACTTCCTTCATGGCCAGAATGCGCTTTTTGAGATCATCTATGGCGGTGGTAAACGCAGCCGTTTGCTCACGAGCACTCATGGCCTCCGTCCGAAAAGCGGCCAGCTCCCATACTTCCCCGGTTCGGACGATGTAGTGAGAAATAACCAGCAGATCAGCAAGAACCAGGAGGCAGCCCGCTATCAACAGCTTACGTACGAGTCTCCGAGGGAAGCTAAAGCGCAACGGTTTCGCGGTCGAACCGCGAAAGATCACTACCGTATAAGCATCACTGGTTTCTTGGCTATGCATCTGACCCATGACGTTCACTCCCTCATCTTTGGATGGCCAAAGAGGCTAGATGGGTTGAGTCTACCCATCTACCGACTTGCGGTCAACCTTTATGACGTAATGAATCTGAGTCATTACCGCCGCTATGCCTTGTGGTCTCTTTGGTCACCCACTCAAGGTATTGATGATGACCTCCTGCCACCTGTATAGCCAAGATCTCCGGGACCTCGTAAGAATGGACGGAACATATCGTGGCTTGAAGAGCGTGGTACCTCTCAACGGTTGTTTTCAGCATGACCATCGACTCTTGGGAATTCACCAGTTTCCCTTCCCACCAATAGAGTGATTGCACACCTGGAACGGTGGTTGCGCAGGCGGCCTGACGGGATTTCACAGCGGCTTCCGATATTCTGGCCGCCTCCTCTGCATTCGCTGCGGTGACAAAAACGACGAGAACATTAGGGTCAACGGCTTCCATCGTGAAGAGCACGATACCCAACACCATCAAAAGACGCAACCCTGTTGCCCTCTATCCGGGCCATAGATGACCCGACAATCTTACATCGTCATTGTATTCAATATCTTATGTCCAAGCCTATGCGTACCCTGAAGCGGCCACAGCCCAGGTTTTGGCAGAAAGGAGAACGAAAACGTACAAAAACACAGCCCTTCAACCAACATAACGCCGAGGTAAACCGACCAACGGGATGGCGCGTCCCAGCAGCCCGTTCCTTCATTCATCACGACCGAGCAGCGTTTGACAGGCTTTTTGTCGGTCTCTTATGATGCGATCGTATTTGAATCAGGAGGTACCATATGAGCTTTTCTATCTTGCCCAACGAACTCAAAGCGAGGATTGACAAAGGCGACCGGCTCGTCCTCTTGGATGTACGGGAGCCCTGGGAAAACGCGCTCGCCAAACTTGAAGGATCGGTGCTCATTCCGCTGGGGACTTTACCGCAATCACTTTCCAAATTGGATAGGAACACGGAAATCATTGCATATTGCCATCATGGGATGAGGAGTGCCGATGCGACAAGCTTCCTCCTTCAACAAGGTTACACAAATGTGAAAAACCTGGTAGGAGGAATAGACGCGTGGTCAATCCAAGTGGACGGCACAGTTCCACGGTACTAGCAGGCTGCGGAAAAACTCTTGTGTTCTCCTGCCTCCTGGGGTAGATAGGTA
>CAYQDJ010000080.1:0-13282 GCA_964416255.1 uncultured Nitrospira sp. | reverse complement strand
CGGTCGTAGGAGGGCACCGGCCGAGCAAACCCGCGAGGACGCATCCGTGGCGAAACGGGTGCTGCCTCCACGAGTAGAGGGTGGGGAGAATTCAGTGACCACACCTGGGGATTATTGGATGACCGCTGACAATTTCTAAAGTGGGTTGACACTTGACGGCAAAGGCCTTGAGCGGAACACCTGCTTGCGTTATCCTCCAGGCCAACGAGGAGGAGGGTACGATGGGCAAACGGGTTCGCACGGAGATGCTGCGTAGTGATGTGCTCGATCGATACGTGGAACGGTTCAAGCTCCAACTGGGAAAATTCCAACCGTTCCTATCGCGCAAGCGAGGCAACGCGTCGCTCGAGGCCTTTGATGAGGCGGCGGAAGATTTGATCGGCCAGGTATTCGGCGCAGCGTCGGACGAAATGGAAGCCTATGTGTATGCCAAGACCGGCGAGTCGGCGCTCATCCCAGAGGAAGCCCAGGAGCATGGAACACACGACATCGAGCGGGAAAGCCTGCATCAACGCCGCCAGGTGCTGGAAGCTTGTTTGGCCGATCTGGAACTGCGCCGCCGGCTGCAGCGCACGCGCCAGGCCAGCCGGGATGGGCAGGGGGCGCTCAAGGCCACCGTGGAAGAGTTTATGTCGCACGACGTGCGAAGCATCCACCGGGCAGCCACGATCAAGGAAGCCGGACGGCTCCTCCAAAAGTACAGAGTCGGATCGCTGCTGGTCGACGACGGCTCGCGCTATATTGGGATCGTGACGGATTCCGACCTGAGCCGCAAAGCCGTGGCCAAGGGACTGGATCCCAATGCCACGACCGTGATGGCTTGCATGAGCAAGCCGGTCGTGAGCATCGAGGAAACCGAGTCCCTCGAGGAGGCTATGATAGTGATGAAGCGGGAAGGGATCCGCCATCTGGCCGTCACGGCGGATCAAACCATCGTCGGCGTGCTCTCCATTTCCGACCTGCTCCGCGCCTTTGAAGGGTTCATCTTGGGCCGCACGTAAACCTCCTGGTTTCTTTCCTTCAATTCCCCTCATTTAGGGTCAGTCTCACAGTGAGAGCTTCCCGTTCTCCTGGGGGTCTTCCCAGGACAGTCTGTCTTCCAGTCTCTCTATAGTAACACTTGTCCGGTCGCCCAATCGTGGTGAATACGACAAACGCTACGGGGGCAGGACGTGGATGCCCGTGTTTGCTTGCATCGCTCATGGTGAAAAAGGAGGCGTCACGTCGCGTGGTGGCTCGGCGAATCCAGGGGGCCTCTCAGTGAATGCACGTTCGGCTCTTCACTCGTGTCTGTTTCTAGCCGTCCTCGTCTTGGCCGGCGGCTGCGGAGGAGACGGCGGTGGAAACGGCGGCGGCGGCGGGGACACGCCACCACCGCCGCCTCTCAGCCCTCCCAGCCCCCAGCCGAATGCCAGCCCCACAAACGGGTTCAATCAGGCCGGTGGATTCAATGGGCCTGTCCGCACCATGTCACCTGTTTCGGCCGGCAGCGGAGATGTTTACGTGTCGGGCGACTTCACGGCGTACGCGAATCAGCCGGTGCCCCGTGTGGTTCGCGTGCGATCAGACGGCACCCTCCATGAGGGGTTCAGACTGGCGGATCTCGTGGGCGGCCAGATTACCAGTGTGGCCTTGGCCGACGATGGTAGCGGAGCCCTCTATGTTGCGGAGCAGGTTGCGGGCTTTCCGGTGAGCACCGGCCGTCTCTGGAAAATCCAGTCAAACGGAAATGTGGACCCAACGTTTGTCGTCGGGACGGCTACCCTTGACGACGAATGGCAACGGCCGTTTGCGGAAGCAGTGATTCGCAGCTTGGTGCCCGTCGGCGATGGATCCGGTCGAGTGTATGCGGCCGTGTCGGGCTTGTATAACGGTGCCACGGTCGGCGCCGTCGTACGAGTCAATCCCGACGGCAGTCTTGATTCGACGTTCAATTCCGAGGCAGAAGGGGTGTTCCGCATCGTGCCGGCTCAAGACGGCAGCGGGGACCTCTACACGGCCAGCTGGTTGCGCCACATGCCCAGCGGGTTTGCATCCAATCTGTCACGCCTCAATGCGGACGGCACGTGGGATCCCGCTTTTCAACCGCCAGGCCATTGGCCGCACGTCCTCTATTACGAAGTCAGCGTCAATCTGATGGTGCCGATTGGTGATGGAAGCAGAGATCTGTTCGCGGTGGGTGTGTTCCTGAATTTCGATGCGCCGCAACCGATCGCCGGGGCCTTTCGCGGATTGGTCAGGATCAAACCGGATGGCACCGTCGACCTCACGGCACCTCGGCCGCAAGTCGATCCCACCGGCACCGTCGTGGCCTTGGTGCAAGCCAACGATGGAAGCGGTGACTGGTTTGTCGGGCAGACGGTGGTTCAAACTCAGTCGACTGTGCGGCGGTACCGCCCCGATGGAACCATCAATGCCGACTTTACGACGGGTCAGCTCGTCGGGACCGACCTTCGCTATCGGCAGTGGGCCGTACCGCCGTACCTCGTCCTGCCGGCGCCGGACGGCAGCGGCGATGTGTATGTGGGAGGGGAGTTCTCATCGTATAATGGCCTGGCCGTGAACAACATCGTGCGCGTGAAGAGGGATGGAAGTCTTTGAGGCCCCGATCGCGTTCGACACGGCGCCAATCGACCGTATCTATACACGAGGGTTACCTGCTGGAAGCGGACCGGTCGATGTACTTTTAGAAGCTCTCTGACGACTTTCCTGCTCGAGCAAGCGCGTTTTTCGTTTCACCCCCCAGCGATAACCGGCTGGACGGCCGTCTGCACGGACAACACGATGACAGGGGATGGCCAGGGCGATCGGATTGGCCGCGCAGGCGCGGCCCACGGCTCGCATGGCGGTCGGTTGTCCCATGTCCTGGGCAATCTCCCGGTAGGTACGCGTCGATCCATGCGGGATCTGTTGAAGCGCCGCCCAGACCTTACGCTGAAAAGGCGTCCCCTTTAGGTCCAGCGGCAGGTCGGCGGGATCGAGCGAGCCGCGTAGACACCGCACAATGAGGCGTCTTTCCGATTTCATACCGTGAGGATCGCGGCGAACCATCGCCCGCGGGTAGTCCCGTTTCAGGTCTGCGGCCAAGGCCGCCGCGCGAGTGCCAAACCGGACTGCCGCGATGCCCCGGTTCGTAGCCGCAATGAGTAGGACTCCGAACGTGGTGGGCACCGTGGCATACCGCAAGGTCGCACCGGATCCCCCGGCACGAAACGTCGCAGGCGTCATGCCCAGCACGCCGGACGCGCGTTCATACAGGCGGCTGGCGGATCCGAAGCCCGCTTCGTAGACGGCCGCCGTCACCGTCTCGCCACGGCCCAGTGCTGCGGCACACCGTCCCAACCGTAAAGTGTCGTGATAGGCCTTCGGCGACAGTCCGATCACACGCGTGAAGGCCCGCTGGAGGTGGGACGGACTCATGCCGGCCTGCTGTGCGAGTTGTCGCAGGGGCACGGGCTCAACCGCATGGTCGTCGAGATACCGGCGGGCTTGCGCAATCGCTGCCTGGATCCGGGTCGCCTGCATCGAGCGAGGGTGGCATCGAAGACAGGCGCGATAGCCGGCCTCCTCGGCATGCTGTGGTGAGAGGAAGAAGGTCACATGAGCTCGGGCCGGGCGGCGGGACGCACAGGAGGGCCGGCAATAGATCTTAGTGGTGGACACCGCATAGACGAAACGGTCATCGAACCGGCGATCGTGCCGGAGCACCGCGTGCCAGGCGGCCTGTTCATTCATCGAGGACATCCACTTCTCCGTCCGGGTCATGGTCCGGAGGTCATGATACGGCCGGATGCCCCACAAACACTATCCGATTCTTGCGGTCAAATTCTTCTTGTCCGACGGCGGCCCGACCAGATGCGCCCTCATACTCGACAATGTCAGCAGGGGTATGTTAGAGGGTCAGCATTGGTGACCTGTGAGCGTCGCGTCGAGATGGAGATATGACATCGCTGACCATTCTTCACACGGAATCCTCGGGCGTGCTGGGTGGGCAGGAACTGCGAATCCTGGCCGAGGCGCGCGGTATGACGGCGAGAGGCCATCGCGTCATTCTGGTCTTGCCGCACGGCAGCGAACTGCGTCCGCTGGCCGAGCGAGCGGGGATTCCCGTTGAACCGCTCGTCTTCACGAGGTTACGGTATGTGCCGCTGATTGCGGACTTTCTACGGCTCTTTCGGCGGCATGCCCCCGACATCGTTAACACGCACGGCTCACTCGATAGCTGGACGGCTCCGATTGCGGCCCGCATGGCGCCCGTCCGTCCGATCGTCATCCGCACGAGGCATAAGTCGATCCCCGTGTCGCGAACACGTCGCCATCGGTTGCTCTACCGCAAACTTCCTGATGGCATTATTACGACGGGCCGTGCCGTGCGCGAACATCTTATGACGCAGTTCGATCTCGATGCTCGGAAGGTGGTTTCGATCCCTACCGGGGTAGACTTGGATCGCTTTCAGCCAGGCCGCACCGGCGGGTTGGTCCGCAAGGAACTCGGTGTTCAGGACGAAAAGCCGCTTGTCGGGACGCTGGCTTTTCTCCGCAGGTACAAGGGAGTCGATGATTTCGTGGTCGCGGCTGAGCTGGTCAGCCGCTCGCATCCGACGGTGAGGTTTGTCGTCGTCGGGGACGGGCCTGACCGACCTCAGTTGGAAGCGAGGATTCGTGCGATGAAGTTGACGGATCGGTGTTTGCTCACCGGCCATCGCGACGACGTGCCTGCCGTGTTAGCCGATCTTGACGTGTTTGCACTGGCCTCCCGGGAAGGAGAAGGTCTGCCGCAAGCGCTGACTCAGGCCATGGCGATGAAGCGCCCGGTCGTGGCCACGACGGTGGGGGGTATTCCCGAGGTGGTTCGGGACGGAGAGACGGGCTTGCTCGTTCCTCCCCGAGAGCCGAGCCGCTTGGCCGCAGCTATTGAAACGCTGCTCACTGACCGGCTTCTGGCAGAGAAGCTTGGCCAGAAAGCTCACGCCTTAATCAGGAAACGATACAGCTCCAAACAGATGCTCGACGAGACCGAGTCCTTCTATCACCGGATGCGGCGGGGGATCACAGAAGCCTGCTAGCCTCCGGGTCGCGTATGGGCACGCGGCCGCTCTGCGTTCGCGCGCCCATGCTGCCTGACTGCGTTCCTACGAGGCCGGGACCCGCTGCTTCATGTCCCGGTCCCAATGCCGGTATTTCCCGATGGCTTCGATAAACTTGGTGGTGAACGGTTGGAGTCGGTCCTCTTTCAGGTCAGTTCCGGCCAGTGTAATGATGCCCGGCTGGGCTCCCTTGAATCCGGCCGCTGCGAGCAAATCCGACCCGTCGCCGGTGGCACCGATGCTTTTCCCGTGGCGATACATCTCATTAAGGAAGGTCACCGCATCCCGTTGAGTCTTGAGGGTATCCACATGGGCGCGGCCGCCGGGTATATACAAGGCGTCGTACATAACGGAACTGGCCGTCACGTAACTCTTATCCACCTTCACCTCGCCGCCGTTGGCGCCTTTCAGCATCCCTTGATATTGGGACACGACTTCCGTCTCGGCTCCCGCTTTCTCTAACGCTTGCGTCACGGCCCCGACGTGGCCGGCGTCGACACCTTCGGCCGCGAGGATCGCGATTTTCTTAGTCTTGATGGTGTCTTTTCTGGCTCGATGTTCGAGGCTGACTTCCGGCGCGCGCATGTCCACCGACTTGGCCGCCGATTTCGTGGGAGGCTCCATGCCCAGACCTTCCGCCACTCGTTTGGCCAGGTCGTGATCGATCTTGTTGAAGTACTCGTGCACCATGCGCTGCCGCACGCCCTTATCGTCGACTTTGCCGAGTTCGAAGTGCGCCGCTTCCACTACATGCTGTTGTTCCGGGGCCGTGAGGCTGTGCCAAAACATCGTGGCTTGGGAAAAGAAGTCCTTAAAGCTTTCGCTGCGGGCTCTGGTTTTCTTCCCGTCGACTTTTTCCTGATAGTGGACGTAGCCGCCCTCTTTTTCCGGCGTCGGTTTGGGAGTGCCGCCGCCGAGGGTGTTGGGCGAATAATTAACACGGCCTTCATTGATTCGCTGCCGCATGTGTCCATCCCGTTGGTTGTTGTGCACCGAGGCCAACGGACGGTTGATCGGAATTTCGGTGAAGTTCGGACCGCCAAGCCGGATCAACTGAGTATCGAGATAGGAAAACAGCCGGCCCTGCAGCAACGGATCGTTCGAAAAATCGATGCCGGGAACGACATTTCCTGGATGGAACGCGACCTGCTCGGTCTCCGCGAAGAAATTGTCCGGATTACGGTTCAGTGTCATCTTGCCGACGATCTGAACGGGCACTTTCGATTCGGGAATGATTTTGGTGGGATCGAGCAGGTCAAAGCCGAAGGCCTGCTGGTCCTTTTCCTCGACGATCTGTACGCCCAATTCGAATTCCGGATAATTGCCAGACTCGATGGCCATCCACAAATCACGCCGCAGCCAGTCCGGATCTTTCCCGGCCAGCTTTTGGGCCTCATCCCACACGAGGCCGGCCATCCCTAAGACCGGGCGCCAGTGAAACTTGACGAACCGAGCTTGGCCTTGATCGTTAATGAACCGAAAGGTATGGACGCCGAATCCTTCCATCATGCGAAAGCTTCGCGGGATCGCGCGATCAGAGAGCAGCCACATGATCATGTGCGCGGATTCCGGTGTAAGGGAGACAAAATCCCAGAAGGTATCATGCGCAGCGGAGGCCTGCGGCATATCGCGATCCGGCTGCGGCTTGATGGCATGGACCAAATCAGGAAACTTGATGCCGTCTTGAATGAAGAAGACCGGGATGTTGTTGCCCACCAGATCCCAGTTGCCGTCCTGCGTGTAAAACTTGGTCGCAAACCCGCGGGCGTCGCGCACAGTGTCACCCGATCCGCGCGAGCCGACCACCGTAGAAAACCGGACGAAAACGGGCGTTTTCTTGCCGGGATCCTGAAAGACTTTGGCTTTGGTCAGGTCACCTAATGGTTTGTAGACCTGGAAGTAGCCATGCGCGGCGGCCCCACGGGCGTGCACCACACGCTCGGGAATGCGCTCATGATCGAAGTGGGTCAGCTTCTCCCGAAAATGAAAGTCTTCCATGATTGTGGGACCGCGCTCGCCGGCCTTCAGCGAATCGTCGGTGTGGCTCAAGGGTACTCCCTGGTCGGTGGTGAGGCGGGTCCCTTTGGCGTTTTCACGATGGGGTTCCAAGTCTTCGTGCTTGCTGTCCCGGTGGCCTCGGGGATACCCGTCCCGATCGCTCGCTTTCTGTCCTTGGCGATCTTCTTTCCCTCCGGAATGCTCCGCAGCCATTGCTTGGCCCTGGGTCGGATAGGGGCCGCCTGGCAGGGCGATACTGAGCGCGGTGACCATGGTGGCAATGCTCATCAAGACTGGCCGGTTGGCCGAGTGCTGGGTCTCACGTGGCAATATCATGCGTCCTCCTTGTGTTCCCTGGCGAATGGTTCCGAGTCGACATGAGTGTGACGAACGCGACATCGGCGCCTCGGCAGAGCACATTCTGGCTGGTCCTGTTGGAGAGGCCGTACGCACGAAGTCGGGTCACATCGGGTGTTCGTGTAGCGGTGTCCGTATGGGCCGTTCAGACTGCAAGTATGACGCCCGTGGTCTTGGAAGATAGGCTAAGCCGATCACGCGATCAAATGGTCCAAACACAAACGATCTGCCTCCCCGCAAGGAGATTGTTGCAAAATCGTTTTCCGCGCGGGAAGACACCTTGTCGCATACGCGGACAAGGTGGAAAGGTGAGCATGGAGGGACCTGCATGGACCGTGGTGACTGTCATTCAGTCTGTCGCGCAGACCAAAGTGATTCGAGCTTCTGGCATCGGGTGCTTGCCTAGGGAATACCCGTGGGCGACCGCAAGCGACTCCCAGCTTCATCACAAGAGCGAGCGGTATGCGCTCACATCTGCGAAAGGGCGAGTACACTGTAGAATAAGGAGAAGCAGAATGGACACATGAAGTGAAGCAGGTGCCATGCAAAAAGTCGGTCATCCCCGCGATCGCCGTGAGCATGGTGATGTCGATCCTGGGGTGCCCCGTGTTCACGCAGGAAGCGCGGTTTCTGCGGTCGGCGAAACAGAAGGCCACGGAGCACGAGGTGCGTACTCAGCTGGGCGAGCCGGCCCGCGTCACGTCCAATCAAAACGCCGAAGGCGTCTGGGTCTACCACCGGCGGGAGTATGTCGAAGGCGGCAATAACAGCTGGTCGACGGTCGGGACCTGGTGGTGCGATACCTATACTCTCACCTTTGACGAGCGCCGGATTCTCCGTGATTGGACCGGCAGCACACAGAAATGTGCTCAGTGACCTTGTCGACCGACGCTCTGGAGGATGTCGACGGTGATCTCGGGTTCGGACGAACAAGCAACGTCGGCGGGCTATGATTGCTGGGCGCCGCTCTATGACGACCGGGATCCTTCCACATGGCTGGATGAGCCGTTTCTCCTGCAGCACCTCCGCCTGTTTCCCGGCTGCCGCCTGTTGGATTTGGGTTGTGGCACCGGGCGGTACCTCCGCCGGCTCCCGTCAGGCTGCTACCGCGTAACCGCCGTGGATCTCTCCCGAGGCATGCTGGCTCGTGCTCGGCAGGACACGGGGAGCCGGGAGATTCGGTGGCTTCAGGCTTCGGTGACCTGTCTTCCGTTCCAGCCACGGAGTTTTGACCGGGTGATGTCGGGGCTTGTGATCGATCACGTGCCCTCTCTTGACCGGTTCTTCGGCGGGATCAATACCGTGCTGGCACCGGATGGCCGGGCGGTCGTGGCGGGGGTGCATCCGGACATGCAACGCCTGACGGGGAGCGACATTGAAGTGCAGGGTGGCCGGGGCGCCACGCGCATCAGCGGGCACATCCACGAGGTGGCTGCCCTGGTGGCGGCCGCGGAGGCGGCGCAGTTGACGGTGGAGGTACGTGAGGAACCGGTGGTCACCGCGGCCATGGTGGAGGAACGCCCGGCCTGGAAGCGCAAACTCGATTGCCCTGCGCTGGTTCTCCTCGCCCTGACCGTTCGTCATCGGATTGATCGGCCCCTATGAAGCGGCCTTTTCGGCCGAGGGAGCTGAGGAGTTGCCAGGTCTTCCCAGAGCCCAGATGGTTTCAGCCTTGTTGCCAAGGTACCAGAAGCTCGCTCCAACGAGCGCGCAGAAAAGCGCCTTGTGCAGGCCATTCCAGAACCATTCGAAGAAGCGAGTATAGAGATTGATGAAGAGAAAGGTGAGGCCGAATCCATTCGTGACACCGTTGTCATAACGCAGCCATGGTAAATCGCGCCACAAGCCACGGCGCCGAAGAGGATCGACCGGTGGAACAATTCGATCTGTCTGACGCGTTCCCATTCCCGCAGGTTCCCGTAATTGCCAAAAATGGACATAATCCAGAGTGCGATGAAGAGATACAGCAATCCCATGATCAGCGTGCTTCGGAAGAACTGTTGCCCATGGTGATGGGATTCCAGTGCCAGCGCCGCCCCCGTCAGCAGCCCGCCAAACAACACAAAACGCAGCGGATAATTCATGCTCAGGTAATAGGCGCCCCACCCCGATCGGTAGCCGGTTTCGGCGCCCATCCATCCGCCCAACGAGACCAGGGCAAACACCCATATCAAGTTGGAGTCTACCGCCAAACCCACTCCCGCGTACAGGACACACGACAACAGCCAGAGCAACGAAAAATGTCCGCTGCCGGTCTTCAGCGCGAGGCCCAGCTGGTAAACCGCTCCAGCGGTCGCGAGGACGCCTAACAGGAGGAGGCGTCGCTCCGAAAGCGCCGTGTTGGGTCTGCTCTGCGAGCGGTCACGCCCCACCAATAAGGTGCTCCGGCCGCGATCGACAACCCCACGCACGTGGCGACCGGCGGGGGCCCCGAAGAGGAGTCGGCGATTGGCCAAGGCGGCGCTCACGGAGGACACAATCGAGAAGAGCGCGATCCAGAATGAATACTTCGCGAGCCGCCGCCAATCGAAGACCTGGACTTCAATCGTGCCGGCGAGCGTCGAGGCCTGTGCGTCGGCAATCACGCCGCTGGTTCTCCATTGCTCGATGGCGCTGCGTACCACTGCGGCTTGTCTTGTGATGCCTTTGCCGACGAGCAACGACGGGGATGCGCGTTCTGCCCGGAGACTCCGCTATCACCTTCGACTAGGGGTATCCCTTGTAGGGTCCATTGTTCCAGTATTGTCTCTGAAAATTCAGCGAGTTAGATAGTCTGTGCAGCTGTTCCCCTACAACGGAGCGTCTTATCATTCCCAAGGCTCCGTTTTGCCCCGCAATTACATGGTTCCTCGGGGCTTCTAGTGGCATCGGCCTTGCTCATCGCTGTCGTCATGAATGAGACACGGTCGGCAACGTCCTTGAGTGAGAATATAAACGGAGGTGATGAGATGCTGCTCCGAGACTTGGAAGAAGAGCGTTCGCAGGAACGTCGTCGGCTGCAAATGGGCCTTCGGGAACTCGAGTGGGCCGCATGGCTCGCCGGGAATCCTGCTCTGCTGTACTGCAGTGCCTGTGAAGCAGCGGTGTCCTCTGAAATTGCCATCGAGGGGTCGCTTGAGGGCTGGCCCTATTGCCCGATTCACGAAGAGAAGCCGCTGATGATTCACTCCACCTTCCCCGGGTTGGCCCGGCGGTAAGAATCGAAGGGGGACCATCCCACGAATCAGGGACGCACCAATGGAGACGGTCCGCCGGAGCATGAGGGTAGCTCGCGAAGCTGAGCGGTTCAGCCCGATCGCGCGCAGAACATGTCGATCGCCCGTAGGTGAGGTTGGGCACCCCGTCGGGGGGACGCGACCGATGAATCGAGTCATCCTCAGCAGCATACAGGCATACGGCGTCGCAATTGCTGTCGTCCTCATCGCGGCATCGATTCGGCTCCTGTTTAGTCCGTGGATCAGTTCGCATGTCCCGTTCCTGACGTTCTATGTCGCGGTCATGGTGACGGCCTGGTGGGGAGGCCTGGGCCCAGGTCTTTTGGCGGCCGCCTTATGCACGCTTCTGGCTAATTACCTGTTCATGCCGCCTTACTTCCAATTGGTGCCGGACTCGGGGACGATTCTTCCCTTGGCGGTGTTCGTCCTCGAGGCCGCTACCATTGCGATGATTAGCGAGCGGTGGAAAATGACGAATGCGGCGTTGCAGACGAGAGAAGCAGAGCTGCGCCGAAGCCTGGACGCGTTGCGGCGAAGCCAGGAGGAGTTCCGGGCGATTTCTGAGGCGGCGCCCGCCTTAGTGTGGGTGTGCGATCCAACAGGTCACAATACGTTCGTCAATGACAGCTGGAGCAAATACACTGGGCAAACCCGAGAGCAGGCCCGCGGTTTCGGGTGGACCGAGGTGATGCATCCGGACGAGATGACGAGGTTGCCTTTCGGGGAACGGGCTTTGACGACTGACGAATCCTATGAAGGCGAATGCCGCTATCGCAGCAAAGAGGGGAGGTACCACTGGCATGCCTTTCGAGCCCTTCCCCGCGTGGATCCTCATGGCCGTATCGAGGCGTGGTATGGAGTCAGCATCGATATTTCTGCACGGAAACAGGCGGAGGAACAATTACAGCGGTGGACCTCCGAACTCGAACAGGCCGTCGCCTCTCGTACCCGCTCCCTGCTGCACTCCGAAGAACGGCTGCGCGCCCTGACGACGGAACTCAACTTAACCGAGCAGCAAGAGCGCAAGCGGCTTGCCACCGAACTGCACGATCACTTGGCCCAGATGCTGGTGTTGGGCCGCCTCAAACTCAGTCAGGCCCGACAGATCGGACCGTTGACAGGGAGAGCGGCCGAGCTTCTCGGTGAGACCGAGAAGGCCCTGAGCGAATCGCTGGCCTACACCCGAACCCTGGTGGCGGACCTCACTCCGCCGGTCCTCCATGAGTTCGGCCTCCCGGCCGCGCTGCGGTGGCTGAGCGAACAAATGCGGCGGTATGATTTGACCGTTATCGTGGAGGTCGATGACCGGCACGACACGTTGCCGGAGGATCGCGCGATCCTTCTCTTCCAATCCGCACGCGAACTGTTGATTAATGTGGCCAAACATGCCGGGTCGTCTTCCGCCACTCTTCGGCTTGAGCGGGGGAACGATCGATTGCGGCTCGAGGTGATCGATAGCGGAGCGGGATTCAACGTCGCAGAGGTATACGACAACACGGCTCCACTCTCGTCGAAATTCGGGCTCTTCAGTATTCGAGAACGGATGAAAGCCCTTGGCGGATCCTTCGAATTGGAATCGGCCGTCGGCTGCGGAACTACAGCCACTCTGGTGCTGCCGTTGGCGGAGCGGTCCCGTCAACAGGAGGGACCATGGGAGGGATCTCGGCCGGCCGCGGCCGAGATCCCCGCTGCGGAACTCCAGCGTCCGCTCCCGACGGCGGGGATGCAGGGAAGGTCCCGTATCCTGCTCGTCGATGACCACGTGATGTTCCGCCAGGGGTTAAAAAGCATGCTGGAGAGTTATGCCGACGTGGAAATCGTGGGCGAAGCCTGTGACGGTGAGGAGGCATTGGCGTGTGTCGGTGCCGTGCTCCCGTCGGTCGTCGTCATGGACATCAATATGCCGAAGCGGAATGGGATTGAAGCGACGAAGGAGATCAAGGCTCGGTATCCTCACATCATTGTGATTGGGTTGTCCTTGAATCCGAACGGGAATAATCAAACGCTCATGAAAACAGCCGGCGCCGACGGTTTCTTGAGCAAAGAAGCCGCGGTCGAACATCTGTACTCGGCGATCCAGCGAGCGGTGAAGGGAGAGATGAGTGTGTGAAGGGGCATGACGACACCGCAAGCGTGGCCATGTGTGAGGCCTTTTCCTGGAATTGAATTGGAAGGAGAAAAAACGGTAGCGTCGAATCAGTTGAAGGATCGTAACGTTCTCATGACAGCGAAGCTTCCCTGGCCGTTTACCGTGAGGCGCAGTTGACCCTTGCTGGCGAGATAACCCAATGTTAGGTAGACCTGCTGCAGCGTTAGGCTGGGGAGAAGGCCGGCTAAATCTTCAATTCGACAGCCGGGTGCCCTGGCTATCGCATCGAGGATGCAATCAATGACGGCCGACTCAGGTTTCATGGCAATGCCCCCGATCCGAACTCCCTCAGCTCACTTCAACCAAAATCATGAGAGGTTCTATGAGAGAATAGACCCTTAGTCGGCCGGCGGCTGGTCAAAAGTGCTCACTTTTGAAAGAATTCGGACGCAACCACTTCTCGTTTCTGGAGTGAATTAAGGGGAGGTCTCTTGCCATGGCAAGCTGTGAGAACTGCACGACTAGAATAACCTGCC
>CAYQDJ010000079.1:8033-13422 GCA_964416255.1 uncultured Nitrospira sp. | reverse complement strand
TTCTGGCCGGCGAATATCTTCGCCGGAAGCGGGAAGCCAGCACGGTGGTTGGATGGACGATGGGGAGCGCGGCTGCCTTGGACGCCCTAAAACGGGGAGAGGTGCACATGGCCGGGCTGCACCTGGTCGATGCCAAGTCCGGCGAATCCAATTTGCCCTACCTCCGCCGTCATCTCAAAGGCGAGGACTTCACGGTCGTGACCTTTGCGAGCTGGGAGGAAGGATTTCTGGTTCGGGAAGGGAATCCGAAAGGCATCCGATCGATCGAGGACGTGGTTCGTCCAGATATCATCCTCATCAACCGGGAGGTCGGCTCAGGCGCGCGGGCGTTGCTCGATCGGCAATTGGTGGGGGCGGGAGTCCCATCCGCTCGTGTGCACGGGTACGAGCGGAGCGCGACGTCCCATTTTCATGTGGCGCGGCTGATCGAGGAAGGGCAGGCGGACGTGGGGATCGGCGTGCGCGCGGCCGCCAATCAGCATGGCCTGGAATTCATCCCGATTCAGGATGCGCGCTATGACTTGGTGACGTCGAACGCCTTTCTCGCGACCCATCCAAGTCTCTCCAATCTGTTGGACGCGATCGTCAGCCGATCCTTCCGCACCGAAGTCGAAGCGCTCGGCGGCTATGACACGAGCGAAACCGGAACGATCAGAAGTCTGCATGGCTAGGAAATCGAGAGAGATCGCAAGGAAGCTGGAGCCTATGATGGGACGGATGAAGAGAGCTATATCCGGATCGCTCGTCGCGATGAGTCTTCTATGCGGCTCGGCGGTTGCCGCAGGCGAGTCTTTAGTGATTGCGGTCTCGCCCGGCCTGAAGGCGCCATTGGCGGCGATCGGGAAGGCCTTCGAAGCGCGGCGGCCGGATGTGAAAGTACGGCTGCATGTGGAACCTGCGTTAGATCTGCGCCGGACGGTCGCGAGTATGGAAAACAACCTGATGGTGAACATCCACCGCGGGCGGGGCCTGATTCACCTCATCGCGCCGGGCGGGGACGAGTTGCTCACTCGTTTGGATTCCAAGAACTACATACGGCCGGAGTCGCGGCGAGTGTATGCCGTGGAGCCGCTGGTGCTGGTGGCGCCGGAGTCGGTGGTCGAGGCGCCGGCGTCCTTTGAATCGCTTGCTCAGGATGGACGTCTGCGGGTGGTCATCGCCGATCCGGCGGTGACGACGGTGGGTCAGAAGAGCCGAGCGCTGCTCCTGGCGCTGGGCCTCTGGGAAGCCGTGAAGGGACGTCTGGATGTCGCTGCTGATGCGCGTGGCGTGATCGATCACCTGATGCGGGGGCAGGCCGATGTGGGCATCGTGTTCGGACCGGAGGCTGTGCGGGAGCAGCAACGTATACGGATCGCGGCGGTTCAGACTCCCGGCGCAACCGAAACCGTCGTTCATTCGTTGGCCATGGAATACGAATGTCCTGATCGGATGCTCGCTCAACAGTTCATCGACTTCACGCAGGGCGAGGACGCTCAAGCCATCTTGCGATCGCTCGGCTATGTGTCGCCGGCCGAGGCCCCGAACGGGAAGGACGGAAAGCGCCGGCATCGGAGATAGAGTGAGCGGAAATTTTTTTGATCGTGTGTCAAGTATAGATGACTAATAATCGTTCATACTTAAATGGATGGAGATGGGGCATGGTCAACAATGAGCTGGAGAAAATGCGGTTCTGGACGCTGAAACAACGGGCCGAGCAAGTCCTGATCGGGGTTCTACTAGGAACCCTGCTGACCACGGGTGGATGCGCGAGGCGGCCGTATACCACGCAGGTGGTGCAGGAAGATCCACGGGTGCTGGTCGCGATTCAGCGGGAGGTCGAACCCGTGAATTACACCCATCCGGTCAAACTGAGCGCGCAAGAACTGAAGGCGATTCTGAATGGTTTTTCGATTCGGGAGAAAAAGAAACTGCCGTTGCGCTGGTTCGCTGAAGAAGCGCCTCCCCACCCGCTGTTTCGCGAGGAAGAGGTGAATCTTCTCGTCCCTCATTTGGCGTCGGCGCTGGAAAAAGCCGGGCCGAACGAGCGAGTGACCTTTGAGCTGAGGGCTCCCGGATTCAATCCGGTCAACACCAAGGAAACCACATCGGGGTGGATCGCCATCCATGAACCGATGTGGCACATGACCATCGACCACTTCCGCGTTCTTGTTCCAAGGCGAGAGACAGACGAATATTACTACCGGTATCCCAATATGCCTCCGCCACCGCGCGACTATCTGCTGAATTTCGAGCCCGGACGATTTTGGGTCAAAGATCCCGCTACTGGCGATCGAGTCCTCGACCTCCGAGCCTTTCTGAAGGCACCCGAAGCGCCCCTTACCCCATGAGTCCTTCGAATTGTGGGTTTCGTCGCCGATTCAACAAAATCAAGATTGATTTCCGATAGGAAGGGAACTGTTCATGACGCCGCATAGGGGAAAAGCGCGCCTGATCGGCCGGAATGACGGGCGAGTTCTTTGCTGGGTTGTCAGAGCCGTGATGCTGGCTGCGACCTTGATTGGTAGTTCCATATGGGTCAGTCCGACTGAAGCGGTGAGTGGGGGGAAGTATGTCGAAAAAGACGGGAGATATGTGTTTGTCGAAGACCAGGATCCTGCTTTGAGACTCTTGCTGGAGCGGTCGGTCAAACAGGGCATTATTACGCAGGAAGAGTTCGATCAAGTGATGAGGGAATCGGAAGAGCGAACATACCTGATGCAACCGAGTTCCAAGCTTTGGTATGACCGCGGCTTCAACATTTCCGTCAACGACAATGCCTTCTTGCTGAAAATCCGTTTCCGCACGCAAATGCGGTTCACGCAGCGCTATCGCAACCAGGCCTGGCGGAATCCCGGTGATGCCAAGAATTTTCCCGAACTGCTCGGTGTCTTTGGCGATTATCGGGCCGTGCGCGCGCCTGATACCCAATCCCAATTTAATTTGCGCCGGGCTCGTTTGTATTTCATGGGGCATCTCTTCGACCCGGATTTCAAGTATCTGATCCAGATGCGCGCCGAAACGGCTGAAAACGCCCAAGCTCCGGGATCGCTCGGTCTGTTCGACATGGCATTGTTTTCGACGCACAATCCCTGGCTGAATGTCCAATTCGGTCAGTACAAGGTGTTCTTCAATCGCGCGCAAATCAATTCCACCGCTTCCATGCAGTTCGCCGAACGGGCGTTGGTGATGGATGCCTTTACCGCCAGCGGTCTTGACCGCCGTGATCTCGGCATTACGATCATGAACGATGAAGAACTGTTTCCAGTCAATTATTACCTGGGTGTGTTCAATGGCGCCGGGCCCGCCTTCAACCGATTCGGATCTTTCCTGAGCGAGCAGATTACGCAGGACTGTCCCGGGGGCGCCACCGGCGGCAATCCGTTTCCTTCCCCGCCCGGCTGTCCGGTGAATCAACGGAACCTCAATGCTAACCCGCGAATTGATCTGGATAGATTGATGTTCACGGCCCGCCTGCAATGGAATGTGCTGGGACGTCCGGGCTATGGTGAAGGCGATCTGGTGTATTCGGAAACGCCGCAATTGGCGGTCGGCGGGGGATACTCCTATAATCCGGCGATCAATACGCAATCCAACAATTCCTTTATCGGCATCGATCTGGCCAACCTCAACTTCCGGCGCCAGTTGGCCGCGTTTGGCAACGGGCGACAATTGGGGTGGGGCATCATTGACTACAGTACCTGGGCGGTAGACGGCATCTTCAAGTATCGGGGCTTCTCGCTCCAGTCCGAGTTCTATTTCAAGAACATCATTCTCCATGACAAAGGGTTGCCGTGCATGAATGCCGCTTGTACGGTCACGGCCCCTGGAAGGATCGGGAATGCAATGGGGTGGTATGTGCAGAGCGGGTATTACCTCATTCCGCGTACGTTGGAAGTGGCGGCGCGCTTTGCCTATTGGGATCCGGATACGCTTGCGGCTGACGATCTCGTTCATCAAACCGATGTCTCGCTCAATTGGTTTCTGAACGGCACCTACGATCACCAAATCATGGTGACCTACAGCAATATACAAATGGGAACGGGAGGGTATGCCATCGGACGGAGCGCGCCGCTTCCGCCAGGGTCCGGTACCGTGCCTGTCGATGCCGTCGGCGGACGGCTGATCGACAACGCGATCCGGATTCAGTACCAAATGTTCTTCTGACGTCATGTTCTTCTGACGTCGAGGACCGATTTTGGAGTGTCCGTCACAGAGAGGAGTTGATGGGATGAATGGTCAAGGGTGCGTCACAACCAGCTGCAGATACATGAACTATGAGAGCACCCGCAAGGAGACACTACGATGATACAGAGAACCATTCGAGAACGGATGTCGTCTACATTGGTCGTGACCACTCTCTGCGGCTTGGCGCTGATTGCCTGCCTAGTTACGACGCGGTCGGCTGATGCAGGCGAGTTAACCGTGGCGGCGGCGGCGGATTTGAACTTTGCGTTCAAGGAATTGGTCGCCGATTTCGAACGGCAGACGGGCGACCATGTGAAACTCTCCTTGGGCTCATCGGGAAATTTCTATTCACAGATTTCGAACGGTGCTCCGTTCGATGTGTATTTTTCAGCCGACATCGGATATCCCAAGAAACTGATCGACGAGGGTCTTGCGGTCACCAATTCCTTGTATCAGTATGCGACCGGGCGGATTGTGCTGTGGGTGCCGAAGGACTCGAAACTGGACGTGACGAAGGGAATGGAAGTGTTGCTCGATCCGTCGATCAAGCGGATCGCGATCGCCAATCCCAAACATGCCCCGTATGGCCGAGCGGCTGTGTCGGCCATGGAACACTTCAAGATGTATGATCGGGTGAAGGACAAGTTCGTGCTGGGAGAGAATGTTTCCCAGACGGCTCAATTTGCCCAGTCCGGGGCCGCTGACATCGGCATCATCGCCCTCTCCCTTGCATTGGCCCCGACGGTCCAAACCGCCGGGACCTCTTGGCTGATTCCGCAAGAGGCGCATCCGAAGATCGATCAAGGCGCGGCGATCGTGAAGGCCTCCAAGAACCAGGCGAGCGCTCGGAGGTTTCTGGAGTTTCTTCAGACGCCCGCGGCCAAGGCCGTCATGAAAGGTTATGGGTTTGTCTTGCCGGGGGATGATGGAGTCGCACCGTGAGTAGGAAATCGCTTCCTCGAAAGGCCGTGAGATGAATCGTCGACTCATGGCCCTGTTCTGCCTGTGGGCACTGGCCATGGTCGGTTGTTCGCAAGCAGTCCTCCTGACCCATGAAACTGAGCGCGGCGGCGTGGTGAGCTACCTCTTCAAAGAGGATCGGGGAGGGCCCATGGGTTCGCCGCATCGCAGGGAAGCGCTGAAAGTGATCGATCGGAAGTGCCCGGCCGGCTATACCGTAGTGCGTGACGGCGAGATGCGGGGCTATTCGAGCATGTCCACA
>CAYQDJ010000079.1:0-7933 GCA_964416255.1 uncultured Nitrospira sp. | reverse complement strand
CATGAAACTCAGTGCGCGCAACCAATTTCAGGGCACGGTCACGAGCATCAAGGAAGGTCAGGCCATGGCCGAAGTCGTGGTGAAGGTCGGCAATCTGGAGTTTGTCGCGGCCATTACGGACGGGTCGGTCAAGGGGATGGGGTTGAAGGTCAACGACTCCGTGACGGTCGCCGTCAAAGCCACGGAAGTCATGATTGGGAAGTAAGCGAATGCAAGTGGGGTCGGGCACTCCGATGACGGTCGTCAAAAAGTGGGTGGGCACTGCAGGCCGGCATTTCAAGATTGACCTGTTAGGAGAAAGGTCACGCCGAGGGAAGATGCGGAGCGGCCGGTCATGAACTGGACGGCCATCTTCCTGACGCTCCAACTCGCGGTGCTCACGTCCTTGGTGTTGCTGGCGATCGGATTGCCGATTGCCTACTGGGTGAGCTTTTCCCGCTGGCGTTGGAAGTTTCTGGTCGAATCAGTCGTGGCGCTGCCGTTGGTGTTGCCGCCCACGGTGCTGGGCTTTTACATCCTCGTTGCCATCGGACCGCAGAGTCCGGTCGGCCGTTTGTATACTGATCTGGTCGGCCATCCGCTTCCCTTCACCTTTGAGGGGCTGCTCCTGGCCTCGGTGCTGTATAGCTTACCCTTTGCCGTGCAGCCGTTTGCCTCGGCCTTCGATCAAGTGGATCGGAAGTTGATTGAAGCGTCCTGGACGTTGGGACTCTCCAAACTGAAGACGTTCTTTAAGCTCATTGTGCCGCTGTCGCCGGCCGGACTCATCACCGGCGTCGTCCTGAGTTTTGCGCACACCCTGGGCGAGTTCGGCGTCGTCCTGATGGTCGGCGGCAATATCGAGGGCGTCACGCGCACCGTGTCCATCGATATCTATGATGAGGTCCAGGCGTTGAACTATGCGGGCGCCGCGAAGACCGCGGCCTTTCTCCTGATCGTGTCGTATACGGTGCTCTTGCTCGTCTATGCCTTCAATCGCAACGTGTGGGCGGCATGGCCGCAGAAATAGCCATCGACATCGTGAAAACCTATCCCGGGCGGACGCCGATCCGCGCGCGGATTTGTTATCCCGTCGAAGCCTCGACCGTGTTGATCCTGTTCGGCCCGTCAGGCTCGGGCAAGACGACAATCCTGCGATCGATTGCCGGGCTGGAATGGCCGGAAGAGGGGACCATTCAATTTGTGTCGAGAATCTGGTTGGACACGAAGGCGAGCATTCGCGTTCCTCCGCAAGAGCGACACATCGGATATATGGCGCAGGATTATGCGCTCTTTCCCACCTATACCGTCGCCGGGAACATCGCCTATGGACTGGGGCATCTGTCGTCCCAAGACCGGAGGAAGCGAGTGGCTGAAGTGGTGGAGTTGTTCCAGTTGCGTGGGCTGGAGGCGGCCAAACCGCGTGAATTGTCGGGAGGACAGCAGCAGCGGGTGGCGCTGGCCCGGGCGGTGGCGCCCCGTCCGCTGCTCCTCCTGCTGGACGAGCCGCTATCGGCCTTGGACGCCCCGACCCGTGCGCAGTTAAGAGGAGAACTGAGGAGTCTTCTCAAACAGTTGTCGCTGCCGTCGATCATTGTCACCCATGATTGGGCGGAGGCCCTGATGCTGGGCGATGTCATGGCCGTGATTCACGAAGGTCGCCTGCTGCAAGTGGGGATTCCTCAAGAGGTATTCAGCCGACCGGCCGATGCCGACGTGGCACGCGTGGTCGGAGTCGAAACGGTGGTCCAAGGGAAACTCGTCGACGAGCGGGACGGGCTGGCCACGGTGCAGGTAGGCTCCGTGGCGGTCACCGCCGTGGCCTCAAATGAGGTCGGCGCTGAAGTATTTGTGTGTATTCGCGCGGAAGACGTCACGGTGGAACTCGTTGGAGCCACAGGAACGAGCGCGAGAAATCATCTTCGCGGGACGGTGAGCGCCGTGACGTTGCTCGGAGCCTTGGCCCGCGTCACCATCGATTGCGGATTCTTGCTGGCGGCCGTGATCACCAGACCTGCGCTGAGCGAACTGAACTTGGCAATAGGTACCCCGGTCGTCGCCGCTTTCAAGGCCGGTGCAGTCCATTTGGTCTCCCGTCGGTGAGCTTTCGTGAGATCTCTACCATCAGCAGTGACAGCGACCATGGCTGGTCATCCAGTTCCGCCTTTACGAAAAGATTAGGTCTCGTACCATCGACTCGCCTGCCAAGACCGGCAGTAAGACGTGGGGTCTGCATCCTGCAAAACCTCGGTGACCTCGAGCTTATCCTCCTACTAGCACGTCGAAGTGCCCTCTGTATTCTCCCCAGTTTCTGTGGATAACTCTGTGAACAAGTCTCAAATTCATAGCAGCGGTGCCTGAAAACATCGAAAGACTGACCTGGTTGCCTAGTTTTTAATCATTGAAGAGGAATCCAGACGACCTACCAGATCTTGTGGTAGAGCCCAGGGATGGAGAAAAAAACATCCAAGCATACATTAACGTGCTGTTTCACGATTGAGAGGAAACGCAAACCTCCGACTGGATGCGCCAATGTAAAGGAGTTATTCACAGGGTTTTTGAGTGCCTGAGCATAACTCCATTTTTTTGGCAAGGACCTCTTGACAGCCAGGACGTTCGTGTGTAACCATTGGCTACACATGAAAGCCACCGACTTAAAGCGGGTGCGGGAAGGGTTGGGATTGACGCAGCAGCAGCTTGCGGACGCCTTACACACAACGCGTGTGTCCGTGGCGCGGTATGAGGCCGGAATGCGGCGGATCCCCGGCATGGTCCAGGTGGCGATCGAGCAATTACAGCGAAAGACCGAAATTCCCATGGCCGGGCTTGTCGCCGCCGGTTCGCCCATCGAAGTGGTGCCGCAAGTAGAACTTGTGGACGTGCCCTCCACGATGCTGCGGGGCGGGGATACCTTTGCCCTGCGGGTCAAGGGCGAGTCCATGAAGGAGGACGGCATTCTTCCCGGGGATCTGGTCGTGGTGCGGAAACAGGAAACGGCCAAAAACGGGCAAACCGTGGTGGCGCTGGTGAATCGTGACGCCACCATCAAAGTGTATTTCAAGAAAGATTCCCACATTGAGTTGCATCCGGCCAATGCGGCGATGGATCCCATCATCGTGTCCCCGACCGATGAGTTTCATATCGAAGGGATCGTCATCGGCGTGATTCGACATTGTGCGGTCTAATAGGAGGTGAGTGATGGGGCGGATGAGCGAACGAGAGCGGTTACAGGATTTGGAACGGACAGTGGATGTGTTGAACGGCCGGCTCCGGGATGTGCAGTGGATGTTGCAACAGGTCAAAGGGGCCTCCATGAGCGAACGGCTGTGGGGTACCTTGATTGCAACCAGGCAACGCCGTGTCTATATGTCGGACGTCTGCAATCGACGAGTTCGTCCGAATACGAAGGTGACCCATGATGCGATCGCCCATACTCGAGGGTAAGCGTGTTGGCGAAGGATTCTGCGCAGAATGCCGCATGATGGCCCATGAACGCATCGAGTGCGTGGATGCCCTGGCGCAAAGTCGGGTGGCGCTCTGCGGCCGGTGCTGGTCGGCGGCATGTCAACGGAGCATGTTTGCTGGAGGCTGTTGCGGGTGAGCGGAGGCGTGGCTGCGGAGATGGAAGTGGGAATACGACACCGGTTGGAGCTCGATCGCGTTCGCCGCGGGCGCAGGCAGGAAGTCCGGCCAGGTCTTGCCAAGGAAGAGGGCGGTCGTCCGGCAGGGGATCTGCTCCCGCTGCTTTCCCTGTGGACCCACCGGCTGATCGTGGTGGATGGTACTCCGGTTGTCTCGACGATTGGTCTTGAAGCCGCGGCAGCGCGCGCGCTTTCCGGCGCACCGGTGGTCTATCTCGATGGGGCCCATTCGTTTGATCCATTGGTGATCGGGCGGGTGGCCCGAACACGCCGGCACGCACCGAGAAAGGCGTTGGCACTGGTGCATGTCGCCCGAGCCTTCACGTGGCATCAAATGGAACGATTGATTTCGAACTGCCTGGCTGATGCGCTGGCCCGTTATGAGGCCCGCTCCGCGCTCATTTCGGGTCTTTTCGAAACTCTGGCCGAAGAACGTTCGTCCGATCGGGACATCGACCGCATGATGGATCGTGTGTTGGAGTCTCTCCGTGCCCTGAGCATGAGCGGCTGTTCTTTGGTGTGCCCCTGTCCCTCTCGCCTGGTGGGATCCGCGCATGCGCAGCGGCTGCTCGTTGGCCTGCGCGGTCTCGCCGATCGAGTGGTCCATGTGCAGGAGACGGCTGGACGTGTGCATCTTGTCGAAGAAACCCCGATGGCTCTCGTCGGCCCCGGGACCTCTGCCAGTAGCCGTGACCCCGTCGGAGGTCCTCCGTTGCGATCGTGAGCGGTCGGGGCGGTCGATCGGCATGCTTCGAGACATTCCCGATCCGAGGGGGTGCATTCAGGAGTTACCCTCACACGGCGGGATCGGGCGTGTTTACGGAACCATAACAGGAGCCGAACCGAGCAAGGCCACGCGGTTGAGGGTGTCGCCGATCTGCGAGGTCAATTGACCCCAAAACAAGAATCCGAAATTTCGGCTGGTGAGCAATTGCGAGCCCGGAGACCGGCTCTGGTGGTGGCTCGACGTTGTCTCCGGGTGACCCGTCGTCGGCATGACGCGCTCCGTTGGTCATCAATGCAGTAAATCGTAGTTAACCATACTTACCAAGTTTTTAACATCAAATGGCTTTTGGAGCGTTTGGCGAGCGCCCAATAGCTTGGCCACCTGCCACGCGCGTCGGTTCTCGACGCAACCGGAGATGGCGATCACTTTCACGTTCAAGAAGTGCCTCGTGAGTTCCAACATCAGCTCCAAGCCGTTCATCTCCGGCATGTCGATGTCGGTGATGACCAGATTGACGTGGTGTTGCCGGTAGATGTCGAGCCCGAGGCGTCCATTCGCTGCTTCGAGGACCTGATGCCCGGCATTTTCCAGGACGATGCGAAGGAGGGCGCGGATGGATGGGTGATCGTCAATGACGAGGATGGTGGCCATTGTCCGTTTCCTGTGCGACTGGCGCCGTCGACCGATGCATTGGGTATCCCCGATATGAACACGGCGGGCCGGCCGGCGAATAGGTCCACAAAGGAAGTACCCCGGAAGTGGGAGGAGAGAGAAGGCGAGTGCGACAGCAGTTGCCGATCAGCTTATGTTCACCTCTCGCTTCAAGCGGATGATGAAGCGGTTTCCACGCACTTGGCAAAAGGAAAGGAGCATGCGTTGCCTTCGTCGCCCACCAGAATTTTTATGTTGATCCGCTGGGGAGAAGCCCGGAGAGACTTCATGTACAGGCGTGTATCATTCATGCTTCGCCCTGGCTTGCTCTTTCAATTGGCAGTTCTACATGTTTGAGTGCCGCTGGCGTCGCCAACTGGAAGAAAAACATGACCCAAACGACTAAAGTGATTGCGACGGGTATGGTGACGACGCTCGTGTTGCTCGTGTTGTTCTGTCTGGGCGAAGTGGCATTGCGTTTGTGGCACTTGAAAAAGTATGGCTTTGATCGATCTGGAAGAATCCATGCCGGTCACACGATCTTCGACGAAACACTGGGCTGGAAAGCAGCAACTGACTATCGCGAGCAGGTGGAAGGGCACACGGCCGGCGGTCAAGTCTATCTCATCAATCGCTCGCAAAATGAGTGGGGATTCCGATTATTCGGAGATCTAGACTCCAGGCGGACAAAAATACTCGTCCTGGGGGATTCGTTCACGCAGGCCATCGATGCCTCAGACAACAAAACGTACTACTCGGTGCTCCAGACCTTGATGAATGCAGACGTCTTTGCCTATGGGGTAGGGGGCTATGGGACACTCCAGGAGTATATGATCCTAAATGAGTTCATAGACCTCATCAAACCCGATGTTCTGTTATGGCAATACTGTTCAAACGATTTTATTAATAATGACCCTATCCTCGAACTCATGAGTCGGGAAAATAATAATGGGCGGCGCAGGCCGTACTGGGTCAATAAACAGATTGTCTATCAGATTCCGAAAGAGTCGCTCGTGCCAGTCAGAGACTGGGCGTACCGACACTCTCGCTTCCTGACCATGCTCTTTAGCCGGTGGGACAAATTACACGCCCTTGCGCCGAGTGGAACCGTGGAAGGGATCATCGAACAACAAGACGGGCATGTCGAGGCATTTGCGCGGGCCTTGGAGGTCACGGATGACTTGATGGGCATGGTGCGTGCTCGCGTCGGAAACCTCCCGATCGTGGCGGTAAGCTGCAACGCCAGAGAACCGTATACGGAAGCGTTCACGCAAATCTCATCGCATCATGGCATCACGTTCTTGGGCGACGCGGCTGAAGCGATGCAGGCAGCGAACAATCGCGGCGATGATGTGTTAGCTGCTGACCGCGCGCATTTGAACGAGCTGGGCCACGAGGTGTTCGGCAGGACCATCGCCGTGCATCTTTCCGAGCTCCTAGTGGGAACCCATCCTGTCGGACTTCAGCGCCACGCCCTCCGATCCGGTATGCCTTGGGCTGAAAAAGAGCGCTGAGGGCCAGAAAGTTAAATCACTGACTACATTCCTATGTGTTTTTTGAGAATGGGAGATTGTGTAATTTGCACATTGGTAGGGGCAAGCTCTGCCGCTTTTTTGAAATGTGTGGTCGCGTCCTCATGCTTCCCCTGCTTGTCGAGTGCCAGCGCCAGGTTAAAATGGGCTTCCGCCAAGTTGGGGTCTGCTTCGATCGCCTTGCGGAAGTGTCCATCGGCCACGTCCCAGTGCCCCTGCTGATAATGTCCTACTCCCTCGTCATTCTGGGTGCGACCAGGCGATGCAGCCGGAGCCATGACGGCCGCTTCTACCCCGGCCGGCGTGGCGCCCGGAGTTTTCTGCTCACCTGTTTGCTGAGGCTCATCTTTCTTAGATTCACATCCAACTACAATACTTATCCCCAACAAAATCATTCCACCCCAAATAGCGATGGCTTTCATGGTGCCTCCTCTTCGTTATTCGACCATGGTGCAGAATATCATCCAAACAGATGAGTCGAAACACACTATCACAAGGAATAGAGTTTTATGTGCCGGGCAACCAGGGGTTGGCCTAGCTACACGAGGTTAATTCCATTTGTTATCGGTTATCGATGCATATGGTTGGCGAAAGACCTAATCCTGGTCCAGACCCCGTACCGCCTGAGCCGGATCCTTTTCCGCCTCCACGGCCACCGGTGCCTGACCCGCAACCGCCTCCTCCGAATCCGCCGGTGCGACCGCCGATCCCGCAAGTGTGAAGTCTTCGGTTGCGAGATAGCTCTATCGTGGCCGTGCGCATGTGCTCGGGAGGTCGTTCGAGCAGCCTGCCTTGGGCCCTCATCTTCAGGCTACAGACTGCGCAGGCGTACTTGGGGAAGCGGGCGGGTGCAGCGGCAATCGAATCAGAAACTTGGTGCCGTGTCCTTCCTGGCTTTCCACAGCAATCTGACCACGATGGGCATCGACAACATCTTTGACGATCTTGGTGCCCAATCCTGTCCCGCCGGCTTTCCGACTCATCACGCGACTCGTAAAGAGACTGTCGCGGACCTCCGGCGACATTCCCCGGCCTGTGTCTTGAACAGTGAGTACGATCGAATTATTCGCCGGCTCATGGCGACCACGGATCGTAATGGAGCCTTGGGGGGGGACTTCGGGAATGGCATTGTGAATCAGGTTGTAAAGCGCTGAATACAGCCTATTCTGGTCGGCCATAATGGGTGGCAATGTGTCGAGGCCTTCGATGCGCAGCGCGATGTCTTTCTGCTCCACGAGCAATCGCAAAGACTTCGCGACGCTTTCAACCACTGTCGCGATGTGACACGGTTCGAATTGTTGAGGTGAGCGGCTGACTGCCACATAATCTGCAATCCCCTTCATGCGATCCTGGATTCGTGAGGAGGTCCTTCGCAATATCTCAATGACTTCATCGCACACATT
>CAYQDJ010000078.1:0-13559 GCA_964416255.1 uncultured Nitrospira sp. | reverse complement strand
TTCGCCATGGTCGGCGCGACGGGAGCCGTCGGCACCGAGATGATCGAGGTACTGGAAGAGCGAGCCTTTCCGGTCGGGACGTTGCTTCCATTGGCTTCCACCCGCTCTGCTGGAGGAACCATCACGTTTCGCGGCGAGACCATTCCCGTACAAGTGCTCACCAAAGATTCTTTTGCCGGAGTCGATCTGGCCTTGTTCTCCGCCGGGACGGAGATCAGCCGGGAGTTTGGCTCGATCGCTGCCAAGGCCGGTGCGGTGGTCATCGACAACAGTGCGGCTTGGCGGATGGAGCCCGACGTGCCGCTGGTGGTGCCCGAGGTCAACGCCCATGACATCGCGCTTCATAAGGGCATCATTGCCAATCCCAATTGCTCGACCATTCAACTGGTGGTCGCACTCAAGCCCTTGCATGATCGGGCGAGAATCAGACGGGTGGTGGTCACCACATTTCAGTCGGTCTCGGGAACCGGCAAGGACGCGATGGATGAGTTGATGACGGAATGCAAGGACCTGCTGAGCTTCAAGGAAGCCACACCGAAAGTCTACCCCTATCAGATCGCATTTAATTGTCTTCCGCAGATCGACGACTTTCTTCCGAGCGGGTATACCAAGGAAGAAATGAAGATGGTCAATGAGACCAGAAAGATCATGGGCGACCGGACGATTCAGGTGACCGCGACCACGGTACGGGTTCCCGTCTATGTCGGGCATTCCGAAGCGGTGAACATCGAGACGGAGCAGAAGCTGTCGGCGAACGAAGCTCGCGCGATCCTGTCTGAGGCGCCCGGTGTGCTCGTGTACGATGATCCGGCGCACAAACTTTATCCCATGCCGCTCGCTGTGGCGGGCAAAGACGAGGTGTATGTCGGACGTGTGCGCGAGGACGAGTCGATCCCCAATGGGTTGAACCTTTGGGTGGTGGCGGACAACCTGCGCAAAGGGGCGGCGTTGAATGCCGTCCAGATCGCCGAATACCTGGTGAAGGCGTAGCAGGTGACCGAATCAGGTCTTTGCCGAGCAGTTCCTGGAGCGGGGCACCATGTCAGAATGGGGCGCGATCGGCAAACTATTGATCGGCATCGGGGCCGGGATCGCTGCCCTCGGGCTGCTCTTCCTGGCAGCCGACCGGGTCCCCGGCCTGGGGAGTGTCGTCAGCTGGCTGGGACGGCTGCCTGGGGATTTCTCCTTCAAACGGGATAACGTCAGTTTTTATTTCCCAATTGCGACCAGCCTGCTCCTCAGTGTGCTCCTCAGTCTGCTATTGTTGCTTCTAGGATGGTTCCTTCGACGATGAAACGACCACTCGGACTGCTTGTCGTGGCCATGTGGCTGGTTTGCGTGGTGACGTCGCCCGCAGAATCGGGGCAGGCGATTCGCGTCTTATTGGCTTCGGACGTCCACCGGCTTGAAGTGGGCTCGGAAAAGATCATTTGGGTGACAGACGCGCAGGATCGGGCTTATTTCTTTCGGGCTTCGTTGCGGGTGGAGGTGCGTGGTCCCATTTTGTTGCTGAATGGGACCCGCATGTCCGGGGATCATCTAAAGATCCGGGCCGGAGACCATGATCTCACCCTCATGCTGCCGCGCAATCCGAACAAAAAGAATGCGCTGCAGGTAAGCGGATCGATTCATCTGGTGCGCCGAGGAACTGGTGTCTTGGTAATCAATCAGGTCGACTTGGAGGAGTATGTTAAGGGCGTTGTGCCGGCGGAGGTCAATTCGGCCTGGCACCCGGAAATGCTGAAGGTGCAGGCCGTGGCCGCCAGGACCTATGCGTTGTACCAGCATATGCTCAGCGCGGCCCGCGATTATGATGTGGCGGCCACCATCCAGGACCAAGTGTACCGTGGCCGTCAGGGAATGGATGCCCGAGTCGTGGAGGCGGTCGAATCCACGAGGGGACTGGTGGTCACGTATCAGGGAGCGCCGATCTATGCCGCATTTTCCTCGACGGCGGCCGGGATTACGGAAGATGCCGTGATCGTCTGGTCCAAAGACCTGCCCTACTTAAAGGGAGTGGAGTGTCCATTTGATCTGGAGTCCCCCTTTTATCAATGGAAAGCGTCGTTCAAAGTCGAGACGTTGGAGAAGAACCTGCGCAGCCAAGGCTTTCTCGTGGGCGCCATCGCCACGATCACGCCGCTCGCCTATAGTCGGGCCGGGCGCGTGGCGACCTTGCGCATCCTCCATTCCAAAGGCGAACTGATTCTTCGGGGAGAGGAACTGCGCAAAGCGGTTGGGTACACGGTGGTGCCGAGCACCCAATTCACGATTGAGTCGATTGGTCGGGAGGTCGTGCTCTCGGGGTATGGCGCCGGCCATGCCGTCGGCTTGTGCCAATGGGGTGCAAAAGAACTCGCGGAGCTGGGTTATTCCTATTCCAGCATCCTACGGTATTACTATCCCGGTACGGAACTCCAAAACGCGTCACTGACAAAAATGCCGCCCCTCCCTGCCTCCTGATGCATCTCTCGGAATTCGATTTTGCCTTCAGTCCAGACTTGGTGGCTCAACAGCCGGTGCTACCTCGGGATCGTGCCAGGCTGCTGGTGCTCGATCGGAGCACCGGTCGGATCGTCCATCGCCATGTCCATGACTTGCCCGCGCTGCTGGAACCGGGTGATCTCGTGGTCGTCAACGACACGAAAGTAAGAGCGGCACGAGTGATCGGAGTTAAACAACCGAGCGGGACGCCGGTAAGCGTGCTGTTCGTCAGGGATCTTGGCCGGAATATCTGGGAAATCATGGTTAAAGGAAAGTGCCGAGTCGGCCAGACCATCCTGTTCGGTCCTGACATGCGGGCGACGGTCGTGCAACGTGACGCCGGTGGAACGCGGATTACGCTTGAGGACGGTGTCTCCGTCTCACGTTTGTTTCAAGAACGAGGCGAAATGCCGCTGCCCCCGTACATCAAGCGCGCCTCGACGACGGCAGATCATGGCTGGTATCAGACCGTGTTTGCGAAGGAGGAAGGGGCGATCGCGGCGCCGACCGCCGGGCTGCATTTCACGCCCGAGCTGCTTGCTGCATTGCGTCGCCGCCGGATTCAACTCGCGACGGTGACGCTCCACGTCGGGCCCGCGACGTTCCAGCCCGTATCGACGGAGCGGGTGGAGGATCATCGGATGGGTGACGAACGTGTGGAGATCAACGCGGACAGCGCCGATGCGGTCACCAGGACAAAGCAGGCCGGCCGGCGGGTCGTGGCGGTGGGCACGACCGTCGTGCGGGCGCTGGAAACCGCGGCGCAGGCCTCGGGACAGGTCGTACCCATGTCGGGCAGCAGCCGGTTGTTCATCACGCCGGGATACTCGTTCAAGGCGATCGATGGGCTTATGACCAATTTTCACCTGCCGCGCACGACGCTGCTGATGTTGGTGTCGGCATTTGCCGGCGTGCAGCCGGTACGACGAGCCTATGAAGAGGCCGTGCAGGAACGGTACCGATTTTACAGCTACGGCGACGCCATGCTGGTCTTGTGATGCCGGGGCTGCAAAGGTGCGGCGTCAGAGCAATTCGCGATGAATCTTGATCGGCACGGTCGTCTTGAGCGACTCCTGATAGGCCATCAAGGCCCGCTGCTGCTTCTGGAAGAGCATGTCCTGCAGCACCCGCTCCTTGGCGCCGGCGGCCTTGGCGGGGTCGGCATCTGGCGGCCGCGCCATCAGCGACTCGCCTTCGGCGAGTTCGGAAGGTGTGAGTGCAACCGAATCGCGCACGAGCAGACGGGCTTTATTCCCGAGAATCTCCTTCTCTTGCGCCGCTTCGAACGTCGCCGGAGTCAAGTGATTGGCGGAGAGGAGCCGTTGGTAGAGGTCAGGATCAAAGACCCCGTTCTTCTGGAAGTCAGGAATTTGCACGATCATGTCCCGCAGGTCCGCCTTCGAGACCGTCACTCCCATGTCTTTGGCGGCGATGAGCCAGAGCCGATTGTCGACCAGTTGCTCAATGACGAATTGTTTGATCGTTTCGTCCTTAAAGTCGCCGGGTACCTTTTCTTTATACAGACGGTACATATTTTCGTATGCCCGCCGGAATTCGTCGCGCGACACGGTCAACTCGCCCACGTAGGCGACGGCATTGCCGCTCTGCTCGCCAAAGCCCCACCACCCCATGGTGATCACAAAGGCGATGGCCAAGACGCCTATAATGGATTTGAGGAGCCACGGATGATTGTGGGATGCCTCCCGCATGACCTTGATCATGTCAATCCTCTCAAAAGTTCTTGATAAAGGGGGATTGTACTGAGCGCCAAAGATGAAGGCAAGTTGACCGTCGACTGGCGCGGGCGGTGCAAGTCCAGAGGGAGACCCTGCGATCGTCGGCGGCCCGGTATAAAAAAAGAAGGCTCTTTGTTTGTGCAACATGACCGACTTTGTTATACTTTGCCACTAATTAGAAGGAGATTGCTTGACAGGAGAAGGGCCATCCGCGAAGGCACTCGAGAGGACCGTATACCCGAAGGCCCATGTCCTCAACCGATTTATTGCCAAGCTGATCGATTTGTTCGTGGTGGCCGCTGCAACCCAAATCGCACCTCCAGTTGGTTTTCTTTCCGGTCTGGCGTACATCTTGATTGCGGACGGATTTGCGAGCGGAAAAAGCATTGGAAAGCGATTGGTCGGTCTCCAAACGCTGCGCGTCGATCTCCGGGAACCTGCCGGGTTTCGTGAGTCCATTATCCGTAACTTGCCGTTCGGCGCGGCGCAGATCGCGTTTGCCGTGCCGTACGTGGGGTGGATCGTGTCGGCCGCGATTCTTGCGTTTGAGGCTCTCTTGGTCGTAGGAAATGAGCAGGGGCGACGGTTTGGTGACGAGGTTGCGAGGACGCAAGTCTTGGATGCCGGTCACTTCGCCGTTCCTGATTAGAAGTGAAGCTCAGGCTGGGCGAGTGATTGCCGAGCCAATGATGAAGGGAGAAAAGCCGTGGGGTTCCCGGGAGACGTGTTCGGGTGGTTCTCCAATGACCTGGCGATCGATTTAGGGACTGCAACGACGCTGGTGTATGTGCATGGGAAGGGCATCGTGCTGAACGAACCGTCCGTCGTGGCGGTGGAAAAAAAGAGCGAGAAAGTGTTGGCCGTCGGCGCGGACGCGAAGAAGATGCTGGGGCGCACGCCCGGCAACATTGTCGCGGTCCGTCCGATGAAGGAAGGCGTGATCGCGGACTTCGAAATGGCCGAGCAGATGCTGAAACATTTTATTCGCAAAGCGCACAACCGATCCGCGTTCGTCCGGCCGAGGATCATCATCGGGGTGCCGTCGCGCATCACCCAGGTCGAACAGCGAGCGGTTCGTGATTCGGCCGAATTGGCCGGCGCGCGCGAGGTCTATCTGATCGAAGAACCGGTGGCCGCGGCGATTGGAGCGGGATTGCCGATCACCGAGCCCTCGGGCAACATGGTCGTCGACGTGGGCGGCGGAACCACCGATATCGCCGTGATCTCGCTGGGCGGCATTGTGTACAGCGAATCGGTCAAAGTCGCCGGGGACCGGATGGACGATGCGATCATGAATTACATCAAGAAGAAATATAACTTGCTGATCGGCGAACATATGGCCGAGCGGATCAAGTTTGAAATCGGTTCCGCGTATCCGTTTGAAGACCGTAAGACCATGATGATCAAGGGACGGGACCTGATCTCCGGCATCCCTCGCACGCTGGTGATCGACGATGCGGAAATCCGCGAGGCCTTGCAGGAGCCCATTGGGACGATTGTGAATGCCATCAAAGTCGCGCTCGAGAACACGCCGCCGGAATTGGCGGGCGATATCATCGACCGGGGAATTGTCTTGACCGGTGGAGGCTCTCTCCTGAAAGGGATGGACACGCGATTCCGTGAGGAAACGAATTTGCCGATCATCACCGTCGACGATCCGCTCACGTCGGTCGTGCTCGGAGTGGGCAAAATTCTGGACGAGTTGGATCTGCTCAGGAAGGTGTCGGTCATGTCTCAGGCAAACAGCCTCCGGTAAAGGTTCCCATCCCTCATGTGGATGGTCAATTTGCGCGTATCCTACAACGCGAGGCGGTTCGCCCTCGCCATCACCGTCGTGCTCGTGCTCGGCTTCCTCCTTTTGCCGAAACAAACCCAAGGCGTGTTCCAACAGTTGGGAGGTCCGGTCGGCTGGATTGTGAGCTGGCCGCTTGAGGGCGTGGCCGGGATCCATGACGGCATCGGCCGCCTCTGGAGCCGGTATCTGGCTCTCCAGGAAGTGGAAGCCGAAAATCGGCAACTGCGCAGAGATCTCGAATTTTTCCAGGGACAGAACACTCAATTACGCGAAGCCGCCGCGGCGACTGAACGATTGACGGCGCTGCTGGAGTTTAAATCCCAAGCCCTTCCCGTCATGATCGCGGCCCAAGTGATCGGCCGGGATACCGGCACCTGGTATCGCACCATCATTCTCAATAAAGGCGAGCGGGACGGGGTTCATCCGGATATGGGAGTCATCACACCGGCCGGGGTGGTCGGTCGCATCGTCAAGACCACGGCGGTCACCTCGGTGGTGTTGCTCGTGATCGATCCCAACAATGCGATCCCTGGACTCATTCAGCGCACGCGCGATGAAGGCATTGTGGAAGGCACCCTCCAGGGGCTGGCCCATCTCAAATACATTCCGCTCCTGTCGAACGTGCGGAACGGCGATCGTGTCGTCACGTCAGGCTTGGTGGGCGGCTTTCCGCGCGGACTGGCCATCGGCACGATCACGAAGATCGACCGGGAAGAAGGGGCGTTGTTCCAATCCGCCGAACTCACGCCCGATGTCGATCCGTATCGTGTGGAGGAAGTGCTGGTCATCGAATCCCCGTTCGTGCCCTCGGAGGACGAACGTCTTGGAGGGCCGGCGCGCAAGCCGACACCATGAAAACACTGCGCTGGACGGTCCTCCTCGTCATGCTGGTGCCTCTGCAGGCGGTGGTGCTTCCCTACCTCAGTGTGTGGAATGTGAAGCCTGATTTGGGATTGGTGGCGGTGTGTTTGATCGGCCTCTTGGGCGGGGAATTGGACGGCCTGCTCGCCGGTCTCATGATCGGCTGGGTCATGAGTCTCTTTTCGGCCGAGGAGGTCGGCGCCAGCATGCTGATTAAAGGAGGCGTCGGATTGCTTACCGGGGCGATCGGCCGACAGCTCGCGCATCTGACGCCGCTGGTGGTCGTCTTGACGCTGGTGGTCGCCTCAACGGCCGCCGGAATCGCCACCGCGTCCGCGCTCCGCCTCAGCGAGGACCAAGATCTGTGGTGGGCCGTTGGCGCCGTGGTGCTTCCGCAAGCCTGCTTCGATGCTGTGGTGGGGGCCCTCGTCTATTGGCTGGCGTGGGATCGGCCGGCGATGGAGCGGTGGGCGTTCGACCAGCGGATCTAATGGCGGATCAGAGGGGACGCATGTCATCGGCCTATCCAGACGTGGAACTTGGAGAACTGCAACGACGGTTGGCAATCCTTCGCGCGGGCTTGTTGCTGGTAGTGGCGCTGCTCGGTCTCCGCTTGTGGCACCTGCAAATCCGCGAGGGCGGGTATTATCGAGACCTGTCCGAAAACAATCGGACGAGATCCGTGCTGTTGGAACCGGCGCGTGGACTGATTTTCGATCGGCATGGTGTCCTGCTCGCCAATAATGTCCCGAGTTTTAGCTTGTACGTGACCTTGGAAGACGTGAAAGACCGCGAAGCCTTGATTCAGAAACTCACGGACTTGCTTGGCTTGGATCCTGCACTGGTGCGGAAGAAACTCACGGGAAAAGGCAGCAAATTGCTGCCGCGCAAGGTCAAGGATCGACTGACGCTTCGGGACGCCACGGTGATTGAATCCCAGCGCCTCGAGCTGCCAGGGGTCATGATCCAGGTCGAATCGCAACGCAATTATCCCGGCGGGATGCTCGCCTCGCACTTGGTGGGCTATGTCGGCGAGATCTCGGCCGAGCAGCTGGAGAAGCCCGAATTCTCGGACCTGCACCAAGGAAGCGTGATGGGCCAGTACGGGATCGAAAAGTCCTTTGATCGCCACATGCGCGGTCAGATCGGCCAAAAGAGTGTCGAGGTGGACGCCCTGGGCCACGAAAAGACGAGCAGAGTAGTGGACAAGCCGCAGGCTGGAAACGATTTGTATCTCACCATCGATGTGCGGCTCCAGAAGGTCGCGGAACGGTTGCTGGGCGAAGAGTACGGGGCCATCGTTGCGCTGGATCCAACCAACGGCGATATTCTCGCCATGGCCAGCCGTCCGGGCTTCGATCCCAACGTGTTGTCGCGGGAGCTGACCCCAAAACAATGGGTTGAGATCGTGCAGGACGAAGGGAGGCCGCTGAATAATCGAGCGGCTCAGGGACAGTATCCGCCCGGATCAACGTTTAAGGTGCCGATGGCGGTGGCTGCACTGGAGACGAAAACGATGACTCCATCCAGCACGGTCTATTGCACGGGCGGGTACCAGTTCGGGAGGCGGCTGTATCGCGATTGGAAGGCAGGAGGGCATGGCGCCGTGGATCTCCATAACGCGCTCGTCCATTCGTGCGACGTCTACTTTTACACGGTCGGGCAGCGGATGGGTATCGATACCATCGCCGAATACGGCAAGGAATTTGGACTCGGCCAAGGCACTGGCGTGGAACTGCCTTCTGAACGTCCCGGGATCATGCCGTCGACCGAATGGAAGCAAAAAGCCAAGAACGAAGCCTGGCTGCCCGGCGAGACCATTTCGGCGTCTATCGGACAGGGTTACGTCACCGTGACCCCGCTGCAAATGGCCAGCATGATCGGCACCGTGGCGAACGACGGAGTGAGTTTTCGTCCCCGGCTCGTGCAAGCGGTGATGGATCGCACGACCGGACGCCTCCAAGAGTTTCCGGCTGTTCCGCGCGGAAAAGTGGACGCCAGACCCGAAACCTTCCGGGTCATCAAGCAGGCGCTGGCCGATGTCGTCAGCGTCGGAACCGCGACACGGGCGAAATCGTCGGTGGTGACTATCGGCGGGAAGACCGGGACGGCGCAAGTCGCGGCGCTCCGTACTGGACCCGAGAAGGATATCCCTAAGCGATTTCGTGATCATGCCTGGTTCGTCGCGTTTGCCCCGGTCGATACGCCAAAGATCGCCGTGGCCGTGCTGGCTGAGCATATGGGGCACGGAGGAGCCGTCGCCGCCCCCTTGGCGAAGGAAGTCATTGAAACCTATATGAGTCTCAAGCCGCACGCTCCGCTCATCACCTCCCACCCGGGACAGTCCGAAGGCACTCCCAGGTTGCGGGAATAACCACCATGATCGATCGACTGATTGATAACCGGAGCTTTGATAACTTTGATTTCCGCTATCTGGCACTGGTGGCGGCCATTCTCGCGATCGGTGTCTTGTCGATCCACAGCGTCACCCATGGACAACATGCGGGCCTGGCCCCCTACTATGTGAAACAACTTGCCTGGATTGCCCTTGGGGCCGTGGCCTTTTTGGTGATGTTGGTGTCCGACTACCATCGAATCGCGCGCCTGGCCTATCCGGCGTACGCCATCGTCCTGCTGATGCTGGCGTTTGTGCTGGTGGAAGGGCGAACGACCAAGGGTGCGCAACGCTGGATTGCCTTGGGACCGTTCAGCTTCCAACCATCGGAGTTTGCGAAGCTGGTGCTGATTCTCGTGCTGGCGCATTACTACTCCAAGGCGCCCCGTCTTGGCTGGTTACAACGGGTGATCGTGCCGGGACTCTTGATGCTGCCGGGGTTGCTCCTGATCCTGAAACAGCCGGATCTCGGCAGTGCGTTAAGTTTTTTGGCCGTGTACGCCGCGATGCTGCTCCTCGTGGGAGTCCGCTCGCAGGCACTGGGGGTGATGCTCCTGTTCTCGGTCATGCTGTTCCCCTTTGCCTGGGAGGGGGTCTGGGGGTCCTTGCACGATTACCAAAGACAGCGCATTATGGCATTTGTCGATCCGGAGTATGACCCAGGTGGAAAAGGGTACCATGCGTTGCAATCGCGAATTGCCATCGGGTCGGGTGAACTCATGGGAAAAGGCTTGTATGGGGGCACGCAAAGCCAGCTGAAGTTCTTGCCCGAGGGACATACCGACTTTGTGTTCGCCGTGTATGCGGAGGAATGGGGATTCTTGGGGGTTCTCACGCTCTTGGTGCTATTTGTGGCCCTGATCTGGCTCTCGCTCGAGATTGCGGCCAAGGCAAAGGATCAACTGGGGGCGCTCTTGGCGGGCGGCATCGTCGCCATGCTCTGCTTTTGTGTCGTGATCAACATCGGCATGACGGCAGGCATGTTCCCCATCGTCGGGATTCCATTGCCGCTGATGAGTTATGGAGGGAGCGCCACGATCATGACGATGGCGTCGTTAGGGCTGCTGCTCAACGTCAAGCGAAGGCGATTGAGTTTATTTTATTGAGGGCGGTGCCTTTGCACCGCTCTGTGTGAAGCAAAAAAATAGTGAAAGCCGCAGAGGAGTTGCATGTGGTGATCGGATGGTCGTGGCGACTCGCCCGTCATCGCTTACCAGGGTGCTCCGGGGCTTGAGCGCAAAGGAGTTTGTATGGGAATTGAGATTGCCATTACGGTGGCGCGGGAAGAAACGCGCGTGGCGGTGCTGGACAATGGCGTAGTCACCGACCTGTTCGGGGACCGCGCTAAGCATAAGGATTTTGTCGGCAACATTTATAAAGGCAAGGTGGCCAAGGTGCTACCCGGCATGCAGGCGGCGTTTGTCGATATCGGTCTTGAGAAGGCGGCATTCATGCACGTGTCCGATCTGTCAATGGACGCCGAACCGGGGGACATGCTGGTCGATGCGGAAGAGGACGAAAAAGATTCGGATCTCCTGCGCCCAAAACGGCAGAGTTCGAAGCCGATCGAGCAATTGCTGACGGAAGGGCAGGAGTTGATGGTGCAGATTTCCAAGGGGCCCATCGGTACCAAGGGGCCGCGGGTGACGACCTACGTGTCCCTCCCCGGCCGGTATCTGGTGTTCATGCCGAACGTCGAACACATCGGCGTATCGCGGCGGATCGCCCGGGATGAGGAGCGTGCCCGACTGAAAGACATTATGCGGCGGGTCCGTCGTCCGAACTGCGGGTACATCGTGCGGACGGTCAGCGAGGGAGTGAAGGAAGATGAGCTCAAGTCCGACGTGGATTTCTTGCACGTGCTTTGGCAGGACATTCTCACGAATCGGGAGAAATACGGCGCACCGGCACTGCTCCATACCGACTTGAGTTTGAGCTTTCGCGTGGTCCGGGACCTCTTCGGCAAGAAGGTGGATCGCTTGTGGATCGATTCGCGGGAGGAGTACGAAGCGATTCGAGATTTTGTCCAGCGGTTTTCACCGGAGCAGACCACCCGCATTCATTTCTACGATAAGGACGAGGCCTTGTTTGATCACCTGGGAGTGGAACAGGAAATTTCCCGGGCCATGAGCCGGAAAGTGTGGCTCAAGTCGGGCGGCTACCTGGTCATTGATCACACCGAGGCGATGACGGTCATTGACGTCAATACCGGTCGATTCGTCGGGAAGCGGGATCAAGAAGAGACGATCCTCCGCAATAACCTCGAAGCGGCCAAAGAAGTAGCCTATCAGATGAAACTGCGCGGCATCGGCGGCATTATCATCGTGGACTTCATCGACATGGAACGAGAGAAGAACCGGGACAAGGTCTACCATGCCTTGGTCGATGCCATGGCATCGGACAAGGCTCGAACGCGAGTCTCACGAATTTCCGACCTCGGTTTGATTGAAATTTCCCGCGAGCGTGTGCGCGAGGACTTGTTGCGCTCGCTGTCGGAGCCCTGTCACTATTGTGAGGGCCGCGGGTACACGAAATCCCCCACCTCCGTGGCGTATGAGATTTTTCGGGAGATACGCCGGATCGGACAAGCGGCGGACCATCAGCGAATCGTGGTGGGCACGCATCCCGCCGTCGCCGATGTGCTACAGGATGAAGAGCGAACCGGCGTCGAGAACCTTGAACGCGATTGTTCCGCAAAAATTCTCATCACACCCGACGATCACTTGCATCTCGAGCAGTATGATCTCGTGGTGCTTTGACGGCCGCCGCGGAGGCCCTGTCGAGCCGGCACCATGGATTCCGCACATTTGACGGCATGGTTGACGCTTCAGGCGATCGACGGGGTGGGCGATCGGACCCTGTTGAAACTCGTCGGGGTGTTTGGATCGCCCGAGCGGATTGTGATCGCCTCGGGAGCGGATCTTGTTGAACAAGGCTGCAGTCCCGACCTCGCCGAACGGATCGTCCGGGGGCCGGATTCGGCGACACGCCGCCGCATCGACCGTCAGGTGTCCGCCGTCGAGCGTCGTCGGATACTAGTGCTGACGCTGTTCGATCGGTCGTATCCGGAACGGCTGAAAGCCATCGCCGATCCACCGCCGTTGCTGTATCTCTCCGGCGCGCCGCTGAACCACGATGACGTGGCGGTGGCGATCGTGGGAGGCCGCCGTGCGACGCCGACCGGCCGATTGATGACGGAAGAGATTGCTCGCGACCTCGCCGCGGTCGGGGTCACCATCGTCAGCGGGTTGGCCCGCGGCATCGATGCGGCCGCTCACCGAGGCGCGATGGCGGCGCAGGGTCGAACCGTCGCCGTGCTTGGCTGCGGGATCGACCGCACCTACCCGCCGGAGCATGAGACGCTGCGACGCGCGATCGAAGTTCAGGGCACTGTGATGTCGGAATTGCCGGTTGGGTCGCCGCCGCAGAGCCATCACTTCCCGCGTCGAAATCGGATATTGAGCGGGATGTCGGTGGGGGTGCTGGTCAGCGAGGCCGCGAAGAACAGCGGATCGCTCATTACCGCCAAATTGGCGCTGGAGCAGGGGCGAGAGGTCTTTGCGATGCCGGGATCGGTGAGAGAGGAGGCCTGTCGAGGTTCCAACGGTCTCATCAAAGACGGGGCCAAGTTAATCGAGCGGGCGGGGGACATTTTGGAAGAGATTCTTCCGCAACTCGATGCGCGGATGCGCGCCCGGTTGTCGTTGGGAGACCTGACGCCCTCTGCGATGCGGCGGCTCGGTCCCGAAGAAACGCTGATCTATGAATCTCTGTCACACGAGGCGCAGTCCGTCGACATGGTGATTGAACGAACGGGACTCAGCGCCGCGAGCGTGGCGGCAACCTTGCTTGCATTGGAATTGAACGGCCACGTGCGTCAGCTCCCGGGACAGCAGTACATCCGTTTGTAATCAACGGAGTCCAGCATTCTAGTTGCACGTTGGTCCAATATTTGGTACGGATGATACAGATCCTTATCCGGACGCGGAGTCATCATGGCGAAATCGCTGATCATCGTTGAGTCGCCGACTAAGGCACGCACCATTACGAAGTATCTCGGCCGTGGATACACGGTCGTGGCGTCGGTCGGCCATGTGAAGGATCTTCCGACGAGCAAGCTCGGGGTGGATTTGGAGCATGACTTCGAACCGCAGTATGTCACGATCAAAGGGAAGTCCAAGGTGCTGGCCGAGATCAAGAAGAAAGCGGAAGGCGCCGACAAGGTGTTTCTCGCGCCGGACCCGGACCGGGAAGGTGAAGCGATCGCCTGGCACATCGCCCAAGAACT
>CAYQDJ010000077.1:0-13660 GCA_964416255.1 uncultured Nitrospira sp. | reverse complement strand
TGCACGGCCGGGCTCGCGTGGCCCAGCGCGCCGGCGCCGCCGGCCTGCTCGTCTGCCCGGGGCACATAGGATTTGACGCGCTACGGACATTGGCCGACGACGACACGCTGGCCATGCCGATCGCCAGCCATCCGTCACTGCTGGGTGCTTCCTCCCACGCCGACCATGGCTTCGCTCCGGCCGTCTTGTACGGCGCGTTGCCCCGCTTGGCCGGCGCCGATCTCTCGATCTTTCCGGCCTGGGGAGCCGGCTATGCCATGAGCCGGGACGAGTGCCTTGCCGCGGCGAATCAGTGCCGGATGCCGTGGGGACATCTTGGGCAGACCTTTCCGGCCGCAGGCGGACGCATCACCGAAGCACGGGTGGCGGAACTGGCGGCGGCCTACGGCCGTGACGTCGTCTTCATCTTAGGCAGCCGCGTCCAACAGGAGCCGGACATCGTCCAGGCGACGAGCCACTTCATGGAGACGGTTGGCGCGCTGACGAGGGACTAAGCGTCATCATCTCACCTGTGAGGAGGACGAGATCTGGAATGGCGTGCAAGCCTGGTGTTGGCAGTCACTCTTGAAACAGACACGGATCTGGTAGCTTTAATGGGCGATGAGGACCCCCATCTCTCGCCGAGCGCTCCGACGATGCAAGAACTCTCGAACGAGAGCGGCTAGAGGAGGCGTTGGGAAAGGAGCGTTTTCGGAAACGCCTGATCATCGAAGGGCTGTTCAACAAAGAGCGGAAAGAAACCGATCTGTGTCTTCTCCATGAACGAGACATTCTGGCTGCCGCGTCCCTCCACATCTCCCATCTCTTGGCAGACGAACCTTCCCATACCTGCACGGCAGTAAGAACCATCGGAGCCACACCCCCGTGGCTCGTGAGGTGTGGGCCGCAACAAACCGTTGCGCCTGACTTCATCCCACCGAAGAACCCGGAATCTTCCCGTCAATAATCTGCTGGCCGTATGCAATGCACTGGGACGTGGCTTCTTCTTCAGTCGCATACCGACCCACCAAATAGAAATGGCGGCTTTCCTCCTCCCCTTCCATTGTCCAGGAAATGAAGACGTTCAGCTCCCACTGCCCCGTATCGGCCATGTGCCTGGGGGCCGCTTGAAGGGTGTATTCCTTGTACGTCACGGTCTTGCCCATCTGTCCGCCACCCTTTCTCCCTCGCCTCTGGTTGTCCCTGTCCGGTGTGCCGTCATTGTGCGCGAATTGGCCCACATCATCTCCCTCCCTCCAGCGGCGCAAACGGCACGCCGGGGTTGTACCGGTTGGTCGGGTTCAATGGATTGGCCGGATGGTACTGATTCACCGGATTGAACGGATTGCTTGGCTGATACTTGTTGATCGGGTTGACGGGATTCCCCGGATCATACTTGTTCACGGGGTTAAAGGGATTGTCGGGATGATACGCGTGGGCCGGGTTCAACGGATTGTCGGCCTGGTACTGCGTCACCGGATTGAAGATGTTGTAATCCCGCTCGTAGCGGGAATCAAAGCCCTGGGCGCCCGCCGGCACGGCCCACCCCGCCACCGCAACGAGCAGTATCGCCGTTCTCGTGATCCCCTGTTTCATGGCGTACCTCCTTAGCCCACATTATCATGGCGGTTTGTGACGAAACGGTCGAGACGCCAAAGCGAGATCCGCGACGCGATGAATAAACGCGTCAACCTTTGCGGACGCCGCCGAGCGGGTGAGGCGGCCGTGTCTTGGGGCGCGCGGAGCCCCGAGCGGCCGAGGCATACTTGAAGCAGTACGTGGAGGTCGCGAGGGGCGAGCCCGCCCGCTTGGACGCCGAATCCCTGCGTCCAGGCTCGTCGGAGCAGCGTCTCGGCGGTTGCAGTAGAAGCGCTCATGAATTATGTGGGTTAGGTGTGAACGAATCGCCTGGCGTCGATTCTCCCATCCCGCAATGGCATCCGAGGTCCTCTCATGAACCATTTTGGGCAGCTCGGGAGTGGCTTACCGAGTCCTGCGCAAGAAATCAATGGGGTCGTGTCGTGCCGCCATCCCCTTGACACACTACACGCATGCGCCCATACTCCGCCATGCACTCCTAGACACACAACTGCCGACGGCCTCTTGGAAGGCCCGACCGCCGACTCTTGTGAGAAAGGCGGTCGTTATATGCCGTACAATCCTCGTTTCACCTACCGCAAAGAGGTTCAAGATTACCTCCGGTCCTGCGAGCATCTTTTAGTAGCCGCGACCTCCCCTCTACCGTTCACTGAAGATGAAGTGGCGATGATTGGGGCTTACGTGGCTGAAGTCCAAAAGATCTTCGCCGTTTCCATGGCGAAGTAACACCCTTTCGTTTCCTGATCTCCGTGACCGCTCCGAAAGGAGTTGTATGTCCGATTTCAGTCAATTGGTACAAGACTTTATGTATGCCTGCGAAGCCCTTTTGAAAACAAGAGAGCTCACTGAAGCTGAAATACAAGTTATCGAGGAGATGGCGAATCGCCTCTCCGAGAAACTGTTCAACGATGGGAAAGCGTGACTCGAATCCGGATCGCCGGCTCATTCCTTCAACAGTAACAGCAACAGGGAGTCGTCGGTATGGCATGCCAGAATGTTTCGTTCACTATCCATTTACTCTTCTCTCAATACTAACTAACGGCAATCTCATGAAGGCTAAAAAGCAGGATAGCTCCTTGCATAATACGCGGATATAGCCAACGATCAGCATGATGGACCCACTCACACGCCTTCATCGGGAGCATGGGGCTCATCGGATGCACCGAACTTGCCTTTGGTGACAAAAAGATCTAGAGTTCTTCACCTTTCGCCCTCCTTGCGTAATGGAGGCTGCATGTCCTTTCCACAAGGGCCGAGTCCTTTTCTGCAGCTCTTTCATAACCAAGGTAAAATCTTCAAACGCTATCTCCTCCCTGTCCTGTCCGTATTGGTAGCTCTTCAAATAAACTGGTTGATTGCGCCATACCTGAGCGTCTTGCCGCTATTTTTAGTCTTCCTCGCAGCGATCATGATTACAGCATGGTATGGGGAATTCTATTCCGCACTGGGTGCCATCGTGCTCTCCGCCGTCATTTCTAATTATTATTTTATGGGTGCAATCGGCAGCTTCACGGTCAACCCAGCGGAGCTGGGGACCATCGGATTTTTTATTCTAGAAGGAATCGTCATGGCCTACGCCGTCGATTATCTAAGGAGGAACGACGCCAGATTGCACCGGGCGAATCTTGAGTTGGAACAGCAAGTGAATTACGAACACCAGCGGTTGACAGAGAAAGAAGAACGGCTTCGCGGTCTTGTGTCCGAATTGGCGCTCACCGGAGAACGGGAGCGCCAGCACCTTGCGGCGGAGCTCCATGACTATTTGGCTCAGCTTCTGACCCTGGCACGCATTAAGGCGAAGCAAACGCAACAATACCTAGACCGTTCCATCAGCGACTCCAAGCAGTGCGTGACAGAAACGGATGAGTTGCTCCAGAAGTCACTGAAATATGTCCGAACGTTGATGGCGGATCTCTATCCCGCCGACCTACACCAAGCGGGGTTGCCTGCTGCGCTCCGTTCTCTGGCGGGACAGATGCCCCGGCATGGCCTGACTGTTAACGTGTCGCTCACATGCGAATGCCTCGCCCTGCCGGATGATCAGGCGATTCTCCTCTACCAATCTGTGCGTGAGCTCCTCATGAACATCGTCAAGCACGCCGGCGTCGATCATGCAGTACTTTCTCTTGAAGTGAAGGCTGGGCAACTCCTGATTACCGTGCTGGATACCGGGCGAGGGTTTGATGCCTCGACAATAGCGCCGGCAAGGACCGGAGAGCATTTTGGCTTGTCCAGCGTCCGGGAACGCATGGCCACGTTGGGTGGACGGTTCGCCGTAGAGAGTGCTCTCGGACAGGGGACGACTATTACCTTAAGCCTGCCGTTACAAACGTCAGAACCGGAGGTTCTGCGGGCGGCTAGTTCGACGCGGCGGGACCGAGTAAGATCGAAACCAGCGGGGCCTCAGAATCAGGCAACCTTACCGTTATAGTTTTTGATTGCAGTGAGTTCCCCCTCGCTTCCATTTCTCGGGGTGTAAGGAAGCCCTCAATCAATGAGCGGCGCCTCTCAACCCGTTAGAAGAGATGCTGGCAGACGCCAATCCGATTGCCAAACATCGCGGAGAGTCCCGCCGGACTGGACCATGGCACAAAGCATACGCAGCTGCGAGTGCAACCGCACCGCTGAGCTCCACAACCATTCCGCGGCGCGAACCAACGGAACGCGACGGGCAGATCGAGATCCTGTACTGCGGAATCTATCACTCCGATCTTCCCGCAGTCCGCAACGAGTGGCGCAGCGTCATCCCGACTGTGTACCCCATCGTTCACGGCCATGAGAACGTCGGCCGGGTCACCAGGGTCGGCGCGAATGCCGCCCCCCTTCGCCTCTCTCATGCTAGAGGCCGTTGTGCGGAGTCAACCCTTGGTACGGGCGGCAGGCGGATCGTCGATTGTAGGGCAACTGTGGAAGCCGTTTGTGCTGTGGACCACCGGAAACACCGCAGAAGTTCGTCGTCATGTCAGTATCATCAGGGGGTAAGAGAACAGCACGAGGTGCCAGGGGCTGGACTAGATCCCCACGGGGGCTCGCTCCACGCCTTGATCCTGATGGGTGACTGGTGCGGCTCAGCTCCGAGGGAGCCGACACCGCTGACGACGCCGAATTTGTGAGCTACAGGCATTTGCCTGTCTTCTGTCGTTTTCGTAAGCTGGAGTAACTTATTTTAGGAAAGGAGGGCTCCATGATAAAGCCACTGAAAGTTCTAAGCCCTTGTTTCATCCTTGCAATCGCGGCTGGGCTTTCACAAGCCCAAGAGCCACCTCGGGCCTTGCCAGCTGCACCGGAAGCTGGCGCGAAAGCGACTCCCGCGGACGGCTATGTCATCCACATCACGGCACCGCACTTGATCGATGGAAAGATACGGGGGCCATTCCATCACTATTGCAAGATCGTCTCTCCTGAGCCGTTCATTGAGTGCCTTCTCTTCGAGACAGAAGACAACAACGCGAAACTCGTCGGTGTGGAATACATTGTCGCCAAGACTGTGACTCGCGCCGAGAAGGTCCTTCCCAAGAAAGCTTTGAAAAAGTTTTGGCATGATCATTCCGTGGAGGGTGTCATAGGGAACGTCAAGGTACTGGATATGCCTCCCGATAAGGCCAAGGAGTTCGCGGACACGGTCGCCAAGACTGACGGGATCATCTTTTCACTATGGCCCGAAGGCGCTAAATTGCCGACCGGGAAAGTCAGCATTGGAACGATGGTTGGGCATGCCGTACACCAATGACATCTCCATCCGCCTAACAAGGCCAGCTGAACCGTGCAACTTGCGGAGGGGGCCGCTGAATAGATGACAGTAGATTCAGGAGATGGCGCCCAAGCAATCTGCTTGACGGCCTATGCCTTATGGCAAGGTAGGGATGCGCCTACCGTTCAACCATTGCGAGTGTCTGCCAAATTACGAGCTGCAAGCAAGATTGATAGCTGTGAACCACGGTACCGACATCCCCGACCACCAAGCCTTCTGGAGGCACGGGGGCAGCCAATACTACGCGATCATGCTCCTTAATCATGGTCGTAACTCCTGTTCGTTTGGATACGCTGTGACGAGGCGGTGTATTCCACCCGGCGTCAACAATCCATATTGTTCGCACCATTGCGACCCGACCACTCGGTGTCTGAAGCAGACCATCTACAATATATACTTGTGCCCATGAAATGGATGTCAGGCTTATTGTCAGGCGAGTCTTGTGCAATCTGCCGCAGCGCATCGGCCAACTCGTTCCATGCCGCTCGCTTAAATCCCAGGGCCGTGGAGGCGGGAGTCAGCAAACGACCCAGCGATTTTATTTCCCTTCTTGGCAATCCTCGTCCGCACTGTCCCGCGCCGCCGTCCATGGGGCGACTTCCGGACTGTGACTTCAACATCCTGCCCAAGTAATGAGAGAAAATGCACGAGGCGTTCAATGGGGAACCCGGCCATCCGCCCAGCCAACAGTGTCGACACCTTGGCTTGGTCAATCCCTAACTGAGCCGCTGCCTCCACTGGCCTCCATCCCCGCCCCTTGATCGTTTCTTGAAGCGCTTGAAGGAGGCTGCTCTTAAATATCAGGCCAGCAGACTTCTCCTCGGAGATTCCCAAATCCCGAAAAACGTTCCCGCTGCCTTTGGTCACTGTAGTAGGCGTCATAGCTTCGCGATATCGAAAATCCAGAACGCAATCGATGCCGCACCACGTTCGCCTCAGCAGGCCCGAGTCTTTGCAATGTGTATGAGCGCCATACGCTGTTGAATCATTTCATGATCCCTCTGTCACCATCATGACTCGGCGAAGACGGGACCGGAGAGGGGATGTTGGACCGACTTGCCGTATCGCGGGTCATCGGCCGTGTGTTCCGACAACGGCGTTAGAGGGCGCTCCCAGTCCGCATGGACTTCCGCACGAGATCCCAGAGGCGCGTGATCTTAGTTCTTTTCCGCCGGTGGAGGCGGAAATATCTTTGGGTGCCCCTCCAGGATCAGCCATCTATCACCGACCTTTTTCATCACCTGAACAGCGTGGCCCTTGATCGGTTTCTCCCTCCCTGGGATCACGATTTCGAACCGGCCCTGCCATACCGCCAATTCTGGAGTCAGCATTCGAACCGTGCCGCGCTCTGGGTTGAGGTGAGCGCCAGCCATCGTCTCATGCAGAAGACGATTGTAGGCAGCTTCGACCTCAGCTCGGCCGTGCTGCGTATCACCGAATCCTCCGACCCGAATTCCATCTTCTGTATAGAAGGACGCCGCCGCTGCGGCGTCCCCCGCATTCATCGCTTCTGCAAATGCCCGCGTTTCCGCGATGATCGTTTCTATCTCAATCTGATTCATCTGATTCATCGGTACCCCTGCGTACCCCCATGACGCGAGCCAGATTGCCACGAGCCAGATTGCAGCGGTCATGGCACCCTTACGGCGTGGCCGGACGCCGGCTCTCCGCTCAACTCCGGCAACCTGATCTCTCTTGCTCATAAGTAGCCGACTCTCCAACGGGGTTCATCTTTGCTTCACGTGCCCAACCCGGTCTGGCGCCCTCGAACAATGTTCGACACTTGCAGATCCCTAAGGCTTCGTCCCCGTGACGAGATGGGCGGACGTCTCAAAGGAGGCGGTTCCATCGCTGGTCACATACGGGCTCAGTGCCTGTTCGGCGGCATCTAGGATGCCGCGATCTGCTCCCCCGTAAGGACGACGCCCATCACAGGCAACCAGCCCCTGAGATCAGCCTCAACCATCACCCGAACGCTCGGGAACCAGCCCAGCGATGAATCCAGATGCGCCCGCACGTAACGCGACTTCGCGGGCAAGAATCCCGTCCCACACGCCACGTCAAGAACTCGTTCATTGAATTGAATCTGGGCAGCGTCCGCCACCTTGAGACCCATTCCCCAAAGAGCGCTGGCACAATCAAGGCCTCATACGCCTTGGCAGCATCGATTTGAGGTTGAAGCGTCGGCTGGGTCACTCCTCATTCTACTTTGTCCGGCTAACTAGGCCTAACGCCAGAGCTCAGCCGCGCAGTCTTTCGCTGCATCGGCTTCAGCGACTCTCGACCGGAGCCTTCGACATGGGCGACCCCTTTGTTTGCGGCCTAAATCACTCTCATGCTGCAGGGATCCGCCTTCGGGAAGCGACTGTCCCTCTCACTAAAACGTCACGCCGATGGCGAGCGCGTACTGGACGCCAAAACCGCTGGCATGATTCCCCGCAAGACGTCCGTCGTACCGGTACGCGCCAAACTCTGGAATGAACGCCGCGCGTGCATGGAACGGCACCTTCAGGCCCCAGGACATCCCGGCGATCCCAACCTGATTGCCGGCCGTCCCGCCGGGCCCCGTGGGAACCCCCATCCAGGAGTAGCGCAGCATGGTGGTGAAATCGACCCCATTGGTGAACGAACGGGTCAGCAACAAGGCGGCGTTCGGGCTGTAGGCAAACCTGTGTTCGTTCAGCACTTGCACATGTGCCACTCCGCCCCCGATCAACCCTGCCACCTTCCACACACTCCGGCGATCATTGAACAGAAACTTCGCGTCGAGATTGCCTCCGATCGGCGGCGCTTGCGTCGTAAAGGGCACCGGGACAGGGGCCAGGCGAAATCCTACATCCATCTGCTCCGTTACGCCATACCGAAATCCCGCATGCGGGATGAAGAAGAACATGTTGTCTGTTCTTGGGTCTCCGACCGATACATATTGACCGCCAATGCCGGCCAACATAGCAAAGTGACCCTGTTCCACGGTTTGCGCAGGCCCGAGGTTCACGACCCAGAATGCCGAGACCCTCGGCACGACATTGACGGTGAGAACCAGGACCAGGACGATGATCCGTCCAAGGAACGTGACCCTCGCCTGGGCATGTGCCCACATCCTCAATCCATTCACTCGCGCTCGCCCCCAAGGACGAGCGTTATCCGATTCGGCAGTCGGTTGAAAAGCAAACCCTCTATCCCTCCTGGTCTTTGCAGGAGAAATGGAAATAGAAACAAAGTGGCGTACTTTGCCAGAGAGTCGCGGTGAAGTACGCATTCATCAAGCGCACACCAATGAACACCGTGAGCACAAGGCAGGCGAGCGGATGCTCCCAATCAGCCGCGCGGACTTTCGCCGCGTCGGCTTCAGCGACTTGTTGGGCGACCATCGTCATTGCGTCTCGTCCTGGACGTCCTAGGCTGGGCTACACATCTGCAGCCGATTCCCCGAATAGATCGTAAAAGCTGCCACCCTCTGTCTTTGTCACGCAATGCTCCCCGGGCGGACCGTCAGAGATGAACTCAATCCAGCCGGCAACCAGCAAATCGTAGATCGGCTCGCCAAGTCCTACGGTATCGCGATAAAAACGCCGCGCGTCATCAAGATCGGAAACTGAGATCGAAACGACATTGATACCTTTGAACATCGAGATTCATTCCTCCCGGCGGGGCCCCCTCAGAAACCCGGCAAGATCGAAGCCGGCTCTGCTTGTTGGGATCCCTGATGGGAGATCACCCTCGGCGCTTGGAGGCGACGCAGACACTCCTCCCAGAGTGCGGCCGGGTCCTGATCAAAAATGCCGATCGCACCCGGCGGCAGTGCCGCCCATGCCCCTTGGAGCATTTCATGTTCCAACTGTCCCGGCGCCCACCCGGCCGCTCCGGCAAAGACCCGAAAGGCATCGGTCGGGTGGGGCTTGCGAATGAGTCGCTCCAGCACGTTCGGCGTGCCCCCCACATAGACGCCGTCGAAGACCAATCGGGCGTCTCGAGGAGGCTCCTGGTCCCGGAACAACAAGAGCAGGCGGGTCGGCTCCACCGGTCCGCCCGCAAACACCCGGTAAGTCGTGCCCTTGAGAACGGCCAGGTCCGGCAAGGCCTCGGAGAGGAGCACCTTCGTGGAGCGATTCAGCACCAGGCCGAGCGTACCTTCAGGCCCGTGCTCCACGACAAGGACGACGGTCTGATGAAAGTTCGGATCATCCAATGCCGGGCTGGCCACCAGAAGCACGCCTTTGCCGACCGCCGGCGGCCTGAGATCCATCGCCGCCAGCACAGATCCCGCCTGCAGGACAGTCAGGAGGCCACCGAGCAGCATGCTCGCAAGGACGCTTCGTGCACCGGCACGTCCTGACACGATCAAGAGCTTCAAGGGAGTCAGCATGGAGGATACCTCACCAGGCACGATGCGTCGGGTGGTTACCCCTCCGGTTCTTCCACGCCCCAGCTGGTCACCAGCACCTCCTTACCTTTTGCCGAGCGGAGATGATCTGCGACCCGCAAGCCGGTCAGCGCCTTGGCCATTTTTTCCGGGGGATACTCGTCGAGGAAGGCCGTCGAGACGACCGCCCCGCGCGGGACGCCGCCAAGGTCGGCCGTTTCAACGACAAACACCTGCGCCATCCGGCCCGCATCGTAGGAATCGCGGATGGAGGCGCCGGGAAAGTGCTGGTGCAGGTAGCCGCGAACGGCGGCCAGCTTTTCCAGCTCGGGCTCGGTATTCGCATCAGGTCCCCATGCCATCGCGGGCCTCCTCTCCTCTGTGCGATATCGCAATCGTTCGAGACAGCGCGTGTCGACCGGTGCCGGCCGCTCAGAAAAGGCTTACCGAGTTCGATTCAAGAAATCAATAAGGGAGAATCTGACCTGGTGGCGGGGTGTCCGATTACAGGGCAGGATCGGTGGGGTCTACTGTGGGCCCGGAAACGGAACGCTCCGTCCCCCAAATTTGTCGGTCGCTCAGCGCCAAGCGGGTATAGGCGTCAAAACAGATATACAGCCGTCTGCCGCGCTCATCATCACGACAGAGCCACAGAGTGGCGGTATGCGAGGCCTGGCAGCCTTCGCACAGATGGTCGATCAACATCATGAAAAGCTGTATGCCACATTCCGTCGCGCCGTCCTAGAGACAGATGGCCATAGTTCGCACCCTAGAAGGACAGGGGCCGTCTTCCTGGGCCTGTGTGCAGGCTTTCAGGAAGGACCGCCCGCCCCACACACCTCATAGCCGAGGGCGTGGTTCAGGACCAGATTGCCCCAACAGGTGGCTCACAACCGTGGGGTTGAGCTTGCTGAGCAGGTCGATCAGCGACAGTTCCATCGCGTCGCGTTCGTCCGACGTCAACATGACGCCCTGTGCGAAGAGGGCATGCATCGCTTCGCAGGCGCCGATCACCGCTCCGACTTCAGGCCGCAACCGTTTCATGGAACCCTCCTTGGTCTAATCCATGGCCGTGGGGCAGGAGTACGACTCACTTCTCAACGAGGCATACGACTCCAACGACATCGCGTCCTCCACCGGCGGAGGGGAAGCATGTGCGGCGCACGGACACGACATGTCTGACTGGGAACCTTGCCGATGTCGGCCCCGCACTCGTGCGGGCGATTGATAGCACAACGACTCGTTCTCGGTTCGAGCCATTTGTCTCGGCAATAGGGTGATCTGGCGGTACGGCTTGACGAAGCCAGGGCGAATCATCTTTCGTCATCCAAACTTGCGACACGACGCCGACCGATCCGGCAAAGCCTTGCAGGACGGGGCAAGACAGCTCTTGACTCGATTTCCAGCGACTTTTATAGTAACGGCCTTCTTTCGCACTGATGCCTTGGGGTCTGCGTTTTGTCCGGCCCGCCACTACGGTGGAGGAAGGCGGTGCGTCATGGTGAGCCTCGTCAAGGAAGTCCACGCATTTGCTTCAGCGTGCGAGCATTTGATGGCGATGAGTCCGGAGATCACGCTCTCGGACACGGATCGCGGCCTGATCGCCTATTATCTGCACGAGGTGGAGCAGAAGATTGAGAAGGGCCACAAGGACGAGACGGTGTCCTGAGCGGCCTCATCAAAACTAGGGATTCTCCGAGGTGCCTTCTTTTATTTGAAGGGGTACCTTCCCCTCCCACTCGTCCCTTCCGTTGTAGGATGAACCCGTGGCCAGGAGACCAAACCATGCGACATGAAGTCATCATGTGTTGTGTCTGCAACAAAGTCCGAGATGGTCGCTCTTCGTTGGGTTCAACGAGCGCCGCTTGGCAGGACTTCACTCCCTATTTGTCGGCTCACCAATGGCGCGTGGAAGACGTGACGGTGTCCCAAGCCTATTGCACGAAGTGTCTCGCCTTGTACCAGGAATTTCTGGCGGGCGGACCCATACACCACGCACATTCGTAAAGGCTCTTCGGGTTGGGATCTCTTGTGATGCAGCCTTTCGTCCCCACCTTCTGTGGATAAGGCTGTGTACAAGAGCGCCGACGCACCACCGATACACAGCATAGAACGGAGGGTTGTACAAACTGCCTATTTCTTAGGCATTGGTCGATTGCGGCGGCGCCCCCAATATCTTGTGGGTTCCATGCCTGTACAAAGTTTTATACACATTCTCATGTAAAGCGGCTTGACAAGTTCGTCGTTTTCGCTTCGGGCTTCCCGCACCACCCAACCGGCCGGAACATATCCACAGCCTTCCTCCCCCGCGCTTCTCTGAGTACAATGCCCACCAATGCCGCTGTCGCCGCTCATCAAGTTCGGCACCTCCACCTGGGCCTACGAGGGATGGCAGGGATCGGTGTACACGAAGGCGTATCCGAAGGGCCGCTTTAAAAAGGACTGCCTCGCCGAGTACGCCGACTATCGATACCAGGAGGCCCGTTTGTTTGAGACGGTGGGACTGGATCAGACGTTTTACCGGCCGCCATCCGACGCGCAACTTCTGGACTATGCCGCGCAACTCCCGGCGGGCTTCGAGATGTGCAGCAAGGTATGGGAGCGGATCACGATCCCGCAGTTTCCGAATCTCCCGGAATACGGACCCAACGCAGGCCGGACGAATCCTGATTTTCTCAACACGGAGGTCTTCCTCAACGAAATCCTTCCGCCCTACCGGTGCTCGTTCATGGACCACACCGGCCCGTTCATCTTCGAGTTTCAGCGAACCGGCATCGAGCCGGCGGCATTCATCTCACAGCTGGATACGTTTCTTGGCACCCTGCCGAAGGAGTTTCTGTACTCCATCGAGATCCGGAACCCGGCCGTGCTGGGCGCCGAATACCGGCAGGTGCTCGAGCGCCACGGCGTCAGCCATGTCTACAACCATTGGACCTACATGCCGGCTTTGCTGGAGCAGCATGCGCGGCTCGGCGGCCGGTTCACCGCCCCGTTCGTCGTCTTTCGTCTGCTGACGCCGTTACGCGTGAAATACGCGCAAGCCGTGCGGATCGCCGAACCCTACAACAAGATCGTGGCGGAATTGCCGGCGATGCGGAAGGAGACCGTGGCCCTGGTGCAGCAGGCGGTCGCGGAACGCCGGCGCTCGTATGTGCTCGTGAACAACCGCAGCGAGGGCAGCGCCCCGCTGACCGTGAAGGCCTTATACGACCGCCTGAGTGACGGGCCTTCCGCCACGAACTAGCGCACCAACCTGCATGGGCCTGTCTGCTAGTGCAGCGTGTGCAGGTTGCCGGTCGCCCGGGCCAATTGCACCCGGGCGGCATTGAGTTCAAAAAGCGTGGTGACGAGATTGTCCCTGGCCTTGGCGACCGCCGCCAAGCCGTTGGTCAGCTCAAAATAACTCGCGGAGGTCATCACCGCATACCGCTCCCGCGCCAGATCGAACTCTTTCGTCGCCATCTGCATGGCCGTGTGGGCCAGCGCAACTTGTTCCTTGGCCGCCGACAGCGCCGCCACGGCATCGTAAACTTCCATCGTGACCTGGTTCTGCACCGACCGCAGGCGCAAGGCTTCCTGCCGAATTTGACTGCGCGCTTCGGCGATGCGGCCTTCCCGCTGCGCCCCGTCGAACAGCGGTACTTGGAGCAGCAACGACATATTGTAGGTGCCCAGACCGTTTCCCAAGCGATTTCCGATCAGACCATAGTCCCCTTGCGCCACCAACGACGGCAGCCGCTCCCCAGTGATCGCCCCATAGGCCAACTCCGCTGCCTTGATCCGTTTCGACTGAGCCTGCACTTCCGGCCGATTCATCACCGCCTTTTCCACCGCAGAGTCCACCCCGAGATGTTCACCAATGTCGGCAGTCAGTTCATCGGTGAGAACCAGTTTCACGTCAAACGGAACAGCCAAAATATTCTGGAGATTGAACATAGCATGGTCGGCGTCATACCGCGTACGAGACA
>CAYQDJ010000076.1:0-14004 GCA_964416255.1 uncultured Nitrospira sp. | reverse complement strand
CTCCTTCGCGTCATTGTGCCTCCCTTCGCTGGAGGAAACCCTACCATAGCCACCACCGGGTCTTGTAAGGAGACCCGCAATCCTCCGTAAACTTCTGGATTTAGTTCAGTAAAGATTGTGAGAGGACGGTGCCGCGGTGGCATGGTGCGTGCCCACGATCACATTTCAGGAGAGCGCACAGGCTGGAAAGGATTACCACGACGTGGCGAGCAGAACATTCATATCGAGGATTCAGTGAAGGTGTTTCGCTATACATGCTCGTGGCTTTGAATTAAATTTATCAAAAGGAAAGGTGTTGGTGTCCCCAACGGGATTCGAACCCGTGTTGCCGGCTTGAAAGGCCGGCGTCCTAGGCCAGGCTAGACGATGGGGACAGTCGGTATCTGGAAGAGAGGGACACACTCTTATCATATTCGAGCGGGGCTGTCACTAGGGAGGCCGGCACGCCACGCCCCATGCCATCGTCCGGCGCGACGAATGAACCGAGCGGTTCACGATCGTACCTCGTGGCTTGATTATGCTAGACTGCGGCTCTCACGAGGAGATTCCTCATGGAGACGCCGTCACGCCTCCCCGCTCGGACAGCCTTGAGCCTCGGTACGCTGCTGGTGTTGATGGCGGCCGGCTGCGCCCATGACACCTACCAAGAACGCACGAATGTAATTAAAGCCCACGTCGAGTCGTTCTACTCACATTTGAAGAACAATCGGGTCGAGGCCGCCGTTCATGAAAACGAGCGCATCGAAACACTAGCCGATCAAATGGCGGCGACGGTTCGCCGCGTGGCCGAGCGGCAGGGCACTACCCAGGCGCAACGGGAATTTGCCTTGATGAAAACGGCCAGGGAAACCGCGGCCCAAAATTGGATCGCGCTCGGCCAGTACTTCGCCATTAAGAAACAACCGGAGCAAGCCCGCGCCGCGTACCGGCGCGTGATCGACACCTACACCTATCCGGCCGAGCAATCTTACCGGGATCAAGCGACGAGAGCCCTGGAGGATGTCGACATCCTGGCTCCGGCCGCCCGCCCCACTCCATAGTGCATGCCTCTGAGCGTCTGGATCGTCATGTGCCTCTCGATGTCCTTGGCGGGCTGCATGCACACCATTCACGTCAACCCGCGTCCCCCTGCCCCCACCACGGAAAAGATCTCCCGGTCGGTCCAGCTCGAGATCGGTCCCGTTGTCAAGGAGGGCCCCGATCACCGACCGGGGATCACGCTGTTGACATGGACTCGCGAGGATGTACGCCGTGCCGTGACGGGATATCTGGAAGCGCGGGAAACGTTCAGCGCGGTGGCCGAGACGCCGGCCGACTTTACCATGGTCATCAACACCGTTCTCTCGATGCACTCCCGCGATCGCTATTGGTACCGCATCCGCTTACACGTGGAGATGAAAGACGCCGACCGGTCGATTCACACCTACGAGGCCGACCATGAGGTGGAAGGCTCCTTCGCCCGATGGATGACGGCCTCCGACCGCGACCCCATCGAAGCGGCACTCGCCCGCGCATTGGATGATGTGATGACTCAGATTGAAGCGGATCGAACACGCTACGGCCGGTTCACGGGCCGGGGCCGATAGCGGACTTCAGGACACCGCCACTTGGCGAAACCGGTTCCAGGCTTCCTGCGCTTGAGGGGCCGGTGCCGGCACATAGTCCGGACAATCGAGGCGAAGCGCCTGGTCGGGGAGCGGCGCATTGACGAACTGGCAGTGATGGGGTTGAGCGGCATCGGCATGGACATGCGGACGGAAATGTTCACAGGTGACGCACATGCGGGCGACCGGAATTTCCCCTTGTAATTGAAGGGATCGAATGAGCTTCACGAGAATGGTGAGGAGGGCCACTTGCTCTTGGGCCGACAGTTGCTGGGTCGCGGCCGCCAGAATCTCGGGCCACCCGCTTACGACCTGTCCGGCCTTCGCACCCTTGACCGTCAGATGGACCGTCACCACACGGTTATCCACTTCGGTGCGGCGGCGCCGCACCAATCGTTTGCTTTCCAGCGTCCGGATCACTTCCGACGCCGTCGGCAGCTTGACCGACAATTCCCGGGCAATGGTCGACACCGTGGCCGAGTGAGTGGGACGCGACCGCAAGAAGGTCAAGACCTGCATCTGCAACGGCCCCACCCCCTCTTGCCCCTGCCGTCGCCAGGGACGACTCTTCATCGCGAGCCCGATCTTGGACAGTCCGGTCACCAGACGATCAGGAAGCGAGTGGTGGTCTATCTTGACAAGCGGTTGCATGGTGAACCCTTGATGGGGAATCGAGCACGCCGTTGAGTGTTGAGGTAGTGTATGGAGTTGGACGGCCGTCGTCAAGTCCGGACATGGTCGAGCCGTCGATCAGCTCATCGCACCACGAGCACGGAACAGGTCGCGTGCAGCACCACCCGGCTGGAGACACTGCCCAGCAGCATCCGGCTGATCGCTCCAAGGCCTTTTGCACCGGTCATGATCAGTTCGGCCTTCTGCTTTTTGGCGACGGTGAGGATTTCGTCCGCCGGTTTTCCAATCCGCATGGCTTCCTGCACCTGATATCCGGCCTTCGCTAGCTTGTCCACGTATCGTTGAACCAGCCCACGACCGGCCTCGCGCAGCTCCGGATACTTCAGATAGGGCATCGCATGCACGACGGTCACCATGATCGGCGGCTGATTGAGCCCCCCGGGCTGCGGGTTGAACTGACGCAGCAGAAATTTGACCGCCTGATCGGATGCCGGCGACCCGTCGATGGCGAGCACAATCTTCCGCACCGGCCGGGGCGCTTCCTTGACGACCATGACCGAGCACGTGGCATGGTGAATCGCATGCTGAGAGGCGCTGCCGAGCATGAAGCGGTCCAGTGCGTCGAGACCGCGTGACCCGATCGACAGGAGACCCACACCGCGCCGGGCATGTGTGACGATGGTCTCGGCGACGCCGCCGCGATCAATCGTCACCGTTCCGGTCAATCCCAACGACGCCAAGAGGTCCGCCGCCTGCTTCTTGGTCGCCTTGGCGGTCCCCTCCACCCGCTTCACTTCGGCTTGGAGATACCGCTCGGTGCCCACGATCATCGGTTGAATCATGAACGGCGCCCGCAAGCCGGCGAGGTCGACCACATGGAGCACCCGCACCACCGGCAAGGTGGTCAGCGGCAAGTGCGCCAGCCATTCGATCGCCCACCGGCCGTACTTGGATCCATCCGTTGCCGCCAACACTTTCATCAGACCTGTCCTTTCGTCAGAGGATTCATTGTCTCGTCGCTCGCCTGCTGGAACCGGATGCGAAAGTCGTCCGGCGACAGACTGACCAACGCCGCACAACGGCCGCAGACCACCGGATCCTCCAAGTCCTGTTTTGAGAGCCGGATCATATACTGGCGGGCAATTTGATACGACTGGGAACTCGTATCCACCATGCGGACTTTCGCCCGGCCGGTCCCGGGATCCACCATCTGCTCGAACGGAATCGGGGTGAAGCGTCCGTTCTGGATCGACACCATGGCCGCCGTCCCTCCCTCGAGCAAATATTGGGCGGCACAATACCCTAAATCACGGGTGTATTCGATATCGTAAGGGATCGGATCCGCACAGCGGAGTTCATACCCCACGTTCTTGGCCACGATCGTGGGAGAGAGGCCGAAGGCTTTCATCGCTTTGGTCACCTCCCGCCGCAACACATCCCCGATGTCGACATCCCCCAGCCGGAGATGGCCATGCTCGTCCCGTTCGACATGATCGAGCCCCCCCAAGTCTTGGGGATCGAGTGTTTCGACCAGCCCTTCGGCGAGGACCACCACGCCGTCAGGCCGGCCGGCGCAAAAGCGTTTGATCATGGTCCCGACCAGCACTTCCAACAACCGCGGAAGCTTCACGGGACGCTCGGAAAATTCCTCGGGAATCACGGTCAGGGTGGCGCCGACGGCTTTGCCGATGCCCAACGCCAAATGGCCAGCCTTCCGGCCCATCGTCACGACGAAATACCACCGCGAGGTCGTGTGGGCATCGACCATGAGATTCTTGACCAACTCCACGCCGACATGGCGCGCGGTCTGAAAGCCGAAGGTGGGAATCCCATAGGGCAGATCCAAATCGTTATCGATGGTTTTCGGCACGTGCACGACCTGCAGGCGACCGCGGGAGCGGGCCTCCAGCTTCAGCGCCGAGAAGGCCGTATCGTCGCCCCCAATCGTCACGAGCCGCGACACGCCGAGCCGTTCCAACGCTGACAACACGCGGGCGAGATGTTCGTCCTTTTTGGTCGGATTGGCGCGGGATGTCCCCAAATAGGACCCGCCGCGAAAATGAATGCGGCTCACTTCCTCCACCGAGAGCGGCCGCACCTGGCTGGTGCCGTCCTCCATGAGCCACTTGAATCCATCAAGAATGCCGACCACATCGCAGCCACCGAGAATACTTCGGATGGTGACGGCGCTGATGACGCTATTGATGCCGGGAGCGGGTCCCCCCCCCACCAAGATGCCGACGGTCTGCCGCGACGTATTCATGATCCCTTATGCTCCTTGCCCCATCCTGCCATGACCGGAGCGCCTGGGATCGACCCTCGGCATCGCGGGGGGTATTAAATGACACATTGGAATGCAGCGGCCTCCGCCCGTCTCGCAGCGCGGCGGGCATCCGCCGTCTCCCTGAGGAAGAAAATACAGATTGGCGATGGAATGTTCAAACCCCGAAAGGCCACACTGTGAGAACACCGCGGCGCCGGACCGATCAGGCGATCTTCTCTTCCAGACCGACATGCGCACGCAGCACATTGTAATCGTACACTCGCCGGCCCAGCCGCTCCAGCCCTACGTCATGCCGCTCCATATCGTCGATCAAGTCGGCGACCGTGTGACGACCGGACGGCACCGCCGCCGCATGGCGAGGAGTCTGTCCGCCAAGGCTCAAATGACCTTGGTCCGACCATTCCAGGTAGGCCTTGTCCAAAAACGGGCGGAGCAGCGCCTCATCTTCCTCCGGCGTCGCCACCAGGGTCAACGGGTGAGCCGACGCCAGCTGCTCCAGCGACACAGGGCGCGGCGGCGGCGTCACTGTCTCGCCTCTGAAATGCAGGGAAAAACCGAACGCCGCCGCCAGCCGGTGTTTGATGGCGTCCAACCGTTCAGGCGAGTCACATTCCGCGAGGAGCTGGGCGGAAGTCAGCGTCAATCTCGCCACGGTTTCACGAGCCCCCTCTGCGGTACGGTACTCACGCCACCGTCGGGCCGGCTTCGTCGGAACACTCCTCGTATCCACGGTATCCTCCGCAGTCAGCTCGGCCATTTGGGAGAGCCCCTCGGCCAGAAATCGGTATTCGTGATGGTCATACAGCGCCACGGCATACAGGTACGGTTGGCCATCGGCGGTCCGATATTCGATGTGCCTCACGGCCTCGGCCAGCGCATCCATGCGCAGCTGGGCAAATGCCCAGAGCACCATATGGCCGAACCGCTTGGTGAACTCCTGCCACTCGCCGAGCGTAAACGAACCGGACGCCATCTCCATGTCCCGGCGCCAGTCGGCCGCCGTGGCCAACATCCGTTGGGCATCGGCTGACGTTAGCACAATGGCCGGCCCCGCCCAGACCGCCTTCCCTAGATTGGAGGCCTCCGGAGCGCGCACCACACGGGTGAGCAAAACGTGTCCCATGGCCACCTGCTTTACGAAGTCTCCGCCGGGCAGTGTACACGTCGTGCCGTCGCCGATCGACCGGAGGGACAATGGCACGCCGGACCGGGGATCGGCCGTCACTTCCAGAAGATCGAGATAGGAATGTTTGAGGGGATCGAGCCAAACCCGCTCGTCGTGGCCGATGTGTTCGGTAATCACATCGCGCAGCTGCTCGATCAACGTCAGTTGGCCGTCCTCCGGATAATAATCGCAATAGAGCAGCAAGGCGGCGAGATCGGATTCCTGCGGCAGCGGCGCCAGCACCGTTCCGGCCCCACCGGCAAGATAGGGCTTGAGCGCACGGGCGAGGGCCGTCTCACGTTGAACGGCAAATTCCGGCCTTACGGACAACTGGTCCAGCCGGGCGATGACCGCATCGAGTCCCGGCGGGCGGGGCGCCCAGAAACCGGCCGTGTCGTCATACGCGAGTGTCATGTCTCTCATCCATGACGTTTTCCTCGGCGTCCAGCCAGTCTTGCAGGGCATAGCCCTCCCGGCGACCGCGCGCGTCCCAGAGTTCAAAGGCCTTCCGGGCGATGCGTTCGCACATGCCGTGGACCTCGGACAGTTGAGGCGAGCCCGGCGACGAGGGGATCGCGTGGACGGTTTCCATCGGAACTCTCGTTTTCTTCATGATGATCGCCATGGAAGCCACTAGGTGACATGGGCCGACTGATCGGAGACGATACGCCGATGCCCAGGCTTGAATGTTGGGCTGCGCACCGTCAACACCGGGCACGGCGCCTGTCGAAGCACCGATTCCGCGACGCTGCCCCAGACGGCATGGGAGAGCCCGCGGCGCCCATGCGTCCCCATCACGATGAGGTCGGCGGCCTCGGTCTTGGCCGCCTCAAGAATGGAGTCGGATGGCAACCCACCCCGCAGTTGGTTGTCCGCCGTCACCTGGGCCGCTTCGATTGCCGACGCGAACCCCTGTAACCTGGCCGTGATTCGCTCTCGATGTTCCTGTCGCTGAGCCGTGTGGACGAGCGTGAAATCGAGACCATAGCTCACGGGTTCCAACACATGCAGGAGACGGATGGAAGCCTTGGTCCGCTGGGCCACCAGCACGGCATACTCCAGCGCGTCGGCGGAGCAATCAGAGAAATCGATCGGAACCAGCAACCGCCGCACCGCGACAGAGTCGTCTCCGGACTGGCCTCCGGCTGCATGTCCCGTCCCGCGTACCGCCAGGACCGGACAAGGCGCGGCCCGGATAATCCGTTCGGCCGTGCTGCCCAACAACACCTGCTCGAGCCCGGTTCGGCCTCTGGTTCCCACCACCACCAGATCCACCTGCCCGGCCTCAGCGGCGGCCAGCACTTCCTGACTTGGAATCCCGCTGGTGATACGGGTCTGCACGACGACCCCTCGCCGCGCCATCCGGTCTTTCACACCGACCAATCCTTTGATGGCCTGCTTCATCAACTCACCGAGATAGACGCGATTGACCGGGTACTCCGGATTCATCCCGGGTGGAAACTCCAGCACAGTCAGCACGGTGAGATCCGCCCCCCAGGCAATGGCCATACAGGCGGCATGCCGTTCGGCCTCCTCCGCCCAGCGCGACAAATCCGTGGCCAACAAGATTCGAGGTTCCATAGAAGGGCCCACGTTCATGCGGTCACACCGCTTCCACATTCAACAACAGCAGTTCACCCTTCATGGTCGGATGAATCGAACAGCGGAATTCATGACGTCCCGGACGGGACAGATTGAAGCGAATGGCGGCGTCGCGCTTCGGATCCAAAAAGACGCCGCCCAGCCCGCGCCCATGTACTACTACGCCGTGGGTCTCAATCTGCGTGGGAATACCTTCAAACATGGTCGAGCTGAAATCGTGCCGTTCGGCGTCCTCGTTGCGCACCTTGATCGCCGTCGCAACCCCCAACCGCAGGGTGGGCTGTTTGGTAATGAACTTGAAATCTTTGATCGTCACGTCGACGACTTGCTCCGACTGCGCCACGAGTGGACCTGCCGTGTGCCACCCCATCCCCACGCTGAGTCCCAGCATCAAACACCACATCCATGGACGCGCAGTATGCATGGCTCTCTCCTCTTTACGATGGCATTGAGGAACGTTTACCGGGAAAGGCCAACGGGACGGTGAGCACGGGGCACCCGGCCGTCCTGACGACCTTTTCCGCCGTGCTCCCGAAAAACAATTTGTCCACTTCACCAGCCCGCCCGCCGTAGGTCCCCATGACCACCAGATCGACGTCTCTCGTGCGAGCGGCTTTGGCGATTTCGACAAACGGCGTCCCTTCGACGATGATGCGCGTGCAGGCCACCCCTTTGACATGATCGGACTGGAGCAATTCGCGAATATGCAGCCGCGCGTAATGCCGCAAGCGTCGCCGCTGAGCCGCGGCATCAGAGGGGACGGCGAGCAAGCCCAGACGATGGAGCGCGGCCAAGGCTCCCGTATCGATCACATGCAGCACCAGCAGGCGGGCGCCGCACAGGCGGGCCATGTCGGCCGCCACGCGAAACGCCTCGTCGGAGCAGGCGGAAAAATCGACGGGCATCAAAATCGTCCGAAACAAGTCCTTCTCGCGTCCGATCATCGGCAGTGTCCCCAATCCAGAACTGAGCAAAGGCAGTGCCCGATCATCCGTGCCGGCTCCGTTCAACAAACGCACTCATTGTCGACGCTTAGAGACCGGCGCCTCATGCACCGGGGGGAGACTTGCTACAGTGATAAGGAGTCTTTTGTAGCAGAACGCGGCAGATCATGAAACCCTTGGGATCACCCGGTCGGGGGTTCCCGAGTAATCCGAGCTCGGAAGCAAACACGAGTGCAGCGGCATTGGACTTGCTCACCTCTCTCCCGTGGACCAGTTCGGCACGATGGCCATTAGCAAGACACGAACACGATGGTGGCGTCCTGGAGCCCGTGCACTCGGGACGGTGGTTGGGCTCTATCTGATCTTCTTCCGTCCCAGGAAATGCCGATGACACTTCGCTCACGAGGTTGGAGAGTCGACCCAGGGCTTCACCGACCGAGAGGATGGCGCAGACGATGAAAATCCTGTTGGCCGTGGACGGTTCCGATCATTCCTACGAAGCCGTACGATCCGTGAAGTACTTGTCGCGCGCAGATGAACTCATGCTGGTCCATGCGCTGGACGTCCCCGCACCGGCCTATCCGATGATGATGCCCGAGGTGGCGCAAGAACTCTACGAGACGGTTGAACGCAACATGCGCGAAGACGGGACACGATTGCTCGACCGGATCGTGTCGTTGCTCCCGATCAACGCGGGCCCGGTGACCAAGCACTTGGTGGTGGGCAGTCCTACCGAACAGATCATCGCCCTCGCCGAACAATCGCAGCCCGACTTGATTCTCCTGGGAACCCGCGGCCTGGGTCCTGTCAAGGAACGACTGATTGGCAGCGTGGCCCACCGCGTCCTGACTTTTGCCCCTGGCTCGAAATTGATTCTGCCCGGCCCCTTGAAAACCTTGCAGCACATTCTGCTTCCGCTGCAGGGTCCACACGACGCGGGGCAAGCGGTGCGGTTGTTGGAGCAGCATCCCTTCCGTGAGCCCCCGGCGCTCACCATCTTGACCGTGCTCCCGCGGACCCGGGCCCCTTGGCCGGTCGACGCCGCCTCGGCCGAGCAAATGGAGGTGCATGCACTGGACCGCGCCCGCGAGTCGCTGCAAGACACCGCCGGCAAGCTGACCGGTCTCGGCTACAAGACAAAGATCCGCGCGGCCCTGGGCACGCCGGTCGAGGGCATTCTTGAGGAAGCGGCGGCCGCCAATGTCGATCTCATCATGCTGGGGTCCCGTGGACGCCAGGGTTTGTCGCGGCTCGTGCTCGGAAGTGTGTCGCACGCGATTCTCCACCAGGCGACGTATCCGTTGCTGATCTTCACGTAACCGGCAGAGGACACTCGGCGGAAGCGATAGCGTGGGCAGGGAAGGGAGCCGTCACCATGCCGATGTATGACTACCAGTGCCTCGACTGTGGCAAAGAATCGTTGATCGTTGTGACCTTACAGGAGCACGAGCGAAGCGAGGTGAAATGTCCGTCGTGCGGCAGCCACAACCTGAAGCAGTTGTTTACCTCCTTTATTGCCCATACGACCAAGAAGAGTTGACCCATGGTGAAGCGAGCTGTGCCGTCACCGTCCCGACCCGGTGCGTACGCCGTCCGGTTCGTCGGCGTCCTCCTTGCGCTGTGCGTCGCGCAGGGGCTTCTCCTCGCCCAAGACTATCCCGCGGATGTGACACGCGGCAAAGCGGTCTATACCCGACATTGTGAGTCCTGTCATGGGGTGGGGGGGCATGGGGATGGCCACGACGCCAAGGTGTTGCGGGTGGCGCCGGCCAATTTTCATCTCCTCCGGTCCTTCCTCAAATCGGATGAAGAATTGCTGCGTACCATCGAACACGGCGTCGTGTTCAGTCCGATGCACAGCTGGAGAGGGCAACTCACCGACGGCGAAATGCAGGATGTCGTGGCCTACATTCGGCTGCTGTCGCAACAAGGACGTTGACCGGTTCGTCAGGAGAACCGTGGTCGGAGTCTCCCAGCCCAATGATCATGATTGCGCTCAAACCCGATGACGCCTTGCTGCTGGCCGACATCCAGAACGATTTCCTGCCTGGCGGCGCCCTCGGTATCAGCAGGGGCGACGAGATCGTGCCGGCCCTTCTGGCGTATCTGCAACGCTTCGACTCTCGGGGCTTGCCCATTTTTCTCAGTCGCGACTGGCATCCGCGCCGGCATTGTTCGTTTCTAGAGCAGGGAGGTCCCTGGCCGGCACACTGCGTGGCCGGCACCCGTGGAGCCTTGCCCCCCAATGGTTTCTGGGTCCCCCCCTCGTCCGTGATCATTTACAAAGCCATTGATCCCGACGAGGAGGCCTACTCGGCATTTCACCACACCTCGCTGCATCGCCATTTGCAGGCCCTCCGCGTGCGCCGCCTCTTCATCGGCGGATTAGCGACCGATTACTGCGTGCTCAATACCGTGAAGGACGCCCGTGCCTTGGGATACGACGTGTGTCTACTGATGGACGGGATCAAAGCGGTTGAGCGGCACGCCGGCGATAGCCGGCGCGCGGAAGAAACCATGATCGGATTGGGAGCCGTTCCGGTCACCGCCCGGGCGGTGGCCGCATGAATCCCACGGCCAGTGCGCTGCTCACAGACCTGTATGAACTGACGATGGCGCAAGCCTACCTCCAGGAAGGCATGACGCAACCGGCCACGTTTGAATTTTTTGTCCGTCGATTGCCGCCTCACCGCAATTTTCTCATCGCCGCCGGGTTGGAACAGGTGGTGGACTATCTGTCGCGTTTACGGGTGACGGACAAGGAATTGCGCTGGCTGGAGCGTTCAGGCCGATTCAAGCCGGAACTCTTGGGGTATTTGCAGAACTTGCAATTCACCGGCGATGTCGAGGCGATGCCCGAGGGCACCGTCTTCTTTCCGCACGAGCCGATTCTCCGCATCACGGCTCCGCTGCCCCAAGCGCAACTGGTGGAGAGCCGCGTCATGAATCTGCTCAACTTCCAAACCATGATCGCGTCTAAAGCCGCGCGCTCGGTGCTCGTCAGCCGAGGCAAACCGCTCGTCGATTTCGGATTACGCCGAGCGCACGGGGCGGAAGCCGGGCTCTTGGCAGCGCGGGCCAGTTACCTGGCCGGATTTACCGGCACCGCCACCGTGCTTGCCGGCATGACCTACGGCATCCCGGTCTACGGCACCATGGCCCATGCGTTCGTGCAAGCGCACGAAGCCGAGCGAGAGTCCTTCGAGCACTTCGCGCGCGCGCAGCCGGACAATGTTGTCTTGCTCCTCGACACCTACGACACGGAAGCGGCCGCGCGCACTGTCGTGTCCATGGCGCCGACCTTGGCCGCCGAAGGCATTCCGGTGAAAGGCGTGCGGCTCGACAGCGGCAACCTGGCCGACCACGCCCGCAACGTGCGCCGCATTCTCGACGAAGGCGGCTTGGCCCGGACACAGATCCTGGCCAGCGGTAATCTCGACGAATACGCCATCCGGGAGTTGGTGGAAAGCGGGGCGCCGTTCGACAGTTTCGCCGTGGGTACCGCCATGACCACCTCGTCCGATGCTCCCTCGCTGGACTGCGCGTACAAACTGCAGGAGTATAACGGCCGCCCCTGCCGCAAACGGTCCGAAGGCAAGGCCACCTGGCCCGGCCGCAAGCAAGTGTACCGGCATGACGACGCCCACGGGCGTTTCGACTACGACATCGTGACAACCGTGAGTGATCGCCAGCCAGGGATACCGTTGCTGGAGCCGGTGATGAGCAAAGGCCGTCGCCTCTTGCCCGCCTATACGTTGGGAGAATCGCGCCGGAGAGCCGCGGCGCAGCTGGCCAAACTCTCGGACTCCCTCCGTATGCTGGAGCAGGCCCCAGCGTTTGAAGTCCGGATCTCATCCGTCCTGGAACGGCTGGCTGAGACCGTCGACCGTGCCTGCCTCTCACCCCTCACGAAGAGTCACCCTCACGGAGCGCACTGATGGTCCCCATCCCTCTAACCGCAATGGTGATCGTGACGACCGCCTGGCTCTGGGTCGGAGTCAATTCCTCCGGCATGGCATCTGCGGCGCAGCCGGCGACGTCCCCCATGGCCACATGTGAGGGACCGTTCAAACACAGCACTCCATCCGCCGACGCATTTGAGGTCCTGCTAAAGGCGCACCAACAGTGGCTGGAACATCGCTCAAGCGCAGAGCGGACACGGGCCAATCTGTGCCAGGCCCATCTTCAGCAGAGGTCGATGGTCGGAGTGAACCTGGAGCGCGCGCAACTCGAGCACGCGGTCCTCCGGCAGGCCAATCTCCGCCGGAGTATTCTTGTTCATGCGAGTCTTGCCGGAGCCGATCTCAGCCAGACCATACTTGAAGACAGCAACCTCTCGGGCGCAGACCTTCGTCACGCCAAACTTTCCGGCGCTCATCTTGTACGCGCGATCGGCGACGAGGCTGCTCTCTACAATGCCGCGCTGATCCGAGCGCACCTGCAGGAATCGAGCTTCGAACGCGCGCATTTTGAAGGGGCCGACCTCACCCGCGCCACCCTCACACAAGCGAACTTCGTCGACAGTTACTTTTATGGAGCCATTTTGGACCGAGCCGTGCTCATCGGCACCGACTTCATGGGAGCCGACCTTCGGCGGTCGCTCCTGAGGAAGGCCGATCTCCGGCAGGCCAATCTTCAAGGCGCCCTCTTGGACGACGCGCGCCTCGATCACGCACAATTGCACGAAGCGGATCTCGAAAGCGCGTATTTGGACGGCGCCAGCCTGCGCGACGCCCATTTGGATCATGCCATTGTGCGAGGGGCCGACCTGCGCGCGGTCAACCTGCACGGGGCCAGCCTGCAACATACTGATCTGGAAGGGGCGAATTTGGAAGGCGCCAACTTGTCGCAGGCCAATGTGCGTGCAGCCAACTTGAAGATGGCGGTTTTGTATCGAGCCGATCTCAGTCGGACGGATTTTCGCGATGCGCGGCTCGTCCGGGCCGTTCTGATTGGTGCGCGTGGCCCCCAGGGCGATTTCTCGAACGCAGACTTGCGGGAGATTTATGCGCCGAAGGCTGAGTTCTTACGAGCCAGGTTTCAGAACGCCAACCTGGACTCGGCGAACTTGGTCGCCGCCGATCTGCGCGAGGCCGATTTCACGCACGCCACCCTCGGGCATGCCAATCTGCAAGAATCGAATCTTCAAGGAGCCGTGCTCGTCAAGGTCGATCTGCGCGGAGCCGACCTCCATGCGGCCGACTTGCGGCAAGCCGATCTGACCGCCGCGGACTTAACCGACGTCAGAGATCTCACTCAGGCCCAACTCGACACCGCCTGCCTGGATGCCCTCACCAAACTGCCGTCAGACCTGAACCGTCCGGCTCCTTGTCACGTCAATCCGGATAAACACACGAAACGGCCATGACCAGGTCACAAGACCTGCCGGTCGTCATCACCCACGATGGACTGTCCCTTGAAGGCCTCCTGGGTGTGCCGGTCACCGGCCAAGGGGTCGTGCTTTTTGCCCATGGCAGCGGCAGCGGGCGCTTGAGCCCCCGCAACTATTCTGTCGCGCGGCACCTGCAGGCGCGCGGCTTAGCCACACTGCTTCTGGATCTCCTGACTCCGGACGAGGCCGATGATCGACGCAAGGTCTTCGATATCGATCTGCTGGCGGACCGACTGCTGCTGGCCGCAGCCTGGGTGGGACGGGAGCCGCAGACGGCCGGCCTCGAACTGGGGTACTTCGGTGCCAGCACCGGGGCCGGCGCCGCGCTCCAGGCCGCCGCACGCGAGCCATCCGTCGTCCGCGCGGTGGTGTCCCGAGGC
>CAYQDJ010000075.1:0-14626 GCA_964416255.1 uncultured Nitrospira sp. | reverse complement strand
GGCCCGCACCAGGGCCTCCTTGAGGTTGCCGTGGTGATAGCCGCGCGGATGGCCGTCGCGATCGTGCTTGGTCCAGCGCATGTGAAGGGCTTTAACATGCCGCCGGCGAGTCGTCGATTGCGGCGCTTCCTCCGCGTCCGTCTTCGGGGGCGCCTGATCCTGCCGTGGGTCGTTGTCCTCGACGGCGTCCGTCTCGGACGAGGGCTGTGCCGGCTCCCGCGCTCCGGCATCGGACCGTTCCGGTGTCTCACCCTTCTTGGTCTTTTTCACGGCCTTGCCGGATCGCTCGGTCTGTTGAGGTTGCGACGCGGGTTCCGGTGACTCACCGGCTCCGCCATCGAGTTCGGCGAGGGCTTGTCCCACTTGGACGTGATCGCCTTGGCGGACGAGAAGTTTGGTGACGGCTCCAGCCGCCGGCGACGGCACCGGCACGGTCGCCTTGTCGGTTTCCAGTTCGAGCAACGCTTGCCCCTCGGTGACGCGATCGCCTTCGTTCACCAACACGTGCACCACGTCGCCGCCTTCGATGCCTTCGGCCAGAAACGGAAGTTCAACCTTCATGGCGCTGCCATCCTTCGCCGGGGTTCATCGTCGCCACGGCGCATCGAGATCCGGATTGATGTTCAAGTCATGGGCCGCCCGGGCGATCAACTGCGCGTCCACCGCGCCTTGCTTATGCAGGGCGGACAGGGTCGCCAAGACGATATGGTCGGCATCGATTTCAAAAAAACGTCGCAGGGCCTTCCGGGAATCGCTTCGGCCGAAGCCGTCGGTACCCAGCGCCAGCAGACCGCCGGGAAGCCAAGGGGCGATTTGTTCGCTGACCAAGCGCACGTAATCACTGACCGCGACGAACGGACCGGTTTGCTCCCGCACGACCCGGTGGAGATAACTCTCGCGCGGCGGCTCTCCGGGATGCCGCAGATTCCATCGGTCGGCCTCGAGCGCGCGGACCCGCAAGGTTTTGTAGCTCGTGACGCTCCACACGTCGGCGGCGACCCCGTAGTGCTGCAACAACAGCTCTTGAGCCCGCAGCGCTTCATTGACCAAGGGGCCGCTTCCCAAGATGTGGGCCCGGTGCCGGGCCTGCTCGGGCGCGGGGCGAAGTTTGTACATGCCCTCGCGAATGCCTTCCTCGGCCTGGGGCGGCATGGGCGGCATAACATACGTTTCGTTGTACAGGGTAAGGTAATAGAACAGCGGCTCCTGATCACGGTACATGCGGGTGAGGCCATCTTGCAGAATGACGGCGAGCTCGTACATGAACGCCGGATCATACGCCGCCACGGTTGGGAACGCGCTGGCTATCAGGTGGCTGTGTCCGTCTTGATGCTGCAGGCCTTCGCCCTCCAGCGTGCTGCGTCCGGCCGTGGCGCCGAGTAAAAAGCCGCGGGTCCGCATGTCGGAGGCCGCCCAGATCAGGTCGCCGACCCGCTGAAACCCGAACATAGAGTAGTAAATGAACAAGGGAATGGTATTGAGGGCATGGGTGGCATAGGCGGTGCCGGCGGCGATGAAGGAACACATGGCTCCCGCCTCGGTGATGCCTTCTTCCAGGATCTGTCCGTTCTTGGCTTCGAAGTAGTAGAGCAGCGAACTCTTATCGACCGGCTCGTAGAGCTGTCCGATGTGGGAGTAGATCCCATACTGGCGGAACAGCGCTTCCAGGCCGAACGTGCGCGCTTCGTCGGGAATGATCGGGACCAGATGCCGGCCGAAATCCTTGACCGCCAGCAGGCGGCTGAGCATCCGGGCGAATCCCATAGTGGTCGAGACCGGCCGCCCGCCCGATCCTTCAATGAACTCTTTAAATTGGTCGAGCGCCGGCGTCTCCATCGGCTCGACCGTGACCCGCCGTTGCGGCACCGGACCGCCCATCGCCGTGCGCCGTTCGTCGAGGTACCGGGCCTCGGGGCTGTCGGCCGGCGGCCGGTAAAACGGCGTGGCGGCCAGTTGGTCGTCGTGGATCGGGACGCCGAAGCGGGTTCGAAACTCCCGCAGTTCTTGCTCGTTCATCTTCTTTTGTTGATGGGTCACATTGCGGCCTTCGCCTGCCTCACCCAGCCCATAGCCCTTGATGGTTTTCGCCAGAATGACCGTCGGCCGACCGGTGTGTTCAACGGCCGCACGGTAGGCGGCATAGACCTTGCGCGAATCATGGCCGCCGCGCAGCAATTTGTGAATTTGCTCGTCGGAGTAATGCGCCACCATCTTGAGCAAGCGGGGGTCGGCGCCGAAGAAGTGCTTGCGGGCGAACGCGCCCCCTTCCACGGTGTACTTCTGGTACCAGCCGTCGACCACCTCGCCCATCCGTTTGACCAGCAACCCCTCCTCGTCCTGGGCCAGCAAAGGGTCCCAGTCGCTGCCCCAGATGACCTTGATGACACGCCATCCCGCTCCCCGAAAGATCGCTTCCAGCTCCTGAATGATTTTCCCGTTGCCCCGCACCGGCCCGTCGAGGCGCTGGAGATTGCAATTCACAACCCAAATAAGATTGTCGAGCTGCTCGCGCGAAGCCAGCGTGAGGGCGCCCAATGTCTCCGGTTCATCCGTCTCACCATCGCCGACGAAGGCCCACACGTGCTGTCGGCTGGTATCTTTCAGCCCCCGGTCTTGCAGATAGCGGTTGAAGCGGGCTTGGTAGATGGACATGATGGGCCCGAGTCCCATCGAGACCGTGGGAAATTCCCAATAGTCCGGCATCAGCCAGGGATGGGGATAAGACGACAGGGACGCGCCCTCGCTGAGTTCGCTCCGGAAGTTGTGCAGCGCCTCCTCGGGAATGCGGCCTTCGATAAAGGCGCGCGCATAGATCCCCGGGGTCGCGTGCCCTTGGAAATACACCAGATCGCCCGGGTGATCGCCCTCCTTCCCGCGAAAAAAGTGATTGAAGCCCACCTCATATAAGGTGGCCGCCGAGGCGTAGGTTGAGATGTGTCCGCCGATGCCCGGTTTGTTTTTGTTGGCTTTGACCACCATGGCCATGGCATTCCAGCGTATGAGACTACGAATGCGGCGTTCGATATCGAGGTTGCCGGGGTACGGCGGCTCGTCGGCCGGGGTAATGGTGTTGACATAGGGGGTATTGACGGGAGTCGGGACCGGGATGGCGCGCTGGCCCAGCCGGTCACGGAGACGGTCGAAGACATAGATCGCGCGGTCGGCGCCTTTGGCGTCCAACAGATAGTCGAGGGAATCCAGCCACTCGCGTGTTTCTTGCGGGTCGCTGTCGGGGGAAGTGCGGTCGTCGCTCATGCGGTCCTGTCGACAATATCATGACGGCGGTCCGAACGCCGCTCGTGGTGGAGCCGCCTGCCGGACGTTTTTGTAGTATACGCCTCCTGACGCGGAGATGCCCGCGTGATCGTCCAAATTCGAGTCAATCTTCAATTGATGCCGGTCTGCAGGACTGAGCGTCGCTCGAGCTTGCGCGCATCACCGGGGTCTCACCCTGGCCGATGAAGCGGGCTCCGGGATGCATCAGTGAAACTCACCTGCGCCGCAAGGGTTCATCCCAGGTATAGGAAAACCCCTAGCCCCTGTATGAGATGCATGGTGGCACGTGCGGAAGGAGAGGGCCGCCCGGTTCGCCTCCCTCGACGAACAATCCGGAAGGGCCTTGGCCGGTGGCGGCCTTCACCCTGTATGGGGCTGCGCAGGGATTGACCGGAAACATCATTGATGCCGGCCCGGACGATGGGCAAAACATTTGGGCCGTCACCCCCGATTCGTTGTACGTGCTGAAGCCAGGAGACATGACGTTTACGCGATTTACCGCCGCAGACGGGCTCCATGTCCAGTCGTTTGTGGACCCGCACGATCGACCGGCCGTGACCAACATCACGGCGATGGCGGGAGGACGCGCCGGAGAAGTGTTCGTCGGTTACTATGGATTCGAAAGCGACGACCGGATAACGGATGTCGGCGATCCGTGACGGGCCTTGGGCCAAGCCGACAAGATCACATTGAAGGCGGACGGCCACATCGCCGTGCTCCGCTATCAATTCCTGTGTGATATCGATCCGAGCTGGTGCTGGTAGAATCGTTCCGTTCGCCGCATGCTCTTCGCGCATACCGGGACCTATGGTCAGGCGGAACCGTTCAATAACGGCCCGCACTCGCTCGACGTGGCGGCCGACTATCGGGAAGATCAGCGAGGCGTGGCGATGACGCCTGACGGCACCGCGTGGTTCGCCAGTCTGACCCGCGGGCTCGCCAGCTATAACCACCGCACTGCCGGAGGGAATTACGACCATATCCGCCACTACACCGACGTGTCGGGGCTGCCCGTGTCGGGGCTGATCGATCTCGCGGCGGATCCCGACGGGACACTCTGGATCGTCGATCGAGACGGCCGCCTGCTGCGATTCAATCCGGACACCCTGGCCGTTCAAGTATGGCCGGGAGTGACGAATGCGCGCCGTGTCGTCCTGGATCCGACGGTCACTCCGCGGGCGGTGTACGTGGCAATGGGGGGGAACGGCTTAGGTGTCTTCGCGGGCAATAGGGCTGTTTCTGCCCCCGGATCAGTGCGATCCACGGGCGGGAACTGTAGAAGACAGCACGTGTTTGATCTGCGGATAGAGGGTATCGCCTGCCGTTTCTTTGAGGAGGAACGTCACCGCGCCGGCTTTGAGCAGGCCCTCTTTCACCTGCGGGGACCGGTCAACGGACAATCCAATGACGGCAATCCGTGGCCACGCCTGTTTGATGCGACGGGTGGCTTCGATGCCGTTGACCTTCGGGATGTTGACATCCATCACCACGACATCCGGCTGGTGCCGTTCGGCCAGAAGGACGGCCTGTTCGCCGTCGGCCGCCTCCGCGATGACTTCCATGTCCGGGTAGAACTCGATGAGGCTCTTGAGGGCCGCACGGACGGACGGGTGATCATCCACCAAAAGTAGTTGATGTCGAGGGGGGACCGTGTCCATAACGAAAGCATATCGGTTGACGACCGGTTTGGAGACTGGGGAATGGCCCAGTTTGCGACTAGGAAGTAAGAGTGAGCGCCGGTCCGGTCAGGAGTTGTTCTTGGACTGCACCGCGTCTCGGATGGCTTGATAGAGCCGGTCCCCCGCTTCGTCTTTCGTGAGATAACAGGACGCCCCGGCGTCCTTCATCACGCGCTCAATGTGGTCGGCGTGCTGGACCGAGAGTCCGATCACGACCGTCGCGGGAAATCGCTCCTTAATGCGCCTGGTCGCTTCCACGCCGTCAAGCTTGGGCATATTAATGTCCATCACCACCACATCAGGACGGTGGGTGGTGGCCAAGGTGACGGCTTCTTCTCCGTCCGCCGCTTCACCAATGACCTGCAAGTCGTCATACAATTCCAGAATGCCCTTCAGGCCTTGGCGGACCATCACATGGTCGTCGACCATCAGGACCCGCAGTACCCCACCGGATTTGGCGCCGTTTTTCGCCGGCCGCGCCGGTCCCTTCGCCTCGACGCCGGCCGCCGCGTCCGCCGTCACGGCGCCTGGCAGCAAGAGCGTGGCGCACGTGCCTTGGTTTTGACCGGAGGTGATGATGAACCGGCCTCCCAACGCTTCCATGCGCTCATGGATACTGAAGAGCCCGAAATGGTCGAGCTTGCCATGATGCTCCACCTGGGCCGTCTCCACGTCAAAGCCGCGCCCCTGATCGGTGACGGCGATTTTGCGTTCTCCGTCCGGCGTGACGGTCACCGAGACCGCAGCCCGATCGGTCCGTGCGTGTTTGACGATATTCATCAGCAGCTCCCGGACGGACAAGAAGATTAAGACCGACTCGTCCTCGGTGAGGTCGAGGGAAATGTTGTTCAGCCGGAGTTCGACCCGGAGATGATGCCGTTGCATCTGCTGCGCGAGCCAGGTCAGTGCCATCGTAAAGCCGAACTCACGAAGCACGGGCGGCGTCAGCTCGGCCACCATCGATCGTGAATAGGAAATCGCTGATTCCAAGGCGTTATCCGCCTCCTTCAGTTGATTGGATAACCCGGGGTCTTCGACGACTCGCAGCGTTTGGCCGAGTTTGAGGCGGGCCACGACCAACAATTGTCCCAAATAATCGTGCAATTCCGTCGCGATCTGCCTGCGAACGCGTTGCTCCGCCAAGCTCAATTCCGTGGCCAGCGCACGCAGCCTGGCCTGAGAGCGAACCAGCTCCTGTGTGCGCGTCGCGACCCGCTGGTCCAACTCCACGGTCATCAAGCGCAGGGCTTCTTCGGCCTGTTTGCGCTGGGAAATATCGCGCAAAATGCCGGTGAAAAATCGGAGGCCCGGCAGGCGGGTTTCGCTGATCGACAGCTCGATGGGGAACACCGAGCCGTCCTTGCGTCGGCCCTGAACCTCCCGTCCGATGCCGATAATTTTCTTTTCGCCCGTGTCTCGATACCGATCCAGATAGCCGTCGTGCTGGCGATGATCGGGCTCCGGCATGAGCATCTTCACGTTGTGGCCGATCAACTCCTCCTGGGCATACTGAAAAATACGCTCCACGGCGGGGTTGATCGATTCAATGGTGCCCCGTTCGTCGATCGTGATGACGCCGTCGACCGCGGTTTCGACGATGGCCCGCAGCCGTTCCCGGCTTTCCCGAAGCGCCGCTTCGGCGCGCTGCCTCTCTGTCACGTCCCGGAGGATGACGGTGTATAACGACGTATCGTTGGTTCCCACATGGGAGATTGAGGCTTCGATCGGAAACTCTTCGCCGTCGGCCCGAATGCCGGTGATCGTCCCGAGCCGTCCCATCATGCGATTGGTGATGCCGGACTCTCCGAACGTGCGAATGTGCTGCCCGTGCTGCTCCCGAAAGCGGGGTGGAATGAATCGATCGAGCGCGCTCCCTTGCGCCTCTTGGGCGGTGCAGCGAAACATCCGCTCGGCCGCCTCGTTAAAGAAGACGATGTGTTGATCCTCATCCACGGACACGACCGCGTCCATCGCCGACGCCAGAATCGCGGTGAACATCGCTTGGTGCTCGTCTATGGCCGGTCCCCTCATGAGAGGCGCATGAGGGGTGCGGACAATGGTCGCCGCTCCGATGATACGACGGTCGGCATCCTGGACTGGAGAGACGGTGAGCACGGTCTCGAAGCAGGCGCCGTCTTTGGTCCGCCGTGTGACGTGAAGGCGTTCCACGCGCTCGCCTCGTCCAATGCGTTCGAGCAGTGCGCGTTGCTCGCCGGCGCGGTCGTCGGGGATGAGGAGACGCGAAGAGTGCCCGATGGCTTCGGCGGCGCTATAGCCAAACACTCGTTCGGCGGCCGGGTTCCAACTCGTGATGAGCCCTTCCATGTCCTCGGTGATCATGGCATCGGGGGACGAATGGACAAGCACCGCCCAATAGGCCGAATCCTTGATTGGCGTCATCGGTGTGGGCCTCCCGGTAGCGATATCGATGGTTTGCCCATAACCGGGCAAGCAATAATGCGGCAGATCGCCGCGACCATATTCACGACTGGCGACGGAACAAGGTGCTGATGAGAGTTACGAGGTCGAGCTGCCAGGCATGCACTGGAACTGCTAGCAGCATGTGAGCAGTGAATCACAGCGGTGGGAGGATCGCAAAGAAAAGGATGAAAGTGAAAAGAGTCTAATGGGTGCGCGGCATGGCTGAGGAGCGGCGGCCTCTCATGACAGAGGGTGCCGGCATGAGAACATGAATACATGCTCAGCCGTTCCATCGAGATCGCAAACCACGGTGGCAAATTGCCCCACGTGTAACTCTGCTAGGGGGGTGGATAACACTAGGTTAACCCCTAGTTAATGAGTTCAAATCGAGAGCCGGAAATGATTCACGCGCCTGCGGGATGGAGAAATCCCTAGGTGGTTCGAGAAGAGTAGGCTACCAGCTTGTAAGCACCGCCGGACCGATATACCGCCGGATCATACTCAAGCGGATGGCCACTAGCCGCCGTTGCTTACGACGGCTTGATCTTGGTCAGCAGTTCAATGGCCGAGAGTTCAATGACATCTCGTTCATCCATTGTCAACACTTCGCCTTGAGCCAGCAGCGCTTGGATGGCCTCGCAGGCTGAAATGAAGTGCTGCACTTCATGACGTAAGGATGGCATGGGGAACCCTTTGGATAGGAGGATAAATAAAGAAAAAGTCGTAAGAGAAGCCCATGGACGCCTATGTATCATGTTTGGCGACGGTACGACAGTACCTCCGGTCCTTCGGTCGATACCCTCGGCTAAATCCCGGCTCTCCTTCCTGTAATTTTGCTAGGCGTCCTAGCCTGACGTGTATGGCAAAGGCCGCCTCCCGCTGGCGTGCTATCGGGGTCACTCTTTAAGGGACCCCCATATCCCATGAAGCAGCTGCGGAAGAATCCTACCGTGCAAAGTTTGCAGCAGGCCTATCGCGCTCGACCGCCAGGTGTTAAAGCCAGGGCGAGACCTCTTCTGAAAGACGCGGTCATTGAGCCCGAGCATCTTCCCGAAGAAATTCAGGCCAGCAAGGAGGGTGGACGGAGGATGGTCGTCGAGTTGGGTTCATCGTTGAAGGACATTGAGCGGGAAACCATCCGTCGAACGTTGGCCGAAGTCACGAACCATCGCGAACAGGCAGCCAAGTTGTTAGGCATCAGCCTGAGGGCGCTTCAATACAAGATCAAAGAGTACGGCATCAGAGAATAACACCTGCCTTCCTCCACGTCAGGCACACTGCAAATCGGGTCTCCACCCAAGTCCCGCCAATGGATGAGTAAATATGCCCGCCCGCGGCCGCAACCGAGTCATGGCCTGCTCTGCAAGATTTGCAGCCGAACATCCGCCGATCCGGCCATCCTCTGCAACTCTTGCATGCTCCGATCCCACACGATTCCATCGTAGTGGTCCCCTCAATGACCAGGTCCCTAACAGCGCTGTTCCCTTGATCATTTGTTAGCCGAGGCCATGGGTGTTCTTGGCATCGCCCCTGCATAGGCCGGAGGAAGTCTAGGTGTCCTCTCCAGGTTGGACAGCCGAACCGTCAGGGTCTTTGGCAGCACAGGAGCACGCATGCGATCGCCGAGAAGCGGGAGTCCGATTGGTTGGTTAGAGGTGCTTGGCTTCCTCATCGGCAGCGGGGTGGTGGTCTGTGCGCTGATAGGAGGATGGCAGGTCGATTTGCTCATCGCGCTGATCATGCTCGCTGTGGTGTACGCCGCGCTCCGGGATGTGCGGGCCCTCAGCCGGTTACGTCGCGAAACCAGAACCCATGCCTCGGAATGGAGAAGGCCGCCGGAGGGGTCTCCCAGGACCGCTCGGTCAACGTCTTCTGTACGCGGGCAGCGAGGTGTCGAGACACGGCGGCAGGCAACTCATGATCGAGGAGAAGTACCCTTACGTGAGATTGACGGATGGTTCGCTGGCCGACTCTCCCACCGCCATGGCGACTCGCTGCAGCCTCCGAACAGAACACTCTCTCAACCGGATGAAGAAAGGCCACCATGCCTGTGATCTGGGGCTGTCTCGATCGAGTGGAACCTGAACATCAAGATGCTCAATGGGTCCAGGTGACCGTCGCCTTGCCCGGCGGCTCGACGATTCGCGCCCGAGCGCGGGTCGGGAAGGAGACGCTCATCGCCAGGGGAATCGAGCGGGTCGACCTCGCCTCCCTATGCCGCGGCGAACTCGTGGAAATAAGCTATCACCATGGGCGTAAAGGTTTCATGGAGGCGGAAACGATCTATGTCCAAGCGGCTCGGACGTCAACGACAGAAAAATTTGAAACCCTATGAACCCGGTCAAGGTGTACGGTGTACCAGGAGTGATAACTCCGCCGACTGACCCGGCCGGCAAGGCCAACGTGGCAGGAGACGTTTCCCTGACTGTTACTGCTGATGGAACCACTCCGAGGACTTCTCTTACACGATGACCTTCCTCCTGTTCGGCATGCTAGCATTCGATGCAGCCGGTATTGTCCTTCCACTCTGCTGTCCTAGTGGCCCGAGAAGCCAAAATTACCTCGCACACGGGTGAGCCGTCGGCGCGGGTCTGCCGAGGATCAATTAGCCGCGCTTGGGCCGCGGTTGGATTGCTCGCCGAGGGTGAAAATATATATTTGTGTATTCCCATGCTCTTAGCCCAGCTGGGTCCTTTTGCACATTGACAGGGAGTCCACCGGCCTGTACGGTGAAGTTACGCCGACTGTCCCATCTCTCGCGCTCTCTTTCTCCGGTCCCGCGCGTCTGATTCCCCAGTCTCCGCCGTTTCTCCCAGCTACTCGTCGCAGCCACCCAGCGGTGAGGTGTCTGAACACGAGGGGAGTGGCGCCTGCTGCATCCGCAGCGAACGAAGCGGATTACCAAGAGCCATGCCTCTTGACGCAATGGTTCCCATGCCTTCAGCCAGTGAGCCCGCGCTGAAGCGCCAACCTGGGCTCGACCCAGATCGGGGAGGTACTTGTGATGAGAACTCACCCATCCATTCCACGAGGTGTGCTTGTGCTGTTCGTGTTACTGGTGGCGTCGTCGCCAGCCGCTGCGGCGGAGGGCGATCACGTGAAGGGGGCCATGATCTTGGCTCCGGCGAGTCAACTGAATGTAATCGCGCCGGGATCGGATGAGGACACCCTGAAGGCCTGCTTGGGTAGAATTCCATTGGACGCGAGTGTGGGCCAGCGCTTATTGGCAGAACAAAGCTGCGCGGCCGAAGAGGGAACCAGGAAACTGCTTCCCGGCTCAGAGAAGTTTTAAAGTGTCGCGTTCCGCGACGCGAAAGAAAGAGAGAGGTGAGTCCTATGTATCAAGTCTATGCCATGCTCGGATTGATGACGCTGACCTGGGCGCTCGCGATATGGGCTTCCATGCCGGGAGAGCAGGAAGAAAAACTATGAAGGAGAGAGTTAGCGTGACTCTCTGACGTCAAGCCTCGCCGACCGACCCATCCCTCGCGCGATTTCGACACTCGCCGCGCGATTGATTCTCCGGTCTCCGCCGCTTCGTGCGCCAGATTGTGTTAGCAGCGTGTTTCAGTGTCCGTGGTCTGCCTGATGCCGGTTGAAGCGTCATGCGGGCGACCGTACATCATCCGATATAGAGGGACCTAATCATGATCACCATCACATCGGCGGCACAAGAAAAGATCCGGGAGTTGATGCAGGAGGAGCAGGAGATGCTCGGCTTGCGCGTGTACGTGAAAGGCGGCGGTTGCCATGGTTACCAGTACGGCATGGCCTTCGAGTCCAAGATGGGCGACGACGATACGGTCGTTGAGAAGGGGGATATGAAAGTGATTATGGATTCCCAAAGCGCGCCGCTGCTGGCCGGCTGCGAAGTGGATTATGTGGATAGCGTGCAAGGCTCGGGCTTTGCGATCAAGAACCCGCAAGCCAAGACGACGTGCGGGTGCGGCAGTTCATTCAGCGCTTAACGGTCGCGCGTGTCGTGCGTCCTGTGCACGCCACCATACAGACAGGAGACGAGCAAATATGGACACGCCATCAATCATCGGAACCACAAATAAGAAGAGCCAGGTCTTCACCAACCCGCACGTCATGTTGCGTGAGGCCCCTCGAACCCCGTCGTTCTTCACGGGCAGCGAAGTCATCAAGGAAGCCATCAGGCGGGCCAGCATCGATGTGATGATCGCCTACCCGATCACGCCGCAGAGTGAAGCCGCGGCGCTCATCGGGGAGCTGTTTGCAGAAGGCTACATCGGCGATTATTTTCGCGGAGAAAGTGAATTCGCGGTGATGTCTCAATGTGCCGGCGCGGCCTTTGGCGGCGCCCGTGTGTTCACAACGACGGCCGGTCCGGGCACCATGCGGGCCATGGAAAATTTTCCCATGTGGGCCGGCGCGCGATTGCCGATTCAATGTATCGTGACCTGCCGGGGCATCAATTCCCCGTTGTCGATCCAGCCGGACACCATTGAAATTTCCTATCTCATGCAGACCGGCATGCTGGTCTGGCACGCCGAGACCGCACAGGACTTCTATGACTGGATCCTCATGGGTTATATGGTTTCGGAAGAGCCGGATGTGCATCTGCCCTTGGCCCTCTGCTGCGACGGGTTTTTTGTCACTCATACGAAAGACGTCGTCGACCTGACCCCCGCTGACATGTGTCTGCCCCCGTACGATCCGTACCGTTCTCCGGTGCCCTGCATGGACATGGAATGTCCGCCGGTCCGGATGATGCGTGATCCCTTCGTGATGAAGAGCAACTACATCAGCTATGCCACACACGCAAGCTGGCAACAGGAAGTCTGGGCCGCGGCGGAACGGTCGCGTAAACACACCATCGCCTGGCTGGATGGCCTTATCGAGACGGAAGACGTCGACGCCGACATTTTGATCGTGACGTCAGGTACCGCCGTCTCCCAGGGACGGGAAGCGATTCGTCTGCTGGCGGACGAAGGGATTCGTGTCGGCCTGGTGAAGGTCAAGACGTTACGTCCATGGCCGGAGGAGGAAATCCGCGAAGCGACTAAACATGCGTCGCACATCATTGTGCCGGAGTTCAATGTGATCGGCTGGATGGCACGAGAAATCAAAGCCACGATTCCCAGGAGTGAGCGGGTGGTGGCCGGACCGCGTGTCTGCGGCGGGATGACCATGCCGCCGGAAATCATTGTCGAAGAAATCAAAAAGGCGATCGGCATGCAGTCGCGCGTGCTGGCCGGACGGGGCAGTTGAATCGCAGGGGGATTGAACGACTCAGCTGAACAGAACCTCAGAACTCGGCGGAGCCGAGAGGAGATTAATATGAGCACCGCACGCATCGCCATTTCGCCGGATCTGTATGACATTATGCCGCCGGACTATCAGGATCTCGTCAAGAATGCCACGTACGGCAAAGACAATCGTGGCTGGAAAGACATCGGGACGTCCAAGGAACTCATCGAGCAACACTCGCTCTGTGCCGGTTGTCCTGAATCTATGGCGTTTCGCTATATTCTGGCGTCCCTTCCCAATCCCGAAGACACGGTGATGGTGGGCTCCACCGGATGTACGAGCCTGGTGTTCCCAATGGTGGCCGTCCATAACATTCATTCGCTCTTCGGCAATCAGAATGCCGTCGCCTCCGGGCTCAAGCGGGCGCTCAGCGTGCGCTTCCCGAATCGCATCAAAGACGTGGTGGTGCTGGCCGGCGACGGGGCGACGGTCGACATCGGCCTGGATATGACCCTCCAAGCCTGGTTCCGGCAAGAAAAGTTCACCACCATTTGTTTTGACAACGAGCTGTACGCCAACACAGGCGGACAGGAAAGCGGGCTCATGCAGAAAGGCTTCGTGGCCAAAATGGCTCCGATCGGCAAGCTGTTCGATAAAGTGCGCCTCCCCGAGATCGCGCGGGAATCCGGCTGCCACTACATCGTCAATTGCACGGTGAGCAAGCCGTCCCTGGTCGAAAAGGTCGTGCGCAATGCGGTATTGATCGCGAGAGAAATCGGGCCCACGTATCTGCAATTGTATACGCCCTGCATCCTGGAGATTGGAAAGAACAGCATGGAAGGCTTGCAGGACATGCGGGACGCCGAGAAACCCAACGAACGTTTCGCTTACAAGGAGTACATCAGCGAGCCTGCCAAACAATTGTTGGCCGACATGGCCGCCAAGGCGAAGGACAAGAAAGAGGCCGCCAAACAGCTGGCCACATAGATCACCGTCACCGCACTGCGGGAACCAAGAGAGAGGTGCCACATGAGTCTCGATTATGTGAAATTCACACCTGGCTTCGACGCGTTCATGCCGAAAGAGTACCGGGATATGGTGGAGCACGGGCCGTTCGGAAAAAAAACGACCGTCTCGCAGATGGGCAGCTTCAAAGAAATTCTCGAGGAGCATCCCATGTGCGCCGGCTGTGCCATGACCTTGTTTATCCGATTGGCCATCATCGCGTTTCCCAATCCGGAAGACACGATTACGGTCGGCACGGCGGGTTGCGGCCGGCTGGCGATTTCCCAGGCGGCGATTCCCTTCGTCTACGGCAACTATGGAGACCAGAATGGAGTGGCCAGCGGATTGTCGCGCGGGTTGCGAATCCGATTCGGCGACCAGCCCAAGGATGTGGTGGTGATGGCCGGCGACGGCGGCACCGCGGATATCGGATTCCAGCAGGTGCTCCACTCCTGGTTCCGGAAGGAGCGCTTCACCACGATCATGCTGGACAATGAAGTGTACGGAAATACCGGTGGCCAAGAGAGTGGGATGACCACGAAAGGCGCGGTGCTCAAGATGGCCCCCCTCGGCAAGAAGTTCGAGAAGATGGATATGGTGAGCATGGCGAAACTCGCGGGGTGCGCCTATATCGCCACCGTCGTGCCCAATAATCCGCGTCGCGTGGAGAGCGTCATCAAAAAGGCGGTCTTGATCGCCCGCGAGGTCGGCCCCACCTACATTCAGGCCTATACCTCGTGCAATATCGAATATGCGATCCCAACCGACAAGGTAATGGAAGACGCCAAGTCGGTCGAGGATGATCGGTATAAGTTCACCGAGCACATCAGCGAAGACGCCAAGGCGTATCTGGCGGAGCGGTATGGGTACAAAGAGTTCCTCCCCAAGAAGGTTGCGGCAGTGACACAGGCCTAATGACGGGGGTGTGAGACGGACACGGCCTGCCGGCGCGCTGACACGAGGTGGATCATGGCAAACTCGACATCAACACTGACGCCCGAGAAGTCCCCGTATACGCTGTCCTATGGGAT
>CAYQDJ010000074.1:0-14932 GCA_964416255.1 uncultured Nitrospira sp. | reverse complement strand
CTCGGCTTGTCCCTCACCTTCCAGGTGACGCACGGAGAGCGGGTTGAGACCTTTTATGCGCTGATCTGCTTCATTTATGCGGTGACGATTCCCTATGCGTGGGTTCTTCGACGGCTCACGACTTACGAAGGCTTGGTGCGCCTGACGTGGGTTCAGGTGGCCGTTGATTTTCTCGTCGAAACGGTTCTGATTGCCCGCACAGGCGGAATTGAGAGCCCATTTGCCGTCTTATACGTCATCACCGTTACCGTCGCGAGCCTGGTTCCCCGTCGCCGCGTGGGATTGTTGACCGCCAGCGTTTCTATCGTTCTCTTCGGGACACTGACCAATTTCCAGCTCTATGGATTGGTCGAGGTGTGGGGTTGGCTGCCCAAGACGCAACTGACCGCTCCCGAAACTCTCCAGGCGTTCGGCGTGTATGGTCTGGCTTTTCTCATGGTCGGGTTTCTCAGCGGAGCGCTGGCGGATCAGCTTGATCATGCCGATCAGGCTCTCCATGAAAAAGAACTCGGATTAAATCGTCTCCAGGCCTTTCACGAAAATATCGTGCAGAGTATCAGCAGCGGGGTGTTTACCACCGATGAAGCCGGTCGAATTACGTCATTCAATCCGGCGGCTCAGGAAGCGACGGGGTACGGCTTTTACCAGATTCAAGGACGACACTGGCGTGAAGTCTTCAACTGGCACCCCGGTCAGTCGTCGGACGATCGCCCAATCGGGCAGTCCGCCCACGTGCGGTTTGAGGTGGAGTGCAAGCGGGCAGACGGCAACCGACTGATCTTGGGCATGACCCTGTCCCCGCTTCACGAACAGGGAAAAGAAACCGGATTAGTGGGCGTGTTCAAAGACCTCACCCAGATTCGAGATCTGGAAGAGGAGATGAGGCGGAAGGAATGGCTGGCCAATTTGGGCGAGATGTCGGCGGGTATGGCCCACGAGATCCGCAATCCTCTGGGGGCCTTGGCAGGGGCCATGCAGATGCTCCGGAAGGACCTCCACGTGGATGACACCAGCCAACGGCTCATGGATATTGCCGTACGCGAAGCCACGAGGCTCGATGCCATCATTACCGAGTTTCTTCAATATGCCCGTCCGCCGGCGCTGAATCTGGCGGAGCACGATTTGAACAAAGTCCTTGCTGAGACGCTGGATCTGGTCCACCATGAGGCACGGACACGGGCCAACATCACCATCGTGACGACATTGGCGACCCGTCCTCTCCCTGGACAAGTGGATCCTGATCACATGAAGCAGGTGTTTTGGAATCTGGCGACGAACGCCTTTGATGCCATGCCGAAAGGCGGCCAGCTCACGATTACCACGAGCGGCCGGCAGATCGACGTGGGAGGTCAAAAAGCCGAAGTCGTCGAGATCTCGTTTCGCGACACCGGCGAGGGGATATCCAAAAAGCATTTGGAGAAAATCTTTCTTCCGTTCTTTACAACTAAAAAACAAGGGTCCGGATTGGGATTAGCCGCGGTACATCGCATCGTCGACCTGCACGGCGGCTGGATCAAGGTCGACAGCCAAGAGGCCCAGGGGTCGCAATTTGTCGTCTGCCTTCCGCGTTCGGCGGAGATGGGGGTCAGGTTGTGGCATGAAGGCAGGGAGCCGTGGAAAAGATCCTAGTCGTCGACGATGAACAGAGCTTGCGTGAGGTGTTGAGCATCATGCTCAAACGCGCCGGTTACGCGGTGACAAGCGTCTCCGACGGCGACGAGGCGATCGAACACATTCAGAAAGACATTTTTGACCTGGTCATCACCGACTTGCGCATGCCTAAAGTGGACGGTATGGAGGTGCTTCAGGCGGTCAAGTCGGCGTCTCCGGATACCGTGGTCCTGGTGATCACGGCCTTTGCAACGGCCGATTCGGCCGTGGAAGCGATGAAGCACGGGGCGTATGACTACCTGACCAAGCCCTTTCAGGTTGACGAAGTCCAGTTGATTATCCGCAACGCGCTGGAAAAGCGGCGTCTCACGACAGAAAATGTGCTGCTCAAGCGAGAGATGGCGAGCCAATCCTCGTTCGCGCAGCTGGTCGGTCGAAGCGAGGCGATGCAGAAGGTGTTCGATGTCGTTCGAAAAGTCGCCGACTCAAAGAGCAACGTCTTGATTTGCGGCGAGAGCGGAACAGGCAAGGAACTCGTGGCGCGGGCGATCCATTACAACAGCGTCAGGGCCACCCATCCGTTTGTGGCCGTGAATTGCAGCGCGGTACCTGAAACGCTGCTGGAAAGCGAACTGTTCGGCCATATCAAAGGCTCCTTCACGGGTGCCATCTCGAACAAAGCCGGGCTGTTTGAAGTGGCGAATGGCGGAACCATTTTTCTCGACGAAATCGGCGACACGACTCCTACCATTCAAGTCACCTTGCTGAGGGTCATCCAAGCGCCGGAATTCCGCCGCCTCGGCGGCAACCAAGACATCAAAGTTGATGTTCGCATTGTGGCCGCGACCAATAAAGATTTGGAACAGGCCGTGGGGGACGGCTCCTTTCGGGAAGATTTGTATTATCGACTGGACGTCATCCCGATCAAACTTCCGCCGCTGCGGTTACGCAGCGGCGATATCCCTTTGCTGGTCAGTCATTTTTTGGAGCGCTTTTCGCACGACAGCGGCAAGCCCATGCCGCAACTCACTCCTGAGGCCGTTCAAGTCTTGTTGGCGCATGAATGGCGAGGAAACGTGCGAGAGTTGGAAAACCTCATCGAACGCGTGGTGGCATTTTCAAATGGGGCGCTCGTCACCGATGTGGACATCCGCGGCTGGCTACATCGGTCGATTGCGCCGCCGCTGCAATCCGGCGTGCCGCTGGATGTGCCCGAGGACGGACTGGACCTCGAAGCCCTGATCAATGGGATCGAAAAGGATCTGCTGATGAAAGCGCTGGAGCGTACCAAGTGGGTCAAGAAAAAGGCTGCGCGGTTGCTGCGCCTCAATACCCGCTCGTTCCGTTATCGATTAGAGAAGTATGCTATAAAAGGAGGTCGTGACTGAGCCTTCGTTGCCATCCCCGTCGTTATCCGTTGTGAGCATTCTTGCTCCTGCCAAGATCAATCTCATCCTTCGAATTCTTGACCGGCGCCCGGATGGGTTTCACAATCTGTGGTCCTTGATGCATACGGTGGGACTGGAGGACGAGATCTCCATTCGCCTGGATGGGCGTCAGAGGGGAATCCGGTTGCAGTGCGACTCCCCTTCGTTGAGTACCGACACGACCAACCTGGTGCATCGCGCGGCATCGGAAGTGCTTCGTCGGAGCGGACGGACCGCCGGATTGGATATTACGCTCACGAAGCGCATTCCAATGGGCGCAGGGTTGGGGGGTGGAAGCAGCGATGCCGCAGCGACGATTCTGGCACTGAACCGATTGCTGGACTTGAATTGGTCGCAGACTGAGATGGGGTCCGTGGGCCAAACAGTGGGGAGCGATGTGCCTTTTTTCTTTTTTGCACCCGCCGCGGTGGTGTCCGGTCGAGGGGAGCAGGTCCGGCCTATCTATGTGACGGGGACCCGGTGGGTGGTCCTCGTCAATCCGGGATTTCCGGTTGAAACGAAGTGGGCCTATCGTCAATTATCTACCACGCGGGCAGCAGTCCCGTCGCTCCAGGCGGGGGCGGCTCTCGATCACGAAGTGGGTGCTTTCTCCTGGGAGCAGATCACTCCTCACGCAAAAAATGATTTTGAAGTGCCCGTATTCAACGCCCATCCTGCCTTGGCGGCGATTAAGTCGCGGCTGCTCGCCTACGGAGCGGAGACCGCACTGCTCTCGGGCAGCGGGGCAACAGTCTTTGGCGTCTATCCGGATGAGGGCTCTGCCAGGCAAGCGAAGACCTTGATCCAAGCGAATCCGGACTTCAAGGTCTTTGTGGTTCCCGTTCGGTCCGTTCCGCTTTGTGTCGCCGTGAAGTGAGGCAACCTGAGCCAGCCTTAATTGACAGGAATGTGGGATATCCGATACAGTCCTCACCTTGTGGAGGCCGCCAATGGAGGCAGCCGAGGCCGGAGTGACTCGGTAGGGGTCCGCTGACAGCCCGCCCATAGCACGTATCCAGTCGCGCATAGTGGGTCTACCGCGGTAGACGACAGGACGGTTCGAGGGTACTCATGAACAGAGAACTCAAGATATTCTCTGGCAACGCCAATCCTGCGCTTGCCCATGAAATCTCGGAATACTTGGGCCAAAAGCTTGGCGAGGCCACCGTCTCATCCTTCAGCGACGGGGAAATCCGTGTCAAGATCGAGGAAAATGTACGGGGAGCCGATGTGTTCGTCGTGCAATCATGCTGTCAACCGGTGAATGACTCACTGATGGAGTTGTTGATCATCATCGATGCTTTAAAGCGCTCCTCGGCCAATCGAATCACCGCCGTCATTCCTTACTTCGGGTACGCCCGGCAAGATCGAAAAGACCAGCCGCGTGTGCCAATCACGGCCAAGCTCGTGGCCGATCTGATCACCACGGCGGGAACGGATCGTGTTCTCACTATGGATCTTCATGCCGGTCAGATTCAGGGGTTCTTCAATGTGCCGGTAGACCACCTGTACGCCTTGCCCGTGTTGCTCGAATACATCACGAAAAAGAAGATCCGTGATTTGGTCGTCGTGTCACCTGACGCCGGCGGTGTGGAACGGGCTCGTGCCTTTGCCAAACGCCTGCAGGCCAATCTGGCGATCATCGATAAGAGACGGGAAGGACCGAATCAGGCTCAAATTATGAACATCATCGGAGACGTACAGGGCAAGAGCGTCTTGCTGCTCGATGACATGGTCGACACGGCCGGCACGATTGTTCAAGGGGCCCAAGCCTGCGCGGATCAGGGGGCTCGGGAAGTCTGGACAGCCTGCACCCATGCCGTCCTGTCGGGACCCGCACTGGACCGACTGCAAGCCTCATGCATTGCCCAGGTTGTCGTGACCAATACCATTCCGATGCGTGGTAAAGACCACGCCTGTCCGAAATTGCATCAGTTATCGGTCGCCCCTCTCCTGGGCGAGGCGATTCGACGAATTCACGAAGACGAGTCAGTCAGCTCATTGTTTGCATAGCTCCGCGTCGGGCGGAGAGGCAGGAGACGGAGGAATCTCATGAAATTCGAATTAACAGTTACGGTGAGAGAACAGGCTGGCAAGGGTGCCGCCCGGACCATGCGACGAAGCGGAAAAGTGCCGGCTGTCCTGTACGGCCAGGGAGAGTGTCTCCTGCTGACCGTCAATCCGGAAGAATTGATCAAAATCTTAAAGTCACAAGCTGGGAGCACGGCGCTGATATCCTTGACCGTGTCCGGAGCCAAGGCAAAGCCCAATCGCACCGCTCTGCTGCGTGATTACCAGGTCGATCCGGTGACAGGAGCTGTCTTGCACGCCGATTTCTTTGAGATTTCCATGACGAAGCCGATCCGTGTGAAAGTGCCGATCCATGTGATCGGCGGAGTGCCGGCCGGCGTCAAAGAGGGCGGAGTCCTGCATCACAATCTACGCGAACTCACTATCGAATGTTTGCCGGAAGCGCTTCCCGACCACATCGAGATCGATGCCTCCGCGTTAAGCATCGGAACCGGCATTCACCTGAAGGAACTCGGCAGACAGGAAGGGATTCGACTCCTGGACGATCCTGAGCAGATGGTGGTAAGCGTCGCGGCGCCGATGTCCGATGCAAAGCTGGAAGCCTTGTTGACCAGCGGAGCCGGTGCAGCGGGAGAACCGGAGGTTGTCGCTCGGGGTAAAGAAGTCGGTGCGGAAGCCGGCGAGGCAGCGAAGGCGGGTGCGGCGGCTCCTCCGGCCGGGGAGCCCAAGGCGGGTGAAAAGAAAGAAGCGGGGAAAGAGGCACCCAAAGCTGAAAAGAAGGAAGCCGAGAAGAAGAAATAGCGGTGCGTCTCATCGTCGGACTGGGCAACCCCGGCAACGCATACGCCCGGACCCGTCACAATGTCGGCATGTGGGCCATCGAGCGGGCTGCGGCTCGATGGTCCATCCGCCTCACTCCGCGCGGCACCGCACAGCGCGGGTCCGGACGGCTCGGTTCGGAACGGATCGAGCTGGCCGGCGTTCTCGATTGGGTGAATGTCAGCGGTCCCCCTCTCAAGGGCCTTCTGCGTGAATTCCATCTCAAGCCCGACGACCTCATTCTCATTCACGACGATCTCGATTTAGAGGCCGGAAGACTGAGAATTAAGCAGACCGGTGGATCCGGCGGACACAACGGCGTCAAGTCGGTGGTCGAGGCGCTCGGGACATCGCAGTTTGTTCGGTTGAAAATCGGCATCGGGCGGCCCGGCTCTGGGCAGGATTCGGCGGAGTATGTCCTGCAGCCGGTCACCCGGGATGACATGATGGTGTTCGAACCCTGTTTGGAACGGGCCGTCGATGCCTTGGAATGTCTGATTCACCGAGGCACGGCGGTGGCGATGAACCACTATAACATCCGAGAGAAGGAAGAGGATGACCGGTAACCGGTGACAGGCGGGGCGGCGAGAGGCTGAATCCGTCACCGGTGACGCGTCACGAGAATACCTATGGGACTGTGCTGCGGCATGATCGGACTTCCTAATGTCGGAAAAACGACGGTCTTTAATGCGCTCACCGCGGCCGGTGCGCTGGCGGCCAACTATCCCTTTGCGACCGTTGATCCGAATACCGGCGTAGCGTTGGTGCCGGATCCCCGGCTCAAAATTCTGACCGATCTTTTTAAATCCAAAAAGACGACCTATAGCACCCTCGAAGTGCGGGACATTGCCGGTCTCGTCGAGGGAGCCAGCAAAGGGGAAGGGCTCGGAAACCAATTTCTCGGCCACATTCGAGAAGTAGATGCGCTGCTGCATGTCGTGAGGTGTTTCCGCGGCGGTGACGTCGTGCATGTGAGCGGCAGCGTCAATCCCATCAGGGACATTGGCGTCATCGAGACGGAATTGATGCTGGCCGATCTCGAAACCCTCGACCGGCGGAAACAAAAAACGGAAAAGAAAGTGCGTGCCGGCGACAAAAAGGCTGCGTTCGAAATGGACTTCCTCACGCGATTGATGACATCGCTGGATCGAGGGGAGTGGCTGGGCAATGCGGCTTATTCGACGGAGGAGCGAGCGATCCTTGGCGAGTGCCAACTTCTTGCGGCGAAGCCGGTGCTCTTTGTGGCCAATGTGTCGGAGGACGGACAGGCGGACGAAGCCATGGTCCAGGCGGTAGAAGACTTTGCCGCCAAGCGCGGCGCGCGGGTGGTCACCACTTGTGGGCAGCTTGAGGCGGAATTGTCTTCCCTGCCGGAAGCCGAGCGGGCCGACTTCCTCAAGGAACTGGGCTTGACCGAATCGGGCCTCGTGCGGTTGACGCGGGAAGCCTATGCTTTATTGGATCTTCTGACGTTTTTCACCGCCGGCGAAACCGAATCCCGCGCCTGGCCTCTTCCGAAAGGCACCAAGGCGCCGCAGGCCGCCGGAAAAATTCATACCGACATGGAGCGCGGGTTCATTCGCGCCGAAGTGTATCAGTACGACGATCTGCTCGCGTGCGGATCGGAGTCGAAAGTGAAAGAGAAGGGCTTGTTTCGACTCGAAGGCAAAGACTACGTGATCAAGGAAGCCGACATCGTCTTTTTTCGATTTAACGTCTAGCAGGCTGCGGAAAAACTCTTGTGTTCTCCTGCCTCCTGGGGTAGATAGGTAAAACTATTTAGCCACCATTCCAGGAGGTTCATGATGCGTGGTCAGGACACCAAGCAGGCCGGAATGTTCAGTTATATTTCGCCCGAGGAGCGGGTCCCGGCGGCCCATCCGCTGCGGCCCATCCGGCAGTCTGTGGACACGGCCCTGACCGCATTATCACCCAAGCTCGAGCAGCTCTATGCCCGGACCGGTCGGCCCTCGATTGCTCCGGAGAAGCTCCTGCGCGCCCTGTTGCTGCAGGTGCTCTACAGGATTCGGAGCGAACGGCTGTTGATGGAACAACTGGACTACAACTTGCTGTTCCGCTGGTTTGTTCGCCTCGATGTGGACGCGCCCGTGTGGGACGTGACCGTCTTCACCAAGAACCGGGACCGCTTGTTGGACGGCGACGTGGCCACGGGGTTCTTCGAGCAGGTGTTGGCCCAAGCGAAGACCCACCGGCTCTTGTCCGACGAGCATTTCACGGTCGACCGTACGCTGATCGAGGCCTGGGCGGGCCAGCAGAGTTTTCAGAAGACGGCCGCGCCCCGGCGGTCCCCCCGCCGGATGATCCCGGCAATTCCAGTGTGAACTTCCGGGGCGAGCGGCGGACCAATGCCACGCATGCCTCGACGACCGATCCGGAGGCCCGGCTGTACAAGAAGGCGGCGGGGCAGGAGGTGGCCCAGCATACGACGAACCGGGCCAGTGCGATTGATGGCCGGACCACGCGGCACGCTGGCTACACCGTGAGTCAACAGAAGCGCAAGCGGGTCGAAGAGCTCTTTGGCTGGTTGAAGACGGTCGGCTTGCTGCGCAAGGTCAAACTCCGGGGCGTGCAGCGGGTCGGGTGGCTGGTCACCTTCGCCGCGGCGGTGTACAACCTGGTGCGGATGCGCAATCTGGTGGAGGCCACGACATGAGCCGACAACGCTTCGCCGCGCGCGCAGGGCCTCCAGCAGGCTGCCACGATGGGAGGCCACCCCTTTACGAATGGGCGTTGATGGCTCGTGTGGGTAGGGTTGGGGCGCATCGGTCTCATTCAACCCGGGTTTTTCCGCAGCCTGCTAGAGGAGTCTCGCATGGCCGGCGTGATGGCGTGGTCAGCGGCGCCTGGTGTCCGAGCGGCCGTCATGGCCTTTGCCGGAGCGGTCGGGTTGTTCGTCTCGTGCGCCGACGCTGGAGACGCAGTCCGTCTTGAATCGGTCGGCATCCGCGGTGGTTTCAGCGGCCCCTCCTTGTTCGGAGAGGACCATCCTAAGGTCTTCCATCAATATGACGTCCTCGGCACGATCGGTCTGCCCTGGAACTGGTATTCGGATGCTGGGTGGGGAGTCAGCACCAAGGTGATCGTCAGTACCGGAGTTTTGAGGTCGTGGGGAGAAACCAATTTTATCGGCACGATTGTTCCCGCCCTCACGTTCGGGCCGCGAGATGAGCAGGTGACGCTCACACTCGGCGGCGGTGGAGCGATCTTGAGCGACCACAAATGGGGCCCACAGAATTTCGGAGGGGTCTTCCAGTATGTCGCGGCAGTGGGGCTCCACAGCCGGGTCTTTGGGCCGATGATCATTGGGTATTGGCTTCAGCATTATTCGGATGCAGCCATGTATGGACGCGGCGAGCGCAGCCGAGGCGCGGACATGCATCTGTTTGAACTCAGCTATCGATTTTGAATCCGGCGCATCAGGTCTGTTCAGGAGCGGAGAAGTCGGCTTTCAGAGAGAAACCGGCAAATCCCGACTCGGTCGGATATCGGCTCGCAGCGTCACTTGCATGTGTTCCAGCGCCGATCGATTCGTGGGTGCATCCAGGGAAACCGTGCAGTCCGCGGGCACACACAGGTCGAATCCGCGCATATAGGCATCGGCTGCCGTGTAGAGCACACAATTGTTGCCCGCAACGCCCGTGAGGATCAACCGGCGGCTCCCAAGCACCGTCAAGAGCAGCTCCAGCGGGGTGGCATAAAACCCTGAATGCCTGGGCTTCAGCACGAAATAGTCCTCCTCTTCCGGAGCCAGGATCCGGGCAATGCTCTTGCCTCGGCAGTTCTCCCGGGAGCACCGCTCCAACAGCATTCGAAAATCCGATTTCCATTTGCCGAAGTTGTCGTTCACATAGACCACCGGCAGGCCGGCTGTTCTCATTCGCTGTTTCATGATCCCGATGGACTGGGCCGCCTCCTCAATCGCCGGAAACAGGGCCTCGGCTCCGTCGAAGGTAAACTCATTGATCATATCGACGATGAGGAGACAGGTGCGGGGAGATGGAGGGTCGTCAGACGGGGTCACGGCTCACGCGGCTCGCATCCGGATGACGTCGTGGACACGGCGCAACGCTTTGACGAAGCGGTGGAACGCGCGTGCACGCTGGTGGCCGTCCGGTTGTCGGAGAATCGCCGAAGGGTGAGCAGCGACCAGGACGTTTGCCGCCAGCGGCGTGTGCCAAGCCGACCTGCCAATTCCTGCACGCGGACGGTTTTGTCGAACACTGACTGCGCGGCGGTCGCACCCCAGCAGACAACCACCGCCGGCCGGACAATCTGGAGTTCCGCCTCGCGCACGAGCCGCGCCTTGTCCCAAAGACCGTCTGCGTGGCTCGTTGATATCGGTCGCAGCCGGTACAGGATGCCGCCGCCTCGCGCGCGCGGCATGGTTAGACGCACCGGAAGGAATGTGGCCGCGGATCGGCCGGCGCGAGGTCGCATCACTCACCATACCATGCGCGCGCAGACAAGTGGGATGGGGGAGCTGATGCGGAGTATAACGCATGCAAATCCACCACGGTCAGTGTGACGACGCCGAAATCCTCTTCCACCAGGCCGCGCACGACATACGCCTGATTCGGGGATAAGAGATGATGACAACGTCGGTACACGTCCGGAAATAGGGTTGCGTCATAGAGTGCGGTCGTATCTTCCAGTGTCAGAAATTCCATGGCTAGGCCGTTGTGGGTCTCCGCTGATTTTTCGGTGACGAGCCAGCCGACCATCGTGATGCGGCGCCCGATGAACCGGTCCATCTGAGAGGCGGGCACCGCACGCAGGCGATCGATTTGAGCGCGATAGAGGGTGAGAGGATGACGGCTCACCAGAAAGCCGAACGACTCCATTTCATGCGCCAGTTTTTTGCCGGAAGAATAGTCGTCGGGCACCGGCAGCGGACCGCCGCCGCTGGTGTGTCCGGCGTACAGCCGCCACAACAAGGCCGGTCTCGTCAAGTCGCCGGCGATGGTGTCGTAGCCGCCCGCGCGAATCAAAAGCCTGGCTTGGGCGGGTTCCGGATCGATTCGCGTCAGAAAATCGTGAAAGGATCGATAGGGGCCCTGCCGCGTGCGCTCATCGACGATGCGCGTGCCCAGTGTTTTGGTGAGCCCCTTGATCTGCATCAGCCCGATACGGAGGCGATCGCCTTCGCCCCGATAGGCCCAGTCGCTGGCATTGACGTCCGGTGGAAGGATCGCCAGTCCCATACGCCGCGCTTCCGACACGTAGGCCCAGGCAGAATAGAATCCTCCTTCGTTACTGAGCACGGCGGCCATGAATTCCGCCGGATAGTGTGCACGAAGATAGGCGGATTTGAAGGACACTTGCGCATAGCTTGCCGAATGAGGCTTGCAAAAACTGTAGCCCGCAAAACTCATGATCATCGTCCAAATTGTGTGCAGGCGGTCCCGCGTCACACCGTTCCGCCCCGCGCCTTGGCAAAATTGCCGATAGTAGTCCCGCAACTGCCGCGCCTTGTGTTTTTTGCTGATGACTTTTCGCAACTGGTCGGCGTCCTCAATGGAAAAATCGGCCAAAGCCATGGCCACTTTCGCGACATCCTCCTGGTACACCATGATGCCGTGCGTCTCGTTCAAAATGGATTCCATGAGCGGGTGCAGCGGTTCATGGGCGCCCCCGTGGGCCCGCCGGACAAATTCGTTCACGAACGTAATGGCTGCCGGACGGACCAGCGAAGACACCATGACGAGATATTCGAAGACATCGGCATGCTCGCGACGGTCCGGAGGCATGCCGCGCCAGAGCTTTCGCAGTAAGAGCCGCGTGGCGGGGGATTCGATATAGAAGCACCCGATGGTATCGCCATGCCGGATGAGTTCCTGAGAGGCCGGATCACTCAACGGATCCCAGCTCGCATAGTCGATGGCGTGCCCCCTGTGGCGGGCGATGGCCGCGAGGGCATCGCGGATGACGGCGAGTGAACGATTGCCCAGGAGGTCGATTTTGACCAGTCCGGCCTCTTCGGTCTGATCTTTTTCCCATTGAATGACCGGCAGGCCTTTTGCCGTGAATTCGACGGGCACATAACGACGGATGTCATCGGGAACGATCACGACCCCGCCACAGTGCATCGAAAGATGGCGAAAATGGTTCTGGGCCTGCAGTGCGCGTGAGAGGATCTCCGGCCACGGCGCGCTCAATTGCAGTGCCGGGGTCAGTTGATCCAGCCAGTGACGGTCGGTCGGCGTGTCGGCAAAGGACAGGAACTCGGTGTGCCGCATGATGCGTGACGAGACCGTTCCGATATCACGGGGCGGTATGCCATAGACTTTTGCGGTTTCGCGGATGGCTGCGCGAAGACCCAAGCGGGTCTGATTCGCCACCATGGCAGCTTGCCGTTCGCCGTATCGCTGAAACACCCACTGGAGAATGTCGTCCCGCTCATCCCACGGAAAGTCGATGTCGATATCGGGTGGATCGTGGCGACCGGGATTCAAAAAACGTTCGAACAACAAATGATGCTTGAGCGGATCCACATGGGTCATCTTGAGGCAATAGGACACAATGGAGGCGGCCACCGAACCGCGGCCGCAGGTCCGGGGCGCCCGGCGGACAATGTCCTCCACCACGAGAAAGTAATGGGCAAAATGTTTGTGTCGGATGACGGCCAGTTCTTGGTCAATCCGTTGCCGCACTTCCGATGAAAGCCTGCCATACCGATCCTGCGCGCCGGCATACGTCTTTTCCTGGAGCAAGGTCAACGCCTCCTGGTCGGATAGCCGTCGAAAGGCCGGGAAAATCGTCTCGCGGAAGCTCCAGTCCGCATAACAATCCTCGGCAATGCGGGCCGTGTTGCTGAGCGCCTCGGGCACATGTGGAAACTGAGCGGTCATGCGGCCGGCGGGCATGAACCACTGCGTCGGCGCACAGCATGCCTGCGCCGGCAATCGCGACAGGGTCGTGTTGAGCGCGATGGCGCGCAACAGGCGATGGGTCGCCTGGTCTTCCGGTTTGACAAAATACACGGCGTTGGTCGCGACGGGCGGCAAGTTGAGCCGTCGACTGGTGGCCAGCGCCCCCTGCATGCCCGGCCCCGGCGTGAGTTCGACATACAGATCGTCGCGGGACTCTCGAGCCCATGCCGACAAGGCAGCCTCATCGTCAGTAAAGACAATGAGGCCGCGTCGATAGCGAGTGACGGCGGCGAGCAGATCGAACGAAGAATGGCCATGGCGATCGGACAGCAGACGGCAGAGGTGGGCGTACCCATCAGGCGTTTTGGCCAACAGCACCGCGCGATGGTCGGCGGTCGTGACTTCAGCGCCCAAGATCGGTCGTAAGCCGTGCTGCCGGGCGAGGTCCACAAATCGAATGACGCCATACAAGCCATTAGTATCGGTCAACGCCAGAGACGCCATCCCCTGCGCGCTCGCCGACTTACACAGCATCTCCAGCGAAGACACGCCGCGCATGGGGGAATAGTCTGAATGGACATGGAGATGCACAAACGACGGGGGCCTCATCACAAGGTCCTGCCCCATACCAGCGCCCGCTCGCCGAACCGCGTGCGGATCTGATCCATCGCCAAGGACAGGCGATGGGGGGGCGGCGGCAGTGTGAAGAGGGAGGTCTCGAACAGCGAGAGTTGTTCGGCCGTCGGCGTCAGGTGATCGACCCGAAGCGTCATGCGCCGGAGTCGAACACGACGTCGGAAACAACGAACAAACAGACGCGTGAGCAGCGGATAGAGGTCCGTTTCCCAGCAGGTACCGCACGCCAGCCTGTGACGCACAGCCCGTTCCTCCTGATCGCTGTGCCGGATGGTAAGGATGATCTGTCGACAGACCCGTCGTTGCTGACGGAGCGTCGTGCAGACCTGTTCCACGAGTCCGTAGAGCCGTCCCAGGAGAAGCGGCTCATCGATGTCATCCGGAGTCAGGATGAGCGATCGCTCGATCGACGGGTATTCAGCCGGCGGACAGACCGGTGACGCATCGATGCCCCAGGCCCAGTCGTGCAGCCAGCCGGCGGATGCGCCGAATACGGATTGCAAATGAGTCAGCGGCACGGCCGCGATCGATCCCAGCGTGTGCAGATTCAACTCATCGAGTCGCCGCCAGACCCGTGAGGCTTGTCCTGGATGGAGGCCGGGAAGCAGCGTTGTCGGAAGCGGGGCCAAAAATGATTGTTCGGAACCGGGAGTAACCGAGAATAATTGCGGGGGCCGCTCCAAGGTCACGGCCGCCAACTGTGAAACCAGTTTGCTTCCTGCCAGCCCGACGACACTGTGGAGTCCGTGATCCTGCGTAATTTGCTGAGCGAGGTGGGCGGCTGTATCGATCGAAGGGCCGAGGAGTCGGGTGGTGCCCGTTAAATCCACAAAAAGGGATCCAGGTCGTATTGGCTCCCAAACCGGTGCGTAGGGCGCGATGGTATGGTGCAATGCATGCTGGGCTGCTCGAATGCGAGACAAATCCGGCGGGATCAGGCGCAGCGCCGGACAGAGCCGGCGCGCCAGCCCGACCGGCATGCCCGGCGTCACACCTTCCTTCGAGGCCTCCATGGAAACCTCGCGGACCAATGCTCGCGGAGAATGGACTGGTGCGATGGCGATCGGTCGCTGTCGCAAGCACGCGTCGCTGGCCCGCGCCAACGCAAGGCCAAACGAGGGAATGTGTAAATAGGCGATGTGGCGTTCCATAAGTCATTCGGTGTAACCAATGGTTGCAAACTGCAGATCGAGTGTCAATGCCAGGAAATTCCTTACGAACGAGTGAGAGGCTTGCTGGGGTCACTCAGTTAACCGCCTTGTTGTGGAGAGAGATGCTCAAAGACGGTACGCGTCAAAAATCGTTTTGATGCCCGCGACGCTGGTGGGGAAGACCACAGAGTACGGGTTCCTCATGAAGTCGACGCGATGGGCGTGCCGGTCCGCCCAAAACATCCTGCCTGCGGCGGCGCGGCACCCTCCGGCGCAGAAATGCGGTGTTGAGTCGGCCGGTGCCGTCATTTATGTAATCCCAAAATGATAATGTCCGCTTTCACCAAGATAGAAATGTCCTCTTCAT
>CAYQDJ010000073.1:0-14999 GCA_964416255.1 uncultured Nitrospira sp. | reverse complement strand
CGCCCTGGCTCGGCGAGAACTGAGCAAATCCACCTTCTCTCGGACGCCGCGCTAGTGTAGTGCGTCATAAATAGGTTGACATATATGTTCGCGATTTCCTACCCTGGGGCCATGAGACGTGCAACTCCAATCCTGCTGTCCTCCGACGAGCGCTCGGTGCTGACCACCTGGGCGCATGGCCGGCGGGTCCCCTTCCGGCTTGTCCAGCGAGCCCGGATTATTCAGATGGCGTCCGATGGCGTGCGCAATCAGGATATTGCCTGGACCTTGGCCATCTCCAGACCCACGGTTCAACTCTGGCGAGAACGGTTTCTGGCCCTCCGCTTGGCCGGGCTGGAAAAGGACGCCCCGCGTCCCGGTCGTGTTCCACGCATCCCCGAACGCAAAGTGCAGGCCGTCGTCGAGGCCACGCTGCAGACCACTCCCCCAGCAGCGACTCACTGGAGCACGCGGACCATGGCCAAGGCCCAGGGTCTCAGCGAAGCCACAATTCGGCGTATCTGGAGGCAGCACGGTCTCAAGCCCCACCTCGTCAGGACGTTCAAGCTCAGCCGCGACAGACAGTTTGTCGAGAAGCTCCACGACGTGGTCGGGCTCTACCTCAATCCGCCGGACAAGTCCTTGGTGCTCTCCGTCGACGAGAAAAGCCAAGTTCAAGCCCTCGATCGCACCCAGCCAGGGCTTCCGTTGAAGAAGGGCCGCTGTGGGACCATGACGCACGACTATAAACGGCACGGCACCACGACCTTGTTCGCGGCGCTGAGCCTGCTCGATGGCACCGTCATCGGGGATTGCCTGCCGCGGCATCGCCACCAGGAGTTCATCCGCTTCCTCAAGAAGATCGAGGCCGAGACGCCATCCCATCTCACGCTGCATCTAATCGTGGACAATTACGGGACCCACAAACACCCGCGCGTGAAAGCCTGGCTCCGGCGGCATCCACGGTTTCACTTGCACTTTACTCCCACATCAAGTTCGTGGCTGAACATGGTCGAGCGTTGGTTTCGCGAGCTGACGGACAAGCGCATCCGCCGGGGCAGTTTTCGAACCGTACGCGAACTCATTGCGGCAATCCGCGAGTACCTGGACAATCACAACCAGAACCCCCGCGTGTTCACATGGACGGCGTCCGCTGAGAGCATCTTGGCCAAGGTCGCCAAATGTCAAGAAGCGTTGGACGCACTACACTAGGAGCCTGTCCGACATTGCCGTTCGTGACGAGGCGAAGGAGGTGCGGCGAGCTGCGAGGCCGCAGGCCCGGAAAAACCGGAGGTGTACTCGTTGGAGTACATTGATGATTTTTTCTGGTCGAGAACGCCGCCGATGGCTGCAGATCGTTCGCTGCCGTGGAAAGCGCACTGTCGGACAGGCTCCTAGATCACACCTTGAGGTCCCAACGGCGTGAAGCTCGGGACCAGTCGTTTCAGGTCCTGCAGCAGATCCTGTTCGTCCGTGCCCGGCAACCGCAGCGGAAGACAACTCATCCACTGTTCGACGTCGTCGGCCGCAAGCGGGGTCCCGACCGCGCGGTGGATTTTGGGATGCGGGGTCGGCTCCACCTGTTCGCCCTCTTCGAACAGTTCCTCGTAGAGCTTCTCGCCCGGCCGCAATCCCATATAGACAATGTCGATGTCTCGCCCCGGCACCAGTCCCGACAAGACGATCATGTTTCTGGCCAAGTCCACGATCTTAATCTGCTCTCCCATATCGAGCACGAACACCTCGCCCCCCTGTCCCATCACGCTGGCCTGGAGGACGAGCTGCACCGCCTCGGGAATCGTCATGAAATACCGCCGAATGTCGGGACTGGTCACGGTCACCGGACCGCCCTTCCGAATTTGCTCGGTGAACAAGGGCACCACGCTGCCGTTGCTTCCCAGCACATTGCCGAACCGGACGGCGGTGAACTTGGTGAGGCCCTTGTGCCCGTACCCCTGGATAACCTGCTCGGCCAGCCGCTTCGTCACCCCCATGACGCTGGACGGGTTCACCGCCTTGTCGGTGGAAATCAGCACGAACCGATCGACGCCGGCGGCCAATGCGGCTTCGGCCACAATGCGAGTGCCGAGCACGTTGTTGCGAACCGCCTCCTTCGGATTGAACTCCATGAGCGGCACATGCTTGTGCGCGGCCGCATGAAAGACCAGATCCGGCGCGGTCTGCCGGAACACCTCGGCCACCCGCTCAGGAACGGTCACGTCTCCCACCATCGGCAGCACCTCGGCCTGAGGGAAGGTCGAACGCAATTCGAGCAACAAGGCATGCAGAGAATTTTCATACCGTTCGAACAAGACCAGCGCGCTCGGCTGATAGGCGGCGATCTGCCGGCAGAGTTCCGATCCAATGGACCCACCGGCTCCGGTGACGAGGACGGTCTTCCCTTCGATCAGCGGATGTAATTCCTGACAATCCGTCTGAATGGGCTCGCGTTGAAGCAAATCTTCCAAACTCATGGGGCGGACTTGCCGGAGGAAAGTCACGTCGTCCAACAACCGCCGGACGCTGGGAAGGCTTTTGATGGGGACCGTGCACCCTTCCGATCCCGCGAGGATCTTTTGTTTCACCGTCGGCGAGGCCGAGGGAATGGCCACCACAATCTCATCCACCGCCAACCGCTCAGCTACGGTCTTAATCTCGCCGGTCGTCCCCACCACCGGGACCCCATGAATGCGCTTCTTGCGTTTGACCGGATCGTCATCCACGAAGGCGACTGGGCGGCTGTTATAGCTGCCGTCCGACAACATGTCCCGGACCAGCAATTCTCCGGCTTTTCCGGCTCCCACGATGAGGACCCGTTGGACCTCCGGCCCGACAATGCGCAGCCATTCGCGAAATCCACGCACGGCCAATCGAATGCCGGCCAAGTACAATCCGCTCAGGACCGCGGTCAAAATAATGACGGACCGTGGATATTGCGGATATTCCGTCCAGCCCATGACCCAAAACACGCTGACGTAGAAGAAGGCTGCACCGGCGAAGGCCGCACCGAATATTCGGCTCACGTCATGGATCCCGACATACCGCCACAATCCCCGCTGGACGCCGAAGAGCCAGAGTCCTGCACCAAACACCAGCAGAAGATACGGCATATACCGCCACATGATGGTCACGAACTCCGGCGGAATGTCCCCGTCGAAACGAAGCGCGAACGCGGTCAAGTTGGCGGCGAGAATCAGGGTCAATTTCGTCAGGAGGACCAGCACCGACCGGTACGTCAGCACACGTTGGCCGTAGCGTCCGGCCAAGGTGTGGAACAGTTTTGCCGTCAGATTCCTGATGCCCGCAGCCTTCAATGTCATTTCTTGTCTTTCATCCATGAATGTTCATCGACCATGTTCAGCGAAGACTCACTGACCAGCTACGGCCAGGAGAGAGTTCGGATATCGCAGCATCTCGGCAGCCGCTTGAATAACCCGATCGGCGGGCAGCGTCTGGAGACATTCGCTGAGACTGAGGAGATGCCGTTCACATCCTTCATGCAAACACGGCACGCAGTCTCCTTCACCTTGAACGAGCAGAACGTTGCCCTGGCGCTGCGAACCATGTGTTTTCCATGGGCTCCGGGAAGAGGCCGGACACCCCTTGGGCCAGGGTCCCCACTTCACCGGATTCGATGGTCCGAACAACGCGACCGTGGGAGTCCCGACCGCGGCAGCCATATGACTGACGGCGGTGTCGGTGCCGACAAACAGCACCGCCCGGCTGAGCAAGTACCCCAGCGACGGCAAAGTGAGATGCACCACCGGCCGCAGCGCCCCGGGAGGCAACCGTGTCATGACCGCCTCCACCTGCGCCTGTTCCTCGGGCGACGGCCCGCCGGTCACGACCACAGTGAGGCCTTGACTCGTCAGCCACTGTCCCAGCGCCACCCATCCGGAGAGCGTCCAGGTTTTATATGCGAACTTGGGTGACACATGCAGCACGACGTAACGGCCCTCCGCGTCGATGGCCGGGCAAGCACGGCGCACGGCCGCCTCATGCTCCGCCGTCCAGGCGACGACCGGGGTTGGAACCGCTTTCACGCCCAAGGGGTCGAGCAGCCGAAGGTTCATGGCGACGGTATGGGTGTGGAGGTTATCGAACGGCACCCAGTCATGCAGGAGCGCCCGTTTCCACTGCGACTTCTTGTCGGGGAGCAACGTGCCGATCCGGTACCGTCCGGCGGCCCAGGCATAAAACGTCGGCCGATCTCCGGCAAGCACCGAGAAGGCCACATCGTACCGGCGCCACAACGACCGCACTAAACGGAACTGGGCGAGGACCGGCGCTCGTTCTGCAATGGTCCGGACTTGGCCAAGCGACGACCAGCCCGAGACGATACCGTCCGTGCCTTCGAACACGAGCATATCGACCGTCAGGTTCGGCCAGGCCTGTTTCAGCGACTGCACCAGCGGGGTCGCCAGCAGCACATCGCCGATACGCCGCGTGCAGACAATGAGCGCATTGTGCAGTTGACGTGCCACTCACACCTTCCCCATTAACGCACGCAAGTCAGGCGGCACCATACAGATCCAGTCCCATTGCGGAGCGATGCGTTTTGGATCGCAACAGGGCGTCCAACCGAGCCCGGTTCTCCGGGAGACGACTCCGGTCTTGCTCCGGATGCCACAGGTGGAACACCGGCGCGGCAAACCGGGCGCTCTTATGCGTGACGCCGGCGTTGAGCAGTCGAATGACCAAATCCGAATCCTCCAGGCCCCAGCCTTCATAGGTTTCATCGAGCCCATTGACCAAGATGAGATCGGACCGCCAGACGGAAAGATTACAGGTCTTGATGCCTTCCCACCGGTGAGGGCGCCGCTTCCGGAACCACCCGTCCGGCAACGTCAAGAGCGGCAGCACGCGATTCACATCCCGTCGCATCCAGGCCTGTATCCACCGAGCCCAGCCCCACAAATGCACTGGATGCCGATGCGCCAGTACGGCCTGGGTAAACTCGGCCGACAGCAGCACACGATTGGCACCCAAAAAACAACCCGGCTCCGCCAGCCGTTTGTGCGCCCCGACGAAGTCGACGGACGGAATGCAATCGCCGTCGAGGAAAATAATATAGTCCGCCCGGGTGGACGCCACCGCGCGGTTGCGGGCAGCGGCGGCCCGGAATCCGCAATCTTCCTGCCACACATGACGAATCGAAAAGGCGTTTCGCCGACGATAGTCCTCCACGACCAACCAGGTCTCCTCCGTCGAACCGTCGTCGGCAATGATCGCCTCGAATGTCCGATCGCGCTGATGAGCCAACCCTTCCAAGACGGCCGACAAGGCGTCCGGTCGATTATAGGTCGTGATCACGAGCGCGGTATTCATGGCGGCGAGGGGCGTGACGGCTTATGCAGCGGAGGCGGCTGCGGCAAAGGCCAGGCTTCCTGCGCCTCGAACCGCTTGGCATAGCGATAAAAGGTACCTTCGAAGTTTCCGAGCGCGATCATGAAACCGGCCCACCCATCGAGACATCCGCGCTTGGCGATGTAATGTTTCGCAAACGACCACAGCCCGTGGAGCAGGGCGCTGCTCATCGTGATGCGCCGCCCTTCCAATTTTCGTGCGCCCAAGGTGGAGTACCGGTTCGCCTTCTTGAGAATTTCTTCGAAATTGCGAAACGGAACTTGCCAGATGGCCTGCTGCAGTCGGCCGACCGGCTTGGGAGACGCCAGCTCATATCCCTCGTGGACGGGTGACTCGACATACCGCAGGGCGCCCTTCTTGAACAACTGCGGCTGCCTGAAATTGGGATACCAGCCGGAGTGCCGGATCCATCGGCCCATAAAATAATTTCTCCTCGGCACCAGATAGGCTTCATGGTCGGAGGATCCCTCCACCAGTCTCAGCACTTCGTCGCGGACCTCGGGGGTACAGAGTTCATCCGTATCGATGCTCAATATCCACTCACCGCGGCAGGCCGCCACCGCTTGATTCCGGAGATGCCCGAAGCCGTGAAATGGAATCTGGACGACTCTGGCCCCCAATGCCTGGGCCATCCGCGCCGTGCCATCGGTGCTGGCCGAATCAGCAACGATGATCTCGTCCGCCCATAACACACTGTTGATCGCCCCGGCAATCTTGTCCTCCTCGTTGAAGGCGATGATGTAGACCGACAGACGTGGAGGTTGCGAGGAAGGAGTCCCCTCGTTCATACCGGCGCCACTCCCGGGCGTTCGGACGTTTGGCCGTAAAACAACCCCGAGAACCAGCAATACAACAGCTTCTCCGTATGATCAATCAAGAAGGTATTGAACAGGCAGCCGATGGCCATCGCCAGCACCAACCCGCGAGCCAACACCCGAAACTCGGGTTCGGACAACCGTGCCGCCATCTTCCATTGACGGACGTATAACCAGAGCAGGAGCAGGACCCCCACGGCTCCGACTTGTGCCAAGAGTAACAGATATTGGTTGTGGGGATGATTCGCCCCCGGCAGCCCTTTGGGGGCGACATGCTCGGCATACGCTGTGACAAAACCTCCCGTGCCCACGCCGATGACAGGGTGTTTTCGAATGAGTTCAAGCGTGTTGGTATAGAACTCAAGCCGCTCCGAAATCCCATCGTACGACACCACATCGGGAGTCCAATTTTGGGTCCCGACGACCGCGCGATCGATCCTGACATGAAATGAGGTCGAGACGGCATAGGCGCCCGCGAACACACATGAGACCAGCACCAATGCGGCCGCAGTACCCTTCCATCCCCACAATCGTTGCAGGAACAGCACCGTCAGCGCCGGTACCACCACGTAGCCCGTGCGGCCTTGGACCATCAACAACACATTGCCGATCGACAGGAGGGCCAGTGCAATCCACACCCAGCGCCACGTGGCATCCTGGGCCCTCCAGGCAAACGCACCAAACAGAAGGGCGCCCCAGGCCAGCAACCAGTTATGGGTGATGTGCTTCTTGAACACGAAGGGATTGTCGGCACTGCCTTTGATGAGTCCTCCCGGTGTGAGCAGATCAAACCACAAGGCGTACGACATTCCCAAGGTCACCAGCAGGCCGAGGGCAAACCCATACAACGCCCGTCGTCGATCTCGCACATCGAACGCAAGGGTCATCAGCAAGGGAATCAATAACAGCTCGCCGTACTTTTTGATTGAGAGCGCCCGATCCGCGAAAGATCCCTGACCCCATAATGTCCCGAGCAACAGGAAGGCAAAGAGCAGTATCGCAGAGACCGCCACAGGATTGTCGCGGATGCGCTCCAGCTTTTCTCGCCAACCTCCGGTGGCCACCCAGGACGTAATCAGCACCCCCATTAAGACGCTGTCCGCCAGGGTCCAGATCGGAAGGGTGAAACCCAGCGCAATCGCACTCCAGCGTCCGACTTGATTCGCGGTCGCCCGCACGCCGACCGTATCCATTATTTGCGGGCCAAGGCCATGAGTGATTTTCTGAATGAGGGGATCAGATCCTTGACGGCCGTACCGAGCGACTTCATGAGTTCCCACCCTTCACGATAGCGACGAGATTTCAGAAAGGCGACCTCACGTTGCCGAAATCCTCCCATCTCGAGCATGAGGTGCAAGTCATCGCGGGTAAACTCCCGATTGTGGCGCAAGGGATAAAAGGATCGTCCTTGATACAGAACAGGCGTGGCATTGAGATAATGTTCGGCATAATCGTACGTAATATGTTTCCCGCGCAGCAGCCTGAGACGGTTACGAAAGCACGCCACATTGGGCACGTCGACTTCAAGAATGCCGCCCCTGCGCAAGACACGCCGCATCTCACGCAACGCCGGCAACGGAGAATGGGTGAAATGCTCCAAGACTTGGCAACAGACCACCGCATCGAAGAACTCATCGGGATACGGGATCGGATCGGCCTCGACATTGCATACATGAAACGTCATGCCTTTGCCATAGGTGTCCGGATGCGCTGCCGGCTGGTCGATCACATCCAAGGCATGGCATTCATGGCCGAGTTCGGTCAAAAACGAAAGGAGGAGCCCGTGACCGGCTCCGACATCAAGCACCCGTCGTGCCCCTTGCAAGGCCAACGCAATGTCGCAAAATCGATCGATACTCCCCTGAAAGACATCTTCGAGCTGACGATCACCGCGGCGAAACAGCCTGCCCTCCTCCCGCAGCCGGACGGCCCTGGCCAACATGTGCTTTTTGCTACTCATCCGATGACACGATTGTGGAGGCCTCGGCCCTATTCGCAACGAGGTTTGGCACGATCCCAAGTTATGCGTTGGCCCGCTGTTTTTCTTCTAGTCCCCTTACTACCATGGCCAATCCCACAAATAGCGCGATCCACACACTCAACACGCCGAGCTTTACCCTATCGGTTCCCGTCTGATAGACCACCGAAAGCATGCCGCAGATCGCCATCAGGACATATTCCGCCGAGACGGCCTTCCGATGGCCCCACCCGCTCAACACCAGCCGCTGATAGAAGTGCTCCCGGTGAGCTTCCCAAATCTTTTCCCCACGCACGGCGCGGCGCAACAAGGTCGCCGTCGCGTCCACGATGAAGGGTGAAAAGATGATGATGGGAACCCACAACTCGAAGAGCTGATCCCGAAGACCCAACAGGATCAGGGTACCGCCCAGGAAGCCGATCGTGATGCTGCCGACATCGCCCATGAAGATCCGGGCCGGCGGAAAATTATGGATCAGGAATCCGAGCGCGCTCATCGCGACCAAGGTCGCCATGAGAAACATGAACGGGTGACCGGCTCTCCATCCGAAATACGCCAAAAAGCCGAACCCGAACGTCGTCATCCCCCCCGCAAAGCCATCCATGCCATCCATAAAATTATAGAGGTTGGCCATCCAGACCAGGAACACGGCACTCACCGGAACTGCCAGCGGACCGAGCGGCATCGTGCCGACCCCCGGGATAGGAATGGAAGACACCGTGAGGCCGACGCCGACGACGATGATACCGGCGGCGATCATTTGGACGACGAAGCGGAGAATAACAGGCAGTCCAAAATGGTCGTCCATAAACGACACGACGCACACCAGCAGCATGGACCCCACAATCCACACACTCCCCGATGCAAATCCTTTGGGCAACACCGCCGTCGAGGGCCGCAATACGGCGAACACTGAGGCCGCGATGAGCAGACTGACGACAATACTCAAAATGATCGCCAATCCCCCACTGCGTGGGGTCGGCACGTCATGCAGCGAACGCTCGTTGGGATGATCGAGCAAGTGAGGCAAGGAGGTCGGGGAGCACAACACGTCCGTAATCCACCAAGCAAACACCAGGGCCATGACGGCAGGGACGGTCACCATCTGAAAGAAGCCTCCGGGAAAAGCTGCGATCAAGTCAGGCATGGCCTCATTTCCCTCTGCATGAGGAGACGGGGCGTTCCCTTTCGCTCGCGCTCACGCGCGACTGCCCCCCCGCAAAGCCGTGACCATACCATATGCGGCCCACCGGAGACCAAGCCGTGTCAATCGGAAACACCTGCACCCGGTCCTCAGGGAGAACAGGTCCGGGCGTCTGCCGTGGTGCTCTTCCGATAATGCTCAATGAGTTCAGGCACCGCCTCTTCAAAGGTGTGGGTCGGACGATATCCAAGCTCGCCCATCAACGCATCGGGCCGATAACAGGCTGACCCGATCAGTTTGTTGAGCGTCTGCGAGGTCAGTGGACAGGGCGTTCTCGTGACCGTCTGGATCACACTGCCGACGGCGGCCGCCATCTTCAGCGCCGCGAGGGGGATTCGCCACGCCGGCACCGGTCTTCCCAATCCACGACGAACCGATTCGTACATCTCAGTGGTCGAATACGGGTGTGCGTCGGCCGCGATATAGACCGGTTTGGATGAGGATTTATGTTTCAGGCAGACCCTGACCGCCTGAACGAAGTTGTTCACATGCAACATGCTGCGGCGCGTCGTCAGGCGAGGCAGTGGCGGGAACCAGCCTCGATCAATGGCTCGAATCATCCGATACAAATTGCCCTTGACGGTCGGTCCATACACCAAAGGCAGACGCAGCGACAGACCCACCATGCCGCTTCGGGCGGCATAGTCGGCCACCAGACACTCGGCATCCCATTTGGATCGTCCGTACGGACTCTGTGGACGAGCAGGAGCCGTTTCATCGATGCATCCATCCGTCTCCTCGCCGAATACTTTCACCGAACTGACGAACAAGAACCGCGCCGTTCCGGCCGCCCGCGCACCCTCGAGCACGTTCCTGGTGCCGTCGACATTGACCGCGCCGTACTCGTGGTCGTCACCGAGGTCATCGAGCGCATGAGCTTTGCCGGCCAGATGAATGATAGTGTGGCAGCCGGCCGCCGCACGGACCATCCGCGATCGCTCACGCACATCCGCGACAACGGTCTCGACATCAGGCGGCAGACATCGCCCCTGGCGGGCCTCCCTGACGATCGCTCGGATCCTGCGGCCTTCACGATGCAACTGGTCGATCAGAGCCGATCCAAGGAATCCTCCGGCCCCGGTCACCAGGATCATACGGCCGTGTGCGCCGCGGAGGCGCGACGCCCTGCACCCATCATGGCGCGATACAGGGAAACCGTTTGCTCGACAATCGTCGGCACCGCCCATTCCTTGTCGGCCAATTCCCGTCCCCGGGCCGCCATCCGTGCCCGGCGCTCGTCATCTCGGAGCAACGACTCGATCGCCGCCGCCAGGGCGTTCCAATCTTTCGGCGGCACCAACAGACCGTTGTCGTCATGACGAACCACGTCCCGGCAACCGGGTACATCGGTTGCGACCATGGCGCGGCCGCAGGCGGCGGCCTCGAGCAACACTTTGGGGAGACCCTCTCGGTACGAAGGGAGGACAACCAACGAGGCGGCGTGAAAGACGGCCGGCATATCCTCTCGATGGCCCCACCATTCCACCACACCCTCTTCCGTCCAGCCTGTCAAACGGCCCTGCGGAATGGCGGCGGGATTATGGTCGTCGCGTCGGCCGACGAGGACGAATCGCGCGTGAATTCCCTTGTCCTTCAAATGGCGCGCCGCCGCCACAAACTCAGCGATGCCCTTGTCCCATAACATTCGAGCGGACAGCAGGACGATCGGTACGCCGGCAGACGGCGGAGCGACCGAAAACACCCGCGTATCGATCCCGGACCCGGGAATCACCCGAGTGCGGTCAGCCGTGACAATGCCTTCTCTGACGACCTGTTCCTGGTCGTCGGGATTCTGCACCAGCACCACCGCCCGGCTGAGCGTCACGGCGGCCTGTAACAGGACCTTGACGCCCCATCGAAGCCCAATGCCCCGTTCGTTCGTAAACACATATCCCAACCCGGCAAATGCATTTACAACCGCCGGGACGCCCGTGATCCAAGCGGCCAACGATCCATACAGGATGGGTTTCATGGCGACATGATGCACGACATCGGGACGCACCTGGCGGTACAACCTCACGAGCGCCGACACGGTGGCCCATTCCGTCCATGGATTGCGGCTTCGGCGGATCAGCGCAAGCGGCGCCAGCGTAAATCCCTCCCGGCGAATTCGATCTCCATGATCCGTCACTCTGGTCGCAATGGTCACATCAAAGCCCGCATCTCGGGCCCCCCGCGCCACATCCAGTCGATGGGACCAGAAATACCAATCTTCAGTGACCACATAGATGACCCGTGGCCGTGCGGCGGTCACCGCTGATTCCATGCCTGAAACATCAATACGTTCCACAGCCAGTAGGGCCAGCTTCGACGGCCGGACAGATGCTCCGACCATTTTTCGCGAATGGGCGCAGGATGAAAGTAGCCCTCGCGTCGCATGCGCGTTTCATTCAACAACTCTTCCGCCCATTCGCGCAACGGGCCCCGCAGCCAGGCGTCGAGCGGAATACCAAAGCCCATTTTGGGTCGCTCGATCAGCTCTCTCGGCACATACCGGTCGAGCACCTGCCGCAACAGCCACTTACCCCGGCCGTGGCGGATCTTCATGTGGAGGGGCAGGCGCCAAGAAAATTCGACGACTCGATGATCCAGCATCGGCACCCGCGTCTCCAGGCTGACCGCCATGGCGGCCCGGTCGACCTTGGTCAGGATATCGTCTGAAAGGTACCCCACGAGGTCGTGAAACATCATCCGCTCGCTGAAGTCCTGGCGGGGGAAAGCGCGCGCTTGCTCGTCCGCCCAAATGGCACTTTCGTCGGCTCCGATGACCATTGACCCAGGATCACGATGCTGGGAGACCAGCCGCCGGTAGAGTGCTTCCGGAGTCTCCACGTCGATGATGCCCGCAAACTTGTGAATTTTGTCGCCCAGGGCGGCCATCCGCAGGTGGTTCGGCAAGAAGTGCCGGAGCCTCGCCCCCAGTCGATCCCAGTGTTCAGGCGAGAGCCACGTCAGCGCGCGTCCCGACAGGCTCCGCACTCGAAGCGGAATAGGGCCGATCCGCCGCCAGATCGAGCGGCCCCAAAAATACCGGTTGTATCCGCCGAACAATTCGTCTCCGCCGTCCCCGGACAAGGCGACCGTCACATGCTGCCGCGCCAGCTGCGCGACCAGGTGAGTCGGAATGCCGGACGAGTCGCCGAACGGTTCATCATAGATGGACGGTAGGCGTGGAATCACGGCCAGGGCATCGGCCGGTGAGACATAGAGCTCGGTGTGCTCCGTGCCAAGATGGGCCGCGACCGCCTTGGCATGGCCGGCTTCGTCGAAGTCTGATTCCTTGAACCCGATCGAAAACGTCTTGACCGGCCGGCTCGACTGCGCCTGCATCAGCGCCACGATGGTCGATGAATCGATGCCTCCCGAGAGGAACGCGCCGAGCGGCACATCCGCCACCATCTGTGCCTTGACCGCGCGGCGAAGCACCGCGTCGAGCTCATCGGCAGCCTCGGCATCGGTCCAATCAACCCGCGTGGGCTGCGCGGCGACCTCGAGTGCGGACCAATAGGGTTGCGGCGTCGGCCACCCTTCCGGAGAGTCGTCGGCGGAGATGGTCACGCTCGTGCCGGGGAGGAGCTTACGGATCCCGACATAAATGGAGTGCGGCAGAGGCACATACGCATACCGCATGTAACAGGCCAACGCGCCACGGTCCACCTCTCCCTTCCAGGACGGATAGGCCGCGAGCGCCTTCAGTTCCGACGCAAAGAGGAACGCGCCATGACACCATCCATAGTAGAGCGGCTTCTCCCCGATACGGTCCCGCACCAGAACCAGCCGGCGTGTCTCCCGATCCCACAGCGCAAAGGCGAACATGCCGAGGAGACGCCGCAGCGTCTTCTCGATGCCCCAATCGTCCACCGCGGCGAGCAACGTTTCCGTATCCGAATGGCCGCGCCACGATGACTCGCCGAGTTCTTGCCGCAACTCCAGATGATTGTAGATTTCGCCGTTGAACACGAGCACATAGCGCCCGGAGGCGGACACCATGGGTTGTCGACCCGCGGGAGAAAGATCCAGGATGGACAGGCGGGCGTGACCGAGGCCGAGACCGGCGGGAGGATCGCACCACACCCCGCTATCGTCAGGACCACGATAACGAATGGCTTCCGCCATCCGGCCGACGACCGCCGGAAGCCGGGGATCGTGAAAGCCTAAGAAGCCTGCAATTCCGCACATGAGGACTTTTTGTATCCGACCGCACACCAATAGGGGACGGATTCGCTAAAGGTAATCCGATGAAGACCGGCCCGCTCCATCATGGCCTGAATAGCTTGGCGAGAAAATCGCTGCTCCAATCGGGTCCCGAACCGATCCAGTGCATCCGTACGCATGGTGTACAACGAGTGGCGACGATAGGCCGACAAGGGAACCGACGCCACATCGAGGCCCGCTCGCTCTAACAGCAACGACATCCGGGCCAGCGGATAATAGACCGTGACAGCCATGAACTGAGAGAGCCCATATCGCAACCACATGGGCGTCCGCGACACCCCCTGCCGGATGACATTGCTGCCCCGCCACAGGAGGCGAAACCACCAGGGACGGTTGTCAAAGGCATAGTACAGATACAGCAGAAACGGCGCCCCGGGCTTCAACTTTTCAATACACGCTCGTAACCCCGCTTCGGTGTCCGGGACATGGTGCAGCACGCCAAGCGAGTAGCCAAAATCCATGGACCCTGTTTCCAACGGGAGTTGATCAACCGAAGCCACGTGAAACTGGCACGTTCCCACATCGCGCAAACTTGCTCGTGCGACCGCGATCGCCGCCTGACTGGCATCCACGCAATGCAGACAGCTCACCCGTGGCGCTACCAACTTGGCCCAGCGGCCGCTCCCGCATCCCATATCAAACCCGACAGCGTTGCCAGGCAAGTCCGCCCACGGGAATATTGCGAAATACCTCTGGAATAGGTCTTCCTGTTCTTGGCTTGACATCCCACGTTGGTTGAAACGCTGCCACTCATCTCCGAACCCCTTGACGGTATCCGGATCAATGTTCTTCGCGTCCATGACAAAAGACCGCAAGCCATCATCACGCATGTCGGGGAACTCGTCGTTTCCGGCTTTGAATGGCTCTCCGTCCATACTTAAGGAGTGCATAGATCTCCAGAAGAGATCGTGTGAACCAACTGATATGCCCAGCTCTGTACAAGCGGGAATAGGTATCGATAATTGCGAGATGAAACGGCCAGATGTGGGAACTCAATCCGGCTGCGCCAAAATCGGGCTTAAAGGAGAACGCCAGAGGCAGATCGATTCGAAACGCCCGATGCCCTTCGGCAATCGCCGACACCCACAAGAGATAGTCCTCGCAATAACGCTTGCCGGGCAAGAATCGATGCGGGACTCTCTGATGGATCACCACTGAACGAGTGGGGAGCATGTTGGTGAACAACATGGCTGCCAAGCTGATCTCCCGAACTTTATACGGCTTTCTAATGGGCGGGAGCCTCCCGGAACGCTCCATGTCGGTCGTTTGGGTTCCTGTCATAGCGGCTTCCGGGTGAGCCATCATCCAGGCTAATTGGATTTCCAGTTTTTGAGGATGCCAGGCGTCGTCCGCGTCCAGGAAGGCAATGTACGGGGATGTCGCCGCCGCCCATCCTGCATTCCGCGCGACGCCCGGGCCGCCATTACATGATTGCTCAATG
>CAYQDJ010000072.1:10425-15048 GCA_964416255.1 uncultured Nitrospira sp. | reverse complement strand
CGATCAATGGTATAGGAGGTCACGCAATGTCGATGAATGGAACCAATTTGAGGATTTCCATAATTTTATGGAAGGCGTGAAGCACGTGCACCAGCTCGACGACACGCATCTCCGCTGGAAAGCCGACATTGGCGGGAGGGAAGAAGAATGGGAAGCGGAGATCGCGGAGCAGATTCCCGATCAACGTATTGCGTGGAGGGCAGAGCCGGCGCGATGTCGGCGGGCGTCATGACCTTTCATCGACTATCGGGCGACACCTCCAGGATCATGCTGCAGATGAGTATGAGCCCAAGGGGTACTGGAGCATGTCGGCGATGCCGTGGGGATGGTGAGTCAACGAGTCACGAGAGGTCTGGAGCGGCTTAAGCAACTATAGTGAGCGCCATGATCAAGAACCGGGGCCTGGCACGGCACGGTGAATACCTAGGCGTCCGATCGCGGGATTCCTCCGACTAAGAGGGCTCGGAACAAAAGGCTCGTACATGCTCTCCGTGGTTCATGGCGGGATCCCTATCCAACGATCAAGGTGCTGCCGAACAAATTTCCTGGCACCATCGTGACGTTTGCCCGTCTGGTGGTGTGACCCGACACCTCTGTCACCGACGTTCATTGGGCATCGCGCTTGGCTTGGCGGCGCTTCCCACGCGCGCTAAGATGCCCCTGAATCGCACGCATCTTTGACTTCTGAAACTGCCGGGTGACGCGCGGCGCCAGTGCGGCGTCATTGGCCGCCTGACGCTGTTGTTTCTTCCTGCGAAGCGCTTCCCCTTGCGAGATCGGAGACCCAGACCTGTTTGAGATCGGCTTTCCCCGCCGACCGGACTTGCGGCTCTCCTCTTTCGTCAGGCGCGCCAGGCGCCGCTCGAACCGCTGGAGGGCGGTGGTGAACACCTCCAACTTGCGGCGGGTGCGGAGGCTGAACGATGGCCGTTTCGGGCTCTCCTTCGTGCTGCGCTGTTGCGCTCGCGTGAGATCGCGGTACTTGTCCACTACCCGTCTTGTCCGCGTGATGCGGTCCTGGAGTTGCTTGGGCGCGTAGGCGTCGACGCGCGAGGGGCCGCTCGATTCGATTAAGGCCCACTCGGCCGCGGTGAACAAGGGACGGTCTTCGGTTCGTATCTCGGCCATCGTCAGTCCTCCTTGTCTTGTCGAATGCGTTTCAGAAACCACCACCCGATGATGCCCGCCGCCGTCGAGGCGGCGAGAATGCCCACTTTCGCCGACATCAGCAACGCCCCGTGGGGAAAGGCCAGTCCGGCGATAAAGAGCGACATGGTAAAGCCGATGCCGGCAAGACACCCGGCAGCCCAGAGATGAGACCACGACACCCCCTCCGGCAACGTCACCACACCTCCGCGAATGAGAAGCCAGGATGACAGGACGATGCCGACCGGTTTTCCCAGGAGCAACCCAAGCATGATTCCCAATGCCACCGGACTGATCAGCAACGCTCCGATGTTTTCGCCGAGTGTGATCCCCGCATTAGCCAGCGCGAATATCGGCATGACGACGATCGTCACCCAGGGGTGCAGCGCCTGCTCCAACTGCTGCAATGGGGTTTCTGCGTGCTGCACAGCGGTGATCATATGGCTGGCGATTTGATGGCGCTCTCGGTCCGCCAACTGCGGCATGTCCGGAGAGATGACCGCCTCAAACCGTGCAAGGAGTGCTTTGCCCTTCACAAGGAATTCCGGCCCCGTCAGCCTGGTCCGGGCGGGAATCGTCATGGCGGCGATCACACCTGCGATTGTGGCATGCACCCCGGATAACAGGAACGCCAGCCAAAGACCCCCGATGCCTAAGATCGAATAGACCAAGGGATGGCGCAGTCCCGCGAGGTTGGCCGCAATCAGCAATGCAAGAAATCCGCCCCCAATGGCGAGGTTGCCCCAAGAAATAGTTGACGTATAAAAGAGCGCGATGACCAGCACGGCGATCAGATCATCGGCGATCGCCAAGGCCGTCAAGAACACTTTCAGGGCCACCGGCACCCGGCTGCCGAGCAAGGAAAGAATTCCCAGGGTGAAGGCAATGTCGGTCGCCATCGGAATGCCCCATCCGGGCACACCGGGTCCGGTGGGGTTCATGAGTGAATACAGCGCGGCCGGAAGCATCGCTCCGCCGGAAGCCGCCGTAAGCGGCAGCGCAGCCTGCCGGAACGATGCCAGTTCTCCGACTAAGATCTCCCGCTTGATTTCCAGGCCGATCACAAAAAAGAACATGGCCATCAGGCCGTCGTTGATCCACTCCAGCAGCGTTTCCGTCAGCGCGTGAGAGCCCACCACCAGGCTCACGGGCGTGTTCCAAAACTCCCCATACGACTCGGCCCAAGGGGAATTGGCCCACAGCATCGCCGCCACGGTGGCGGCCAAGAGGAGCACGCCGCCGGTGGACTGGGCACGAATGAATTTCTGAAAGGGTCCCATCATCGGAGGGATGTGGGCTCTCTCCACAATCGAGGCGGTCCCGTCATGTCTGCGCCCTCGAACTTCAATTAGGTTAGGCCGTCGCGCCGCTCCTCATACAGAGTCTTGGATACAGAGTCCTGGAGTATGGCACGCTTCATTGTAGCCGAATCGTGGTAGCCGAATCGTGGGCCGGCGATGCCGGAAAGCATCATCACGATGATCTAGGGGAATCCAGTGTAGATGACACTGCGATGAGCTATTAGAATTTTTGGCATGTGGTTGGAAGGAGTTGCCGGGAGTGGTCTCGCGCCGCCGGCGTGCATTCCGAATCCGACCTCGGCATGGATCGCAGGGCTCAGCCTGGTTGTGGTCTTAGGACCGGCTGAGTTCGCTTGTCCATCACAACCTGGTATTCACGTTGAAATCCTGAGCATCCGGAACAGCACTGGGGCGGTGGCGTGCGCCCTCTTCGAATCGCCGGAAGGGTTCCCCACGGAGTTTTTGCGCTTTGCGAGTAACCTCATGATGGTCAAAGTCCGGGCCACGAAGGCGACATGCGATTTTAATGACATCGCGCCCGGCAGGTATGCCATTGCGGCGATTCATGACGAAAATCGGGACGGCGAACTTACGACGAATATGATGGGCCTGCCCAAGGAAGGATACGGGTTTTCGAACGATGCGAAAGGCATGTTCGGGGCGCCAGCATTCGAGGCAGCCAGTTTTTCCTATAACGGTCAGAGCTTAGACATGGCCATCACCTTGCAGTACTGACACAGGTTTGGGAAACAGGATACTGTTCATTCTTGCAGTGGATCACCGCTGATGTCCTCATGAGGGGAGCGGACGAGATGCAGGTTTCGATTGCGAGTAACCGTATCGGCGCAGCCCTGAATTCAGGGCAAACAGATCTGAACTGATGCGGCCTTAAACGGCTTCCTGCCCGAGCGGTGGACTATGTCCATCCCGAACGTTCCGTCAAGGACGTGTTTTGTTGTCTCGATAGCCCTGATGCCTGTGTTCTGTACCACAACGGCGCTTGCCGAGTGGTATGTCGGCGCCTATGGCGGCTTGTCGTACCCAGGTGCCTTTACTAATGTCACCCTGAGCGATCCGAATCTGAGTGGCGGTATCAGGGACGCTCGCATCAATGACCTGGAATTACACACCAGTCTGGCCGGCGGCCTGAAGGCGGGCTATTTCTTTGCCGAGCGGCCTTGGCTAGGCATTGAAGGTGATGTGTTCACGCTCAAACCGGATGTGAAGCAGCAAGACGTGGTCGGCGGCAGGGCGCGGGGCCCGGTCTTCGTTGATACGTTACAAGGGATCCCGCTGAGGCTGACGACGGTGGCGGCCAATATCATTATCCGATCACCCTCCATGAGTGACGTCTTCCAGCCCTATGGGGGCATGGGATACGCTCTGTTCTTGGCCCATAGTTCCCAGGGAGGCGAATCGAATTTACACTTAAGTCATGGGTTCAATCTTTTTGCCGGAGCGCGGTATGTGCTGACGGAACAGTCGGCCTTGTTCGGGGAGTTCAAGTACAACCGCACGACGTTGAGATTTAGCGACATTAGAGGAAACTATGACGCGCAACTATTCGTCTTTGGTGTGATGTGGCATTTTGGCAAGTAAACCATCGCCGGGCACACGGATGTCGGTGGACGCAACGTCCGCGACCGTCGGCGCTGCACGGGCACCGGTGACCGCCCTCGCGTTTCTTGCACCGGTCAGCCGTACGGCAGTTCGGGTTGAAATAAACTATACGCATGCCCCTGTGGACGACAGAGGAGATGTCATCAACATCTGATGCAAGAGTTCCGGAGCCGCGTCTTTGGACAGAAAGTCGGAGGCCCCGGCCTCCATCATGGCCTGGATCGTTTGTGTGGACTGATTCACAGAGAGCCCGATGACGACGATGGCCGGCTGTGCCGCCTTGATCTGCTGCGTCGCTTGAACCCCGTCCATCCCTGGCATGTTGATGTCCATGAGCACGACATCGGGCAGCAATTCACCGGCCATCTTCACTGCCTCCACCCCATTGCCGGCTTCGCCGACGACCGTCATATCAGGAAATCCATCTGAGATGGCTCGCAGACCTTGGCGCACCAGCGCATGATCGTCGGCCAGGAGGATGCGGTGCCCGCCGGGTGTCTTCTTGAGTGCTGTGACCCGCGACCCGACCTGCGCGGGGGCACAGGACGCGCGGAGG
>CAYQDJ010000072.1:1611-10325 GCA_964416255.1 uncultured Nitrospira sp. | reverse complement strand
TGTTCGCCCGCCAACTTTCCCGCCGCTGCGCCTCGGTCAAAGCCGCACCCGCTGTCCTCCACGATGATCCGCAACTGATCGCTCCCTTCGACCACGACGGAGACCGTGGCGTCAGATGTCTGGGCATGCTTACTCACGTTGATCAGGAGTTCGCGCACCGACTGGTAGAGCAGGATGGCTTGGCCTTCAGGCAAGGTAATGGTCTGCTGAGAACACCGTACGGCTACCGTCAGATTGTGTTGATGCATTTGTTCCGCCAGCCACTTGAGTGCCGCCGTTAACTTGTGAAGGCTATCCATGCCTCTTGTTGGTTTCTGACGACGATCGAGCAGCTCGGGTGAACTCTGGTGAACTATGTACTTAGGTATTACTTTTGGCGCACGCAATACCCCGGGGGGAGGGAAAAGAAACTGTATACTCTTTGCCCGAAGATCGATAGATCCCAAACAAGGGTTTCCTCGGGTCTAAAATATGCCGAAAGAAGGAAAGTGGGGTGTTCACGGCCCCTGCACTGGTCAAGCGGAAATAATTATTAACCCATGGAAACATCTGTTTGCGACGTGTATGCACTGCAAGGCTTTTGACAGCGATCACTCCCGGGTGTAGGGTGAAACTTCGATTAGTGAGCTACGCCGACTGTCCCATCTCTCGCGCATTCCGCATCCCCGCGCGTCTGCTTCCCCGGTCTCCGCCGCTCGTTTAAGCGACTACGGTTCAGTCGCAGTCACTGCATCTCGTGTCTGCGTCGGGATGACCCGACGGCATCTACTTTTCAAACTGCATGAAGCGCCGAATCGCTTCATGTGAAGGAGGCCACGAATGAGAACTGATCTATTCCTGAAAGGTGCCATGCTGCTTCCGTCGCTGTTGATGCTGTCATCCTTATCGACACTGTCCGTTCAGGCCTCGGATCGGCACGCCGCGGATCAGCATGTCAAGGCGGCCGAGCAGCGTCCCACGGCCGGAGAGTCGGCTCCCGCCAAGGGTGTGCCCCCAGGGCGTGCGATGGATGGCATGGCTTCTGGTGCTGTGGACGACACCCTGAAAGCCTGTCTCAGCAGAATTCCAGCGGATGGGACCGCCGGACAGCGGATGTTGGCGGAGCAGGGATGTCACAGCGAACACGAGACGAGAACATTCAGTCAGGCTTCGCCCTCCTTCTAAACAATCAGGGATGATTGCTTGGCGAGCCACGCTACGAGTTGGGCCATGAACGCCCGAGACATCATGACACGTCACACAACAGCCATACCTATGATTATCGCTGGGGCACTGGTTCTGCTCCAGATGGCGTTGGGGGGCTGGCAAGGACATCGAATGGCCAAGCCCTTCAGCAGGTGGTGAGCGGAACCGGGAACACGAGAGGACCCGTTTTATGCACTGTGCACGCTGCCAGGGTTTGATGGTCAGCAGCCGGACGAGCGACCCGGCTGCTGCGGACTCCGGGGAGGGATGGCGGTGCCTGTTATGCGGTGAATCCACCGACCCCTGCATCGAAGCCAATCGGAGAAGCCCTCTCTCGCTGGCCCCCAAGAGAGCTCGTGTTCCTGGATCTCCGACCGCTCGACCCAGGAAGGCAAGAAGATAAGTGGGTTCGCAAAGGAGACTACGACCATGATCACGATGACAAGCAAGGCGGAATCGAACTGTCCAGAGTTGTCAAAAGGAGCGCGGCCTCATGGGAGTCCGTCCCTTCGCCCTGACACGTTCTGGATTACTCCTACGGTAGAAACTCATGCGCCCGCGCACGACACGGTAAATGCTGGAGGATGCACCGCCGTATCCACGTGTATGCAAAGAGATTGACATGGGAAAAGGGATTGCCGCTACCGCACAAGGTTTCGTGAGCCGGTGGTCGACCGTCGATCGAACTGTGAGCGGAACCACCATTGGAGTGATGGAAGCCCTTGACGGGTGGGGCTACATTACGACCGGGTTCAGTTTCCTGGTCATCGGCATCGTCATCTTCCTTCATGCTTGGTTTAGCTTTGCCCTGTCGGTCGGCTCGAACACCGTGTCCGCTGTCCTGGCATTGATCCATGACCTCCTGCTGGTCATTATTCTGCTGGAGCTCTTCCGCACCATCATTAACTTTCTCAAGACCAAGGTGATTACCCTGGAGCCCTTCTTGTACATCTGCGTGATCGCCTCGACACGGCGTATCCTCACTACGGGAGCCCAAATCTCCTACATGGAAGAGCTGTCGGATCAGGTCTTTCAGCGGTATCTCCTCGATCTGGGGGCGAATGTGCTGGTGATCCTCGCGTTGGTTGTGGCGGTCTATCTGGCACGCCGGGTCGCTCCCCCGGCTGTGGCGTAACACACCGAACGTCGTGTGAGCGACTCTCCTACCCTGTAATCGCCGGCGGGCGGAGTCTTTCGCGGTCTGTGCACGCTCGAAAGAGTCCTCAAGATATGATTGCCTCGGTACAGTGATCGTGCTCAGGTAACCCTGGCGGATCGATCCAGATGATTCCTCGCCCCGAGCTCAGGTCCGTCCTCCGTTCACGATACGAAAGTGGAGAGGGTCTCTGAGGCTCTGGACTTCGCGGTAGTAATAGAGCGGCGTCGGTTGTCGGCCGGCAAACCTGAGCGTGCGCAGAAATGCGATCTCATCCGCGGACGCGTCCCCGCTCAGGGAGGCATCCTGAAGAAACTCTCTCAGCCCCCGCTCCTCTTGCAACGGGGCTTCCGGACCTCTCTCCACGAATTCGAATGTCTTCTGGTATCCGGGCGTGATCTTTCTGTTCAAGACAATCTCCATGGCAAACGTGTGGAGATCGATATCCCAGGAGGCAATGATGGTGTTCAAGAGCGCGAGGTCGTGCTCATTGGAGAGGTCGAAGATCGTGGCATTCAATAGCTTGGGGAGCGCCACCCGCATCTGAGAATGACGCTCCTGGCTGAGTTCCGCCACGCGGCGCATCCACGCACGGTGGTCACGTTCCTTCCCGGCAATGTTTTGCACGACGCTGAGCAGTTTGTGCATTACAAATCGTTCCAGCTCGCCTAACGGCTGCTTCTCAAAAATCGTCCGGACTTGTCGATGTTTGTCTGGCTGACACTTGCGGAGCACCAACTCGCGAAGGGCCGGCAGCAACGGACTCGCCTCATCCCCCAACCGTTTCTTGAGCCGCTCGCGCCGCTGCAATTGAGCAAGCTTGGCGAGTTGCCCGTGAGGCAATTTCAGCACTCGTCCGATTTTGTCGTACAGCCCGCTTCGGTTCGGTGCCGGAGGAAGCTTTTTTTGGCTCAGCAGCTGTGAAATGTAGGATTCCGTCACGTTGGCCGCACGAGCGAGGTCCCGCTGCCCCAGCCCGAGCTCCTTCAAGCGATTCTTGATATAGAGTGCAATATCCATGACGTTCTCCCGAGCGAGTTAACGAACCGAGTTAATATTATCTGCACTTGCGCAGGATGACAACATGTAACTTGACTAATTCTGGTTAAGCGAATAGAATGCTATGAGTGAGCGGATCAGAAGCACCCTTCCTGATCAGCTTTCCAGCGCGGCCCCCTTCCTCCATCCGCCGCTTCGCCGCCGGGTCACACGCATTGGCCCCCGGCGGGCGGCTGGTACGGGGAGACGGGACGGCTTCCCAGTTCCACCTGTCAACCTATGAAGGAGAGCCGCCATGACCTCCGAAGAACGCATCGCCAACATGTCGATCGCCATAAAGCAGGCCATGAGGGTCATGGGGGATCGGTTCGGATCGACCGAGCAGGATGTCGCCAGGACCGTTCAAGCGCTGAAGATGTCGCTAGAGGTTGCATCGGAGCCGAGTCCGACTCTGGAGACTCTGTCACCGTCGGCCCCTTAGCTCAAGGCCGAGAAGTGACGGACCGCCACAGTCGCGTCGTTCGCAAGGAGAAAGGGGAGCAGAGATGCCTACTCAATCCATGGTGCTGAATCATATGGTAATCACGGACAGTCTGGCCCGATTGTATCTCTTCCTGGCGCAAAGTATGGATCGGTGTGTAAGCGAGGCGGCACGCATCAACTATCCGGAGTCTGAGTTGCAAGCGGGACTCACGTCGGCCAGAGCCACCCTGTCGGACATGCTGTCGGTGAATCAGGTGGTGAAAGAGAAGATCGAGCGGGAGTGCCTGCGAATCCTTTCGCTAGTGGCCGCATGTCAAAGGGAAGGACCCGGGAAGGCGGCCGCATTGGATGAATTGAAGGCGGAGCGTGCCGTGCTGAAACACAAGACGATGGCGTTGAGTGATCTGCTCGCCGTGTTTCGAGCTGCATGAGGGCGGATAAGACACATGCTCGGCCGGCCACGAGTACCACGGAGGACATGATGAAGACCACACCTTGTACCTATGTGCTGACACTGAATTCACCAGCTGGGAAAGGCCCTCGCCTATGGAGGGGGAAGAGCATTCACGCCTTACGCCATTGCGCGGTGAAGCAGATGGTCCCCGCTTTAAGAGAAATCCAGCGCAAGCTGGAGACGCTGCACGCGTCTTCGCTCTCCACAAGCGCGTCGCAAGCCTGAATCGGGGACATGATGCAGACCTGCTTTTATGGAGGAAGGGTCCCTCGGTCAAGCAGGTCCCACATTCATTCTCAAAGTGTGAGCAGTTTTGACCTATTACGGTTACCCCAGAGGCGTACGATGGGACTGGTGATCTAACACCCAGGCTGTGAGGGAGAGATGAATGATCTTAATGGCCATAACAACAGTAGCGTTCATCCTGCAGGCGAGTTACCCATGCGGTCATGCGTTGCTTCATGGATGGTGGCTCTCATGATGATTGCCGCCGTGAGTGGATGCACCTCGTGGAGGCCTTCCGGGGCGACCATGATGGGCGATCCCGCGGACCCTCATTGGTCGAAGGAACAGGAACTGAGATTCAGTGAGGCTGACGGTTTTCGGCAGACGGTCTTTTCCCCCACTGAATCGGTGAAGAATACGATTGCCGATTTACTCTCGATCCTGGGAAAGGAGTCGCTGAAGCAGCCGGTCAGGTTCGAAGAGCGCCGCCAGCAAATTGAGCGAGTCATCCGACACCGCGTCAACTGTGAGCAAATGGCTCAACGCTCCCTGGGCGATCCCTGGGCGAGACTCGATGATACGAAGCGGCAGGAGTTCGTTCGTCTTTTTGTTGAGTTGATACGAGACACGGTCGCCAACAAGATCGACGAATATCACGACGAAGGAGTCTTCTATCTCTTGGAACGACGAGAGGGGCGATTTGCCAAGGTGGGTACCATTTTCGTCGGCCCAAAGGTCAATACCGCGGTAGATTTTCGGTTAGAGAAACGAGCCGGCGATTGGCTCCTGTACGACGTCGTCATTGACGGCGCAAGCACCGTCATGAACTATCGGACACAATTCACTCAAATTATCCGCGATGACTCCTATCCAATACTGGTAGAGAGGATGAGGCAAAAGGCCATGGCGGTGAAATTGTTTGAAAGGACCGGGCCTGCCATCACGCTGTCCTCCTCGGCGCCCATGAGGCGGTAGGCTGTTCGAGAGGGGATCCACTTTACGTGGCGACCACTTATCACGCGCGATGAGGGCCGGCTCGTGTCGTCGATGTGCCAGTGATTATCCTGACGTTCAGTTATGCTGACTGTCCTATCCCTTGCGCTTCTAAGTTCCTTCCTAGCGTGCGATTCCCAGTCTCCGCGCTTCAACGCCAGAGCTTCTCTTCCGCTCGGGTCCTAAGCATTGGCTCCTCAGTCAAGGGTGCACTCAGAGGCGACTTCCCGGTCGTGTGGACCGTGACGCCAATTCGGTGAGGTGTTCAACGAAGGGTGTACTCTCGCCATGCGAATCATGACTGTCGCAATCACAGGTCTCGTGTTCAGCGGCATGGCCGCGCTGGCTATGGCCAATCCGGCCATGTTGCCGAAGCATCCAGGCATCCGTGGGGCGGGGAGTATGCCAATGACTCACGCGCTGGCCTCCAACAAGCGAGAGAAACTGGCATGGAGCGGCCTGAACAGGGGAGGAGATCACATGGTGATCATGATCGGCGTTGTGACCATGGCGGCGATGGTATGGCTACTGGCGTCCAGTCTGGCGAGAGAAAGCGCTGCGGCCGCACGCGCTCTCGGAGTCCGCGAGACCTGAGAAGACGGGACACGAATACCTCTGGAGGCACCCGCTTGGTGAGTCCTGACTCTGTCGAGCGTCTGATAGTCCATCTGTCGAAGAAGCCTCATGCGACAGGTGAGCATCGACAGCCGGATTCTTTCTTAAGCTGAATCAAAGAGACACATCTTCGATGGCCCCCCGACTCGTCCGCAGCGATGACGCCAATCCCAGTAAGGAAAGTGTGTAGATAAGCCACTTCGACGGATCAAAATTGTACCATCGCGGACCGTTTCGGTAATCGGTTTGGTACCTATGATGATAGTTGTGATAGCCCTCGCCAAACGTCACAAGGGAGACCACCCAACTGTCCCGACTTGAATCGCTCTGGCCGTGTGGTTGACCACCCCAAAGATGACACACGGAATTGATGCAGAACGTTGAGTTCAGTACGGCAAAGATGCGCCCCACGCCGGCCAAGAGAAAGCACCCCACTCCGCCGATCCATCCTCCATGAAGAAAGCCGACGACGAACGTCACGGCGAGACCAGACAATACAATCGGGACGTAGTAACGATCTTGCCAAAGTATAATCGGATCGCGCCGCAAGCGAGACGCATAGCCCTCGTCGGCGTAGGCATCGTCATAGAACAGCCAGCCGCAGTGGCTATACCAGAAGCCGCGCTGAGCGTTATAGGGGTCGGCATCGCGGTCACACTGGGCATGATGGCGAACATGGTCAGCTGCCCATTTCAGTGCCGAGTTTTCAAGTGCCCATCCGCCCACGATCAAGAATCCAGCCTTCACCCAGGTCGGACAATCGAAGCTCCGATGGGAGACGAGGCGATGATAGCCTACCGTTATCCCCAAGCCAGTGGTGATATAGAGCAGCGCGAACATCATCCAATCCCATCGGCTGTAACCATACGCATAGGCAAATGCGGGAACACCGAGCAGGGCGACACCTGTGATCAGGCAGAATAAGATGGCAACAGGATAGTTGATGCGGCCTGGCACCTGTGCCGTGGGCGACTGTTCTGGATTCATCATAGCTCAGCTTCTCCTCGTTACGAGAACGGCCGCCACAGGGCACAGATGGCAGTCAGGATGGGGGACGGTTCTTAACACTCTCTATTCTGAAGCCTCCGGTCCGATTGACACCGGATAGACGCGTGCCGGTTATTCGTCGTCCCGATTGACCGAGCTGCCGTCCCCATCGTGACAGGACCAGAATGGACTCTCGTATCCAGGGAGGACGGCTCGACGACTGCTGGCTCGTGCGTCTGTTCGTCTTTCTATTGATGATTTGCCACATGACTAAGCGCACGGTCCTTTGTTTGGTATCCTCTCGCGCAGCATCACAGACTGGCTCCTGGTCAAAGGACAGAACGGGAGACGGACTCACTGGTGGAGGAATGTCTCGTGTCACGAGGGAGTCATGTGGGAGCACTCACGCAGGTCTAATTATAATACCATGCGGCAACTGATTGTGATAGGAGGACGACTGGCAAGGCCGGTCAATCCAATCTCGCAGCCCTGCTCAAACCTAACCACTCAATCACGCGTGCTGCTGATCGTGCGTCGCGAACCAGGTATAAGGCATTAGGTAGTAGCACAGGAGAAAGAGCGTCAGGCCAAGAACGGCGCCGACCAGACCTCGCACCCACAAGCCCGCGAGCGGGAGCACCACCAGCACCAGGTGCATCACCCGGGCGATGGTCGTGTGTTGATCGTAGAAGGCCCGACGGCTACCACTATGGAGCGACTCGGAGAGGGAGAGGAAGGGTTTCATCGTCATACCCCCTTTCATCCGGCGAACGGGAAGAAGGATGGGTCAACAGGTCGCGAGGACATTCGTCGCAGATCTACGCTACGCGCAATGGCGCGTGGGGGTCAAGCTTAACTTGTCCCCTTTTCTATGGACGCCCCTCGCCAGGGCGGCGGTTGGCTCTCAGTGAGGTATCTGAATGCTGGCCAGACTCTTTACCGCGTTGTCATTAACAGTCCTAGCGGCGTTGTTCAAACGCTTGCTCATACGAAAGCCGCCGCCCCTGCCTTACCGCAGAGCCGAATCTGAATGGCCTAGCAGCTACCGGAAGCCTGCTCGACAGCGCTTCTGACCTCAAAGACCTGTTGGCGCCGACCGGAAATCTCTCGCCAAAGCCCTTGAGGTTCCGGCCAATCGAATCAGAGCGATTATCAATGGGCAGCCTGGCATCACGGGTGATACTGGGTTCGCCTGGCGGCGTTCTTCAACGCCACCGCTGAATTCTGGATGAATCTGCAGAAGACGTATGAACTCCGACTAGCAGAAAAGCCCTGTCGGGAGGGAGAAAAAGCATCTTGAGGAGAATCGCCATCTACTCGTTCGGCGTAACAAGGCTATTCCCCTTCTGACTGGGATTATGTGAGAGGGAAGCCCCGGCGGACCGGAGGCTGACCAATGAATCGGGTCAGCGTGTCATGGCAGGAGCGGCCATCCACTCCATGGCCTCACGAGCGAGTGTTTGCCCCCGTATCAGAAAGAAAAATGGGGTGCCCCATGTGAGGCAACCCCTTGATTTGATTTGGTGAGCCGGCTGGGACTCGAACCCAGGGCCCTCGCCTTAAAAGGGCGTACTTAGCCATCTATGCTTGAGTGATATTAAGCGACCATGAGAGACA
>CAYQDJ010000072.1:0-1601 GCA_964416255.1 uncultured Nitrospira sp. | reverse complement strand
GGGCCCTCGCCTTAAAAGGGCGATGCTCTACCGACTGAGCTACCGGCTCACCGAGGCGGTGATGCTGTCATTGGCCCACGCCGCTTGTCAACTCCTTTGGCGCGGCCGACTCACTTGGCGCGTTTGGGACGGCGACGGGAGCACTCGAGCGGATTGCGGAGGATGATCGTCTCGGACCGTTTCGACCCGGTGGAGATCATATCGATCCGGCACTGGGCCAGTTCTTCGATGCGGGTGAGGTACCGTTTGGCTTCGACAGGCAACCGGCTGTAGACGGTGGCGCCGGTAGTCGACGCACTCCAGGCCTTTGCCCGCTCGTACACCGGCTCACATTTGGTCAGGACATCCAGGTCGGCCGGCATCTCCTTATAGAGCACGCCGCCGTACCGATAGCCAGTGCACACCTTCAGTTCTTTGCAGCCGTCGAGCACGTCGAGCTTGGTCACCGCGAGCGACGTGAGGCCGTTGACTTGGGTCGCATGGCGGACTACGACGGCGTCAAACCATCCGCAACGGCGTGCGCGCCCGGTGGTGGCGCCGAATTCCCGTCCCCGCCCCTGCAACCCTTGGCCGACTTCGTCAGTCAATTCGGTCGGAAACGGTCCGCTGCCGACTCTGGTGCTGTAGGCCTTCGCGATGCCCATCACGGCATCGATCATGGTCGGTCCGACGCCGGTGCCGGTGCATGCTCCCCCGGCCGACGAACTCGAGGAAGTGACATAGGGATAGGTCCCGAAATCAACGTCCAAGTGCGTGCCCTGAGCGCCTTCGAACAGGACGGTCTTGTCCTTGGCGATCGCCCGGTTGAGCAGGGTGGTCGTATCGACGATATGGCTCTTCAACCGTTCGGTATAGCCCATGTATTGCGCGAACACTTTGTCGACCTGAAACGTCTCCACTTTATAAAGCCGCTCGAGGAACCAGTTCATTTCCACCAAGTTTTCTTCGAGCTTTTGCTTGAACAGCGGAGGATTGAGCAGATCTCCCATCCGAATCCCGATCCGCGCCATTTTGTCGGCATACGACGGCCCGATGCCGCGACCGGTCGTGCCGATCTTGCGCGATCCCTTGGACAGCTCCGTCGCCCGGTCGATCGCTTTATGGTAGGGCAGAATCAGATGGGCCCGCTGACTGACGGCGAAATTGTTCCCGATCCGGATCCCCTTGGTGTGCAGCTGGTCCATTTCCTCAATCAACGCGCCCGGATCGACGACGACGCCGTTCCCGATGATACAGGTGGTGCCTCGGTACAAAATGCCGGAGGGAATAAGATGGAAGATGTAAGTACCGCGCTCGTTGATGACCGTGTGGCCGGCATTGGATCCGCCCTGGTACCGCACGACCATATCGGCATCCCGCGCCAGGATGTCGACAATCTTCCCCTTGCCTTCATCGCCCCACTGCGCCCCGATAATGACCAGATTTCCCATAATGCCCCTGGCGGCTTTCACTCAAGAAAAAAGGCTCTGATCATGTGAACAGACCAGAGCCGAGCGGCCTCATGGTAGGTGCCGGCTTTTCGTTTGTCAAGCCGGTGTACCGGGTCTGTCAACCCAAGATAGAAATGTCCGCTTCCTCCCAAAGTAGAAATGTCCGGTTTT
>CAYQDJ010000071.1:7520-15522 GCA_964416255.1 uncultured Nitrospira sp. | reverse complement strand
CGCGCGTCGTGCTCGACCGCGAGCGTCTGGCGGACCTCGGGCTCGATCTGGCCGGCGTCGGCCGAGAACTCGGCACGCTGCTCGGCGGGGCCTACGTCAATCGCTTTAATTACTTCGACCGCAGCTACAAGGTCATTCCACAGATCGGAGACAGCGATCGTGCCACCGTGGAACCGTTGCTGGATCTGAAGATCAAAACGCCGGAAGGGCGGCTGGTGCCGGTGTCGACGTTTACCCATATCGAAACGAGCACCGCGCCGCGCATGCTGGGCCGATTCCAACAGCGGAACGCCGTGCGCATTTTCGGCGGCGTCCAGCCGGGCGTAACCAAGGAAGAGGCGTTGCGGGTGCTCGAAGCCGCGGCTGTTGCGGCCACCGGGCCTCGCATCGTGCTGGACCATGCGGGCGAGTCGCGGCAGATCCGCCAGGAAGGGGCCGCGCTCACGGCCACGTTGGGATTTGCCGTGCTGCTGATCTACTTGGTGCTTGCCGCGCAGTTCCAGAGCTTCCGGGATCCGCTGATCGTGCTCCTCGGGTCGGTGCCCCTCGCGATCTCCGGCGCGCTGCTCTTCAGCTTTCTGGACCTGACCACGATCAATATCTACTCGCAGGTGGGGCTGATCACGCTGGTCGGCCTGATCGCGAAGAACGGGATCCTGATCGTCGAGTTTGCCAACACCTTGCAGACCCGCGGGTTCTCGAAGGCGGCGGCGCTCCGCGAGGCCTCGTTGACGCGGCTCCGGCCGGTCCTGATGACGTCGGCCGCGACTATTTTCGGGCATCTGCCCCTGATCCTGGTCTCCGGACCGGGCGCGGCCGCTCGTCACAGCATCGGGATGGTCTTGGTGACGGGCATGACCGTCGGGACGCTGTTCACCTTATTCGTCGTCCCGGTCTTCTATTCGCTGATCGCGGCGCAGAGGACCCCGATCCCGATCGGTTCGACCACCGCCGCGGCAGCAACACCCGACCTGGCCCTGGCGGGGGCAAGGGGCTGACGGAGGATTTGCGAAGAGGCTGTATGCTAAAAATCACGTTCCATAGAAACGAAACGCCGGCTCGGATCGAACTGGAAGGCAGGTTGGCCGGCCCGTGGGTCGACGAGGTGCGAGGACTCTGGGAAGCCCTGGCCCGGGACGACCGGCCGTTGTGTGTGGTTGATCTGTCGAGCGTCACGTACGTGGACGCGGACGGCAAAGTGCTCTTGGGGGTTCTGTGGCGACAGGGAGTCGAACTGCGGGCCACGGGCTGTTGCACCAAATATATTGTGGAAGAGATCACCGGACAAGGCCGCGACGTGCCGTGATCTTGGCCACGTTTGGCAATTGTTGCCCTTCCGCGCACATTGGTAGAATCGGCCGACTGAGGACATGATGAGTACTGCAAAGCATCGGGGCACCGTGCTGGTGACGGTGGGATACGCGGTATGGATGACCGTCGCTCTGGCGGGCTGTAAGCCGGACGCGGGGGTCTCCCCTCCGTCCCCGCCCGTAGCGCAGGTGGAAGTCGTGACCGTGACGAGCCAGACGGTGCCGGATGAACCGGAATTCATCGGTCAAGCGGAAGCGTCGCGCCCGGTCGAAATTCGATCGCAGGTCACCGGCATTCTCAAAGAGGTCTTGTTCTCGGAGGGCCGCGCCGTCAAGAAAGGGGACAAGCTTTATCAGCTCGATCCCGTGCCTTTTCAGGCGACCTTCCAGAGCGTCAAGGCCAGGATTTCTGAAGCGCAAGCACGGTTGGTGCAGGCCAAACAAAATTTGGCCCGCGTGAAGCCGTTGCTCGCGGAACAGGCCGTCAGCCAAAAGGACGTGGACGACGCGATCGCGGAGGATCTCGCGGCGAAGGCGGCGCTGGAGGGAGCCAGGGCCGATCTGATTAAAGCCAAATTCGACTTTGACAATACGCTGATCCTGGCCCCGATCGACGGGTTGATCGAACGAAGCCACTACTATGAAGGGCGTTTGGTCTCGGCGCAGACCGATCTGCTGACCATCATCCATCGGGTCGATCCCATGTTCGTGGTGGTGAACGTGCCGGAGAGTTTTCTGCTAAAGCGGCGGCAAGATGCGATTGCCATGGGACTTCAACAGCCCGGTGTCGCGCAGCTCAAGGGCACGATCATTTTTTCCGACGGCAGGTCCTATACGCATGAAGGGGTCCTGGATTTTGCCGATGTGGGGCTGCGCGCCGAAACCGGATCGAGGCAGGCGAGATTCGTCGTTCCCAATCCCGACCGCGTGCTGCTGCCCGGTCAATTCGTGACCGTACGGTTCAAGGGCACGGTGAAGGACAACGTGCTGTTGGTCCCTCAACGGGCGGTGCAGCAAGGTCCGCAGGGTCCGATCGTTTTTGTTGTGGGTGAAGGTGACAAGGCGGAAATCCGCCCCGTCAAAGCCAGCAGCTGGCGGGAGAAGGAGTGGATTATTGAGTCCGGGGTACAACCGGGCGATCGGGTGATCGTCGATGGCTTCCACAAATTGGCACCCGGCGCCCCCGTCCAACCGAGGCCGGCCGCTGAGTCGATAGCGGACGGACAGACCTCAAGCGGCATGTCTCCCGGCCCTTCGAATCGCGCCGACACGACGGGGCCCACGGCTGCGAAGGAGACGAAGTGAGTTCCCGATTTTTCATCGAGCGGCCGATCTTCGCCTCGGTCTTGTCCATCGTCGTGGTGGTCGTCGGACTGGTGGCCCTCACGACCTTGCCGATTGCGCAGTTTCCGGATATCAGCCCGCCGGTCGTGCAAATCGAAGCTGATTATCCAGGCGCCAGCGCCGAGGTGGTGGCGGATTCGGTGGCGCGAACGATCGAAGTGCAGCTGCCGGGGATCGACAATCTCCTCTATTACGACTCCACCAGCACGAACGACGGGCATGTCAGCATCCGGCTGACATTTGAAATCGGCACCAATGTGGACATCGCGCAGGTGCAGACGCAGAACCGGGTCAAGCTGGCCGAGCCGCAACTGCCTCCCGAAGTGGTCCGGCAGGGGATCAGCGTCTTGAAGTTTTCCCCAGATCTCCTGGCTGTCGTCGCGTTAAGTTCCAGCGATCCGACCCACGACACGGTCTTCATCTCCAATTACGCGCTCCTGCGCGTCATTGACAATCTCAAGCGCATTCAAGGGGTCGGACAAGCCATGGTGTTCGGCCAGCAAAACTACTCCATGCGCCTGATCTTGGATCCCGTCCGAATGGCCCAATTGGGGCTGACGCCGACCGATATCGCGAACGTCGTCCGGGAACAGAACCGCGATTTTCCGGCTGGGCAGGTCGGGCGTGAGCCGGCGCCGAAGGGAACCGAGCTGACGATCCCGATCATTGCGCAGGGACGATTAACGGAGGTGAAGGACTTTGAGCTGTTGATCGTGCGGGCCTTGCCGGACGGCTCCATGATCCGGCTCAGGGACGTCGCACGGGTCGAATTGGGGGCCCAATCGTACGTCATGGAAGGACGGTGGAACGGCAAACCGAACGTCTTCCTGATTACCTTTTTGGCACCCGGCGCCAATGCGCTCGAGACGGTGAAACACGTGCGGGCCGAGATGGCGGAGCTGGCGAAGGCGTTTCCGCCCGGCATGCTCTTCGACGTTCCGTACGACACGACGAAGTTCATCGAAGTGTCCATCAAGGAAGTGGTCAAGACGCTGGCCGAGGCCATGGTCCTGGTCATCCTGGTGGTGTATTTATTCCTGCAGAGTTGGCGTGCCACGCTCATCCCAGCCGTAGCCGTTCCCGTCTCTCTGATCGGCACGTTTGCCGGCATGGGAGCCTTGGGCTTTTCGATCAACACTCTGACCTTGTTCGGCATGGTGCTCGCCATCGGGATCGTGGTGGACGATGCCATTGTGGTGGTCGAGAACGTCGAGCGTCACATGCGGGAGGAGTATGTCTCGGCCAAAGAAGCGGCGAGGAGGGCCATGGCTGAGGTAACCCGCCCCGTAATCGCCATTGTGCTCGTGCTGGGCGCCGTCTTCGTGCCGGTCGCCTTCTTGGGCGGCATCACGGGGGAGCTCTACAAGCAGTTTGCGATCACCATCGCCATGGCGGTCACCCTGTCCGGGATGGTAGCGCTGACCTTGAGCCCGGCCCTGTGCGCCATCGTGCTCAAGCCGGGAGGCGAGCATCACCATCGTGGGTTTTTTGCCTACTTCAATCGTTTTTTTGATTGGACCCGGCATCACTACACCAGCGCCGTGGGCGGCGTGATCGATCGGCCGGTACTGTTTCTGGCGGTGTTTGGCGTCATTATTCTTTTTGCGCTGGGGCTGTTCCGCGTGATTCCGCCGAGCTTTCTGCCGGAAGAGGATCAAGGCTATTTCATCACGGTCGTGCAGCTGCCCGACGGCGCTTCCAAGCAGCGAACGGACGCGGTGCTGAGCAAGGTCGAGCAGTACTTCCTCTCGCTCCCTGCCGTCCATTCGACCGATGCGATGTCCGGGATGAACTTTGTCTTCAACACCCGGGGGCCGAATTCCGCCACCATGTTCATCCCTTTGCGCCACTGGGACGAACGACAGCCATGGGAACACGTGCAAGCACTGGTCGGCGGCGCGTACGGAGAGTTTGCCAAAATCCCCGAAGCGCTGATCCTGGCCTTCAACGCGCCTCCAATCCGAGGCATCGGGGCGACGGGCGGGTTCTCTTTGCAGGTGCAGGACCCGAGTGGAGGCGACTTCCGGCAATTCTCCGCGGTCACCCAAGAGTTTGTGGCCAAGGCCAAAGCGCATCCCGCCATCGGAGGCATCGGCTCGAACTTTCGCGTGACCGCGCCGCGGTTGTACGCCCGAGTCAACCGCGAGCGCGCCAAGGCGCTTGGCGTGCCGATTTCCGAGATCTTCGACACGATGCAGGCGTATTTCGGGAACCTGTACATCAACGATTTTCTCAAGTTCGGCCGGGTCTATCGCGTCCAGACCGAGGCGGAAGCCGAGTATCGGGCGAGCCCCTCCGACATCAGTAAGGTCTATGTGCGGTCGCTGAGTCCCCCCGCCACGGGCTTCAGCGGCCGAACCGGGCTGCCCGGCCTTGGCGGGACCGGCCTCGGCGGCATGATGATCCCACTCGATACTGTCGTGGACACCGAATTCACGAGCGGGCCGGATCCGGTCACCCACTTCAACGGGTTCAATACCGCGTGGGTGCTCGGCGCGGCGGGGCCCGGTCACAGTTCCGGCCAGGCTCTGAAGGCCTTGGAACAGACGGCGCAGGAAGTCCTCGTTCCCAAGGGATACACGATGGAATGGAGCGGGATTTCCTACCAGGAAGCCAAGGTCGGCGGGCAGTCGGGGCTGGCCTTCGGGTTCGGTTTGCTGATGGTGTTCTTGGTCTTGGCCGCGCAGTTTGAAAGTTGGACTGTCCCGTTGGCCGTCATCCTGGCAGTGCCCTTCGGGGTATTCGGCGCCATGTCTGCGGTGTGGCTGCGCGGGATGACGAATGATATTTACTTTCAGATCGGGCTGGTGACCTTGATCGGGCTTGCCGCGAAGAATGCCATTTTGATCGTGGAGTTCGCGAACCATCGCCGGTCGGCCGGTATGCCGCTGCGGAAAGCGGCCACGGAGGCCGCTCGCTTGCGGTTCCGGGCGATCATTATGACGTCCATGGCGTTCATCGGCGGCGTGCTCCCGCTGGCGATCGCCAGCGGGGCCGGAGCGGCCAGCCGACAATCGATCGGCACAGGCGTGTTGGGCGGCATGTTGGCGGCGACGTTCCTGGCGATCTTTTTTGTGCCGCTGTTCTTCGTCACTGTCCGAAAAATCAGCGAGCGTTTGACGTCAACCGGGGACCGGGCCGAGCCATCTCCAATGCCCCAGGAAGCAGTTCACCCAACGTATGCCGGGACTCCGGCGGATGGAGAGCGCTGATGCGTGGCCAATCACTGAGACGCATGTTGTCGATGTTCGTCGTGCCTCTCCTGCTGGCCGCCTGCGCCATGGGCCCCAATTACCATCGGGCGACACCAGAAGAGGTCGATGCGTTTCGCATGGCGGAGACGCCGGCCGACATGCCGTCGCTGGCCAACCTGCCCTGGTGGGAACTGCTGCATGATGAGCGCCTTCAGGAGATGATTCGCATTGCCTTGACGGAGAATCGCGATTTGCAGCGCGCGGTGGCGACGGTCGAGGAATTCCAGGCGCGAGCGCTGATCGCGAAAGCCGAATGGTTGCCCGATATCATGATGTCCGGCAGCGCCCCGGCCTTCGGTCGGAAGACCATCTTTCTCTTTCCCGGGTTCGCCAGCCCGTTTAACTACTATCTGCAAGGCAATTTGAACTGGGAACTGGATGTCTGGGGACGGATCCGGCGAACCAATGAAGCGGCCTTGGCCGACCTGCTTGCCCGGGAGGAGAATCGGCGCGCGATTGTGCTCCAATTGGTGAGCGGGGTGGCCGAAGCCTATTTCACGGTGCTGCAGTTCGACGCGCAGTTGGAGATTGCCAAGCGAACGTTGGAATCGTGGGAGGAATCCGTTCGCATAGCCCAGGCTCGGCTCAAGCAGGGCATGACGTCGCGGCTGGATACGGATCAGTTTGAGGCGGAGCGCGCCCACGCGGCGGCGCGTGCGGCGGAGTTGGAGCGGGACATGGTCCAGGCGGAGAATCACCTCAGCGTGCTGATGGGACGAAAACCCTTTGCGATTGCCCGCGGGAAACCGATCACCGAACAACTGATGCCGCCCGAAGTGCCGGCCGGGTTGCCCTCCGAACTCTTGCAGCGCCGTCCCGATCTCTTGCAAGCGGAAGGGGCGGTGGCCGCGGCCACCGCGCGCATTGGGGTGGCGAAGGCGGAGCGTTTTCCCAAAATCAGTTTGACCGGATTGCTGGGCGCCGCGCACCCCCAATTGTCGCAACTGTTCACGGACCCGTCGTCGTTCGCGACGGCCGGCGCCGGAGTCATCAGCCCGCTGCTGAACAGTGAGATCCTGGGATTCCAACAGGAAGCCATTGAAGCCCAGGCCAAACAAGCTCAGGCGCAGTACGAACAAACGATTTTGACGGCGTTCCGGGAAGTGGAAGACGCCTTGGTCGCGGTACGCACCGCCCGCACGCAAACCGAGGCGCAACGCCAGCAAGTCACCGCCCTGCAGTCGGCACTCCACTTGGCGGAACTGCGGTACAAAGGCGGCTTGGCGAATTATCTCGACGTGCTGGTGGCCCGCCGCAACCTGTTCGATGCGGAATTGGCCCTGACGGGGACGCGTCGTCTGCATTTGGTGTCGGTGGTACAACTCTATAAAGCGCTTGGCGGCGGCTGGTCGCCGGAGATGCAGGCTGCGGCGGCGAAGGATGCGGCGGTGAAGGAGTAACGAGGGGGCGACATGGAGAAGCCGGCCCCAGCCCAGCACGACATTCACGAACTCCTTCGTCGTCGATGGAGTCCTCGGGCCTTCGACGAACGTTCGGTGGAGGCTCGCACGCTGGCATGCCTGCTGGAGGCAGCCCGCTGGGCGCCGTCATCGAATAATGAGCAGCCCTGGCGATTTCTCCTTGTCCGCAAAGAAGAGCCTGACGCCTATGAACGGCTGTTCGGTTGCTTGAAAGAAGGCAACCGGAAATGGGCGCATCGCGCGCCGGTGCTGGTGCTCTCGGTCGCGAAGCTGACGTTTCAGGACGGGACGCCCAACCGCCATGCCTACCACGATGTGGGGTTGGCCGCCGAAAACCTCGTCTTAGAGGCCACGGCCGTAGGGCTCGCGGCCCATCAAATGGCCGGGTATGACGTGGACAAGGCCCGGTCGGAGTTTGCGATTCCCTCCGATTATGATCCGGTGGCGGTGATTGCCATTGGCTATCCCGGCGATCCCACCCTCTTGGATGACCGGCTTCGCGAACGAGAGATGAAACCACGTGAACGCAGACCGATTGAGGAGTATGTCTTTGCCGGCCAGTGGGGCTGTCCCGTCAGGCTCTGACCTCGCAAGGAGGCACATGGTACGATAAGGGGCTCGAGCTTCTTGCCGACCGCCGGAGGGGCTCGGGCCTGGGGTGTGAAGTAATCCA
>CAYQDJ010000071.1:3617-7510 GCA_964416255.1 uncultured Nitrospira sp. | reverse complement strand
ACTCTTCTACACGACGCTCTTCCGATTAGTAATCCATGGCGAATCTGCAAAAACGGCTCCCTGCCAATGTCAGCGGCAATTGGTTCGTCGATGTGACCTGCATCAACTGCGATACCTGTCGGCAGCTGGCGCCGGGCGTATTCGAGGAAATCGGAGACTCTTCGGCGGTCGTGCGCCAACCGGACGGGGACGAGGACGTGCATCGCGCGTATCAAGCGTTGCTCGCCTGTCCGGTTGGATCTATCGGAACCGTCCGGAGCGACGGGGGCCTTGTGCAACGGGCAAAGGACAGTTTCCCCCTGCTCGTCCAAGCCGAGGTCTATTATTGCGGGTTTAACTCCGACAAATCCTTCGGCGCGAACAGCTACGTCATCCGGCATCCGGAGGGAAACTGGCTCGTCGATTCCCCTCGCTACAGCAAGCATCTCGTGGACCGGTTTGAATGTATGGGCGGCCTCGCTCGAATCTTTCTCACGCACGAAGATGACGTGGCGGATGCCGATCGGTTTGCCCGGCACTTCGGGGCCACGCGGATTATTCACCGCGAAGATGCACATGCCATGCCGGATGCCGAGTGGATCCTGGACGGGACGGATCCGATTCGATTGACGCCGCACTTCCAGGTCATTCCCCTGCCCGGGCACACGCCCGGCAGCCAAGGCCTGTTGTACGACGATCGGTTCTTGTTCAGCGGCGATCACCTGTGGTGGGAACCGGATCGTCGGCGGCTGGAAGCGCCGCGTCAACTGGTCTGGAGCCAGGAGCATCTTCTGGGCTCCATCGAGCGACTCTTGGAGCACCGCTTCGAATGGGTGCTGGCCGGACATGGCGATCGGGTCCACTTGTCTTCCGACGAACTGCACACACAGGTCCGGGACCTGCTGGACCGGAGACGAGCTGCCACGCCTTCATGAACCAATACCTCTTCGACCACAATGCCGCTGAGCGTGAACTCGCCCGGCTGCGGATGATTGAAGCAGCCGTGGATCCGGAGACGATCCGGATTCTCGAGTCGACGAACATCGCACCGGGATGGACCTGCCTGGAGGTCGGTGCCGGAGCCGGGTCTATCGTCGAGTGGATGGGAACGCGAGTCGGCCCGCAAGGCGAGGTGGTGGCCGTTGATAGGAAGACTGCCTACCTTCGGCGCTTTTCCTCCTCTCCGTATCGGGTGTGGGAAGGGGATTTTGTGACCCTGCCGATCAACACCAAGGCCGACGTGCTGCATGCGCGGTATGTGTTGATCCACAACCAACAGGATGGCGGGCTGTTGAACAAGATGCGGTCGACGGTGAAGCCCGGAGGCTCGGTGCTGTTGGAGGAGCCGGATTTTACCTCCGCCGACGTGTTGAATCGATCAGGCGAGGCTGGGTGTCGGCGAGTCAATGAGGCGATCTGCCGGATGTTCACCGACGCCGGACTCGATCCCGGGTATGGCCTCGGGTTGCCGCGAAAGGTGGCCGCGGCAGGCTTCACCATCGTATACATACAAGCGAGGCTGCATCTGTGTCCGGGAGCAAGCCCGATCGCCGACATGATGGCGGAATCCGCGCTGGTCCTGCACAAGGAATACACCGGCACGGGAATCGCGTCCGATCAGGACATCGATCGCTATGTCCGTCAGGCGCGTGATCCGGAATACTGGTCGGTCTACTATTCGACGATCTCGGTGCTCGCACGAGCCCAATAGCGCCCACGAGGAGGCCGATGGCGGCGTTGATCGGCAAAGTGGCGGTCGTGACGGGATCGTCCAGCGGAATCGGACGGGCGACGAACGATTGGCCGATGATGGGGCCCTTGTTGTGGTGAACGATGCCAAGAGCGCGGAGGCCGCGGGGCAGGTGGTCGCGGACGCGCGCTGGCTCACGGACAAACCATTCACGCCGACGGCGGGCTGGTGCTGTAGAGAAGCGAAATGGGACGGTCGAATCCGGCTGGTGACCCATGCGGAGCTGTTGATGGACCATGACCCCCGCGCGATCTGCCGTCCTGATTGACACCCATGACCAACAAACTGCTCGCCTGGATCGACCACAATATTCTGTCGCTTGCCCGCGACATGCGGCTCTCATATTTGCCGCCGCTGATGGTGTATCTCGCCTATGGCATTTCCGGCCTCACCGGCATTGTCGGCACGTTTTTCGTCAAAGAGTACTTGGGGTTGTCCGCCGCGTTTCTCGCCGCACTGGGGTTTTGGGCCGGTATTCCATGGGCGCTCAAGATGCCCATCGGTCACACGGTCGATTTGCTCTGGCGTTGGAAAGGCTGGTTGGTCGGGTTGGGTGCGCTCCTGCTGGCCGCGAGCCTCTCCATCATGGCGGCGCTCATCGGCTCCCGCGAGACGATGACGGCCATCCTGCCGGCCGAAGTGTGGTTTGTGATCAGCACGCTGCTGGCGCCGGTGGGCTACGTGATCCAGGATGCGGTGGCCGATGCGATGACGGTGGAGGCCGTGCCGCGGGTGGACGAGCGCGGGCGGCTGTTCGACGAGCGCCAGCGCAAGATCATGCATACCACCATGCAGACGTTGGGTCGCGTGGCCATCGTGGGGGGCGGCATCCTGGTCTCGCTCGTCAACGTGTATCTGTTCAGCGGAGTGGAGGGGCTTCCGCCGTCGGAGATCGCCGGGCTGTATCAGCAGGTCTACCTCCTGGCGCTGCTCATTCCGTTCATCTCGGTGCTGGGGCTGGTCCTGGCATGGGCGCTCAAGCAGCGGCATCGATCTCGGCTTGTCCGGGAAGGCTTTACCCGCGAGCAGGCGGAAGCGATGACCAGCGTCCGGGACGCCGCCGGCGAGTCCGCCCAGCCGAACTGGTGGATCCTCGGCGGCAGCTTCGTCTTCGTGCTCTTTATTTTGACGGTGGGACTGGGGGCCCTGCCGTATAACGAGGAGATTGTCTTCGTCGGTTCCATGGGCATCGTCCTGTTTCTCATGGCGCGACTGGTCAAAGAATTGGAGCCGGACAAGCGATTGACCCTGGTCGGTACGGCGGTGGTTGTCTTTCTGTTTCGTGCGATTCCGGGAACGGGACCGGGCACGACGTGGTGGATGATTGATCATCTCCGGTTCGATCAGCAGTTTCTCTCCGTATTGTCGCTGATCGGCAGTTCCCTCACGCTGGTCGGCATGTTCATTTTCCGGCGCTTCATGGCCGAACGATCCATTGCCTACGTGGTGGGCTTTCTGACGATCGTCGGGACGGTCTTGAGTCTGCCGATCGTCGGCATGTACTACGGCTTGCACGAGTGGACGGCCCGCATGACGGGAGGCGTCGTCGATGCGCGATTTATCGCCATGGTCGACACGGCGCTGGAATCGCCGTTGGGACAGATTTCCATGATTCCGATGTTGGTGTGGATTGCCAACTCCGCACCGGCTCATTTGAAGGCGACGTTTTTTGCCGTCATGGCGTCCTTTACCAACTTGGCCTTGTCACTCAGCCAGCTCGGGACCCAATATCTAAATGAAGTGTTGGTGGTCACGCGCGAGGTCCGCGACCCGGCGACCGGCGCGATACAAATTCCCGCCGACTATAGTCAACTGGGCCCACTGTTGATTATTCAAATGCTCCTGGGCCTTGCCCTCCCCTTTGCCGCAATCCTCTTTGCCAAAGTCACGCGGTTCAAGAGCGCCTAAACCCGTCATGCCGGCAGGCCTCTGGCGTCACGCCCCAGCCTTCCGAAAGCGGGCTCCTAGCATCCACTTGACCGGTGCGGTATCATGGAGATCTAAATAAAACGCCGAGGTTGAGTTTAAGCTGAATCAGAGAGCATCAACCTCAACTTTAACATCAGAAGGAAAAGAAAGGGGGCGACCGGTCTCGACGGGGATACTGAGACCATCGGTGCATGTCGAGCTCTCGGGGACTCGTAAAACTCCGGGAAAATGCAAC
>CAYQDJ010000071.1:0-3607 GCA_964416255.1 uncultured Nitrospira sp. | reverse complement strand
ACTGCCAATCAAGAACTGGCACTCGCAGCTTAACTAACTGCGACGTTCTTCCACCTGATGCCCGCGGGGGTGGAAGAGCGTGATGCAGCGGGCTGGTCCAAGGTCGGTGCTCAGCGGCTGAGGACGAGACAAATCTGGGCTAGCGGCCATTCTAAGCCAGCCGATGGGCGTGGGTGGCTGCAAAACTAAAACTATCGGCTACACATGTAGATCCGGTGCGTCGACGATCTTCGGACAGGGGTTCAACTCCCCTCGCCTCCACCAACCCTCGCCAGCGCGGGCCGGTGCCTCTTCATCGCACGATCGTGATAGAAAGGCACCGGAAAAACCCACCAGCGGTACTTCCTATTCCCGTTCGGTTGACCACCGGGAGTCTTCATCGAGTGATGGCAGTGACGTCCGCGAAGCATACTCGCCATCGACACCGCATGACGGTTTTCCGCTGGTCCGAAACGTGAGGCCAACGGGTTCACGGTGTGTTCCTTCTGGTTGGAGCTCACCCGACCCATCCGTCAGCCGCACTGGAGTCGGTTGGTCGACGACGGTTCGGGAGTTGCCGGTTCACTCCGACTTTGTTACTAGTGGCATGCGTGAGCGGCTGGCTCGCGCGACTCGATTTTGAACCACCACCGCGGGCGGAGGGCATGGCGATGAATGCGTATCGGATCAAACAGGGTGCGACGGTTCGACTGGATAAGATCGCTCCTGATGACACGGGCGACTACAAGAAAACCGGTCAGGGGCGGGCCAAAGCCCGGGCGATCACCGCCCAACTGACGGGCCGGCTCGGCGAACTCCAGGAACGACTGTACGCCAACGGCGACCGGTCGGTACTGATCGTGCTCCAAGGAATGGATACGAGCGGCAAGGATGGCACGATCAAGAGCGTGATGTCAGGCGTCAACCCGCAGGGGTGCCGGGTCGCGACCTTCAAGACTCCGTCGTCGCAAGAACGGGCTCGCGATTTTCTCTGGCGGGTCCACCACGAGGTCCCGCCGAAAGGCCACATCGGCATTTTCAATCGTTCCCACTACGAGGATGTCCTCATCACCCGGGTACATGGATGGGTGTCGCACAAAGTGGCGAAACAGCGGTTCACGCAGATCAAGGCGTTCGAGGACCTCCTGTATGAGAACGGAACTGTGGTTCTGAAGTTTTTTCTGCACATTTCCAAGGATGAGCAGAAAGAGCGGTTGGAAGCACGGATCCGAGATCCCGAGAAACGTTGGAAGTTCGATGAAGGGGACGTGGAAGAGCGAAAGATGTGGAACGAGTACATGCGGGCGTTCGAAGATGTGCTCAGTGCCACCAGCACCGAACATGCCCCATGGTATGTGGTGCCGGCCAACCGCAAATGGTACCGGAATCTCGTCGTGGCCAGCACCATTGTGGACGCGCTGAATCGGCTGAAGCTCAAGTTGCCCCCGGAACCGGCCGGCATTGATTTCAAGACCCTGAGGATTGTGTGAGGAGAGGCATGGGAGAGCGGGCCTGCCAGGGATGACCCCCCATTGACACGTTTTGTGAATGAGCGTACAGAGGAAAACGCGGCCCGGTTACCCTTTTCATCCTCCGGAGAGATCGGGCAGGATGGAACTGCGAGCTGCTATCCAGGTCTCTCCTTGAATCGAACACGAGAGGAGGGTAGCGATGAGCGATACGACGCCACCTGGTCCGTCAGGCCCACCGACATCCATGCGGGTTTCTCATCGGTCATGCTAGCAGGGCGTTCTCCATTGGCCGTGCCTCTCGGCATGTCGCTTCCAAATCGGTCGCGAGCCGCTACGTTTGAACGCTCACGGTAGCATGAGGAACACAGGCGCCCGGGATCGACGAGGTCTCCCCCGACTGGAATCCGGTGATGCGGTGTCGCGTGGGTCTTAGGGCCGCTTCAACCACTCCATCATAGCTTGGCGTCCCAAGCGCCACCCACGGGCGACTCCTCCAAGGTGCGGGGTCGCCCGTGTCGTCTCGTCGGCCAGCTTCGCGCGCCTCCTCCAAAGGAGGTAGAGTGGAATGCCGCTGAGGACGGTGACTGCCCCGTACAGCGATTCAGCGGGTCGTTCAAGGAAGCTGTACAGCACGAGTAAAAACGCTCCGGTGACGAGGGCGGCCGGCAACCAGGGGTAGAAGGGGGCGCGGTACCCAGGGACCCGATGACCGTTCGCGGCCCGAAGACGGAAGATGGTCGAGAGGCTGAGGGCCATGAACAGCGCCAGCACCAACCCGCTATAGACCAGAAGCTGCTCAAACGTGCCGCTGACGATGAGGAGCGAGGCCCATCCACTTTGAAACACAATCGCCCGCACGGGCACACCGGTCTGAGGATGGAGCGCTCCGAGCCAGGGGCTGATTGCGTGATCGCGCGCCATGGCCCAATAGATGCGGGGTCCGGCCCAAACCATCGCGCTTACCGCTCCTGCTATGGAAAGACACAGCACTCCCGCCGCCACGCGCCCGCTGGCCGGTCCCCATAAGGCCGTGACGGCCTTTTCGGCAACCGGCACGATCGGTTCCCGGGCGAGTTCGTCGATGCTGAGGGCCGACAAATACACAATGTTCAAGGTGACATACAGAGCCGCCACGAAGGCGGTTCCGCCGATCATGATCGCGGGCAAGGTTCGTTGGGGTCGCTCGATTTCGGCCGCAATGTAACTCGCCACATTCCATCCCAGGTAACAGTAGATGACGATGACCAGCGAGATGGCCGCCCCCCCGACCGTGGGCGTAATCTCGGATGAAGGCGTCGCGAGTTGCGTCCATCTCGCGGTGCCCGCCAGGAGCCCGCCCCCGACCAGCCCGCCGAGCGCCATTACTTTGGCGGTCGTGAGCGCGCGCTGGAGCCGGCCGCCGGCCGACAGGCCACGGGAATGCACGAGAGTCACGAGCCACAACAGGCTCAACGACAACGCGTTGGCCGCCCACACCGGCGGGTCTTCCAGCGAAAGGACGCGCAGCGCATAAGCGGAGAAGCTGATTGTGGATGCCGCGACGGCCGCCCCGAACCCGATCACAAAGGACGTCCATCCGCTTAAGAAGGCGACCAGTGGGCCGTACGCTTCGCGAAGGTAGACATAGTCGCCTCCGGCGTGTGGGAGCAGCGAGCCAAGCTCTCCGTACACCATCGCGCCCCCGAGAGCAAACAACGCACCGAAGAACCATAAAAGGAGAATCAGCAGCGGATCCCCCAGTTCTCGGGCGAGTAACCCGGTGGTGGTAAAGATGCCCCCGCCGACAATATTACTGACCAACACACAGGAGGCCGTGAACCATCCGATGGTGGCGCGCGCCGGTGGCGTCTGAGACTCTGACAAGACCGGTTTCATGGGGCTCCGCTGGTGCGCCAGTGTAGTTCCTCAAGAGGAGGAATGCGAGCGGCCGGGCTTTCCTTTCGCCGGTCGGTCGCATACCATAGGCCATGGCAGAGACCAAACCACGCCGTGCTGCGCCGGCCCGGCGACGACGAACATCAGCCGGCGCGTCGACCGGCCTCGTGGCGGCCGAGCTCCAGGCCGCGGCGCCGCCTTCCGACGTGGCCGACCTGCATCAGGCCATCGAAGGCGATGGCGGCAGATCCCTTACGGTGTACCGTGAACCCTACGGCGGC
>CAYQDJ010000070.1:0-15544 GCA_964416255.1 uncultured Nitrospira sp. | reverse complement strand
CATCCACAAGCCCCCGATCTCCCTTAGTCTTCCTGAGTTAGCTGCTGTCGATACCTGGTTGTATGTCCGTGAAGGGCGTGATGCTCCGTCCTTCGAGGAGATCGTGAAGTCTTACGAGAAATTCATACCCGAGGCTGATCGTCCGAAGCAAGAAGAGGACAAGCCGGCCGGAGCAGCCAGCGCCTTGATGGCAGACGGATCTGAGCCGGTCGATAAAATTTTCGCGAAGGCACAATGCGTGTCGTGTCATACGATCCCAGGCATTCCCGGCGCCACTGGGACAATCGGACCCAAACTTGTGGAGGGGACCAATGCACCGGGACGACTCAAGGACAAGGAATATAAGGGGACAGCGAAGTCAACCTCCGAGTACATCATGGAGTCGATCGTTGATCCCAGCGCCTACGTGGTCAAGCCATTTCCCGACAACACCATGCCCAAGGTGTTCGGTCAAAGGCTGAGCGCCGGCGCGCTCAAGAAGATTGTGGATTATCTTTCTCAGACCTATGAGGGGAAAGAACCTCCAAAAATTTCTTAATTGAGCTGAAATTTTAGACTAAAGGGAGTGAACCCATGAAAGCATTGATGTCAGTTGGCGCACTTATAGGGGCAGTCGGCTTGCTCCTCTTGGTGGGAATGATCCTCGACATCGTCCCATCGACGACCGTGCGCTTAGTCGAAGGCTACATGCCGATGCAGATGCTCTTTGAGTTGACTATTTTTGTCGCCGGGTTTGCGGGTCTGAGCTACATGCTGGCCTCCATGGGCATGGCCATTCCACGGTTCTGGCAGGGGGTTGCGTTTTGGGCGTTTATTTGGCTGTACCTGAGGTACCGTGTGTATCCCCCGATTCCCTTTAGTGTCCGGGCCATGTATGGGACGGTCTCCATGGTCGCGGTCTTCATGTGGGTTTCTGCCAACGAGGAAGATTGGAGAAAGTTTAAACAACCCATCATCAACGTCCTCGATGCACAAACGGGAATGAACAAGATGTTGCGGTATGCGTACTTGATTCTCCTGCCTATTCTCATAGGGGGATTCTCCTTTAATGCGATGAAGCCGAAATCCGAAGAACCGATCGAATTGCGAACTGTGCACCCGGCTCCGCCCGCCAGTACTAAGGTGCACGGCAAAACTTATGTGCTCCAGACTTCTCAGAATCCTTATCGTGTCAATCCCCAGGGGAAATACGATCAAGATTACACGAATGCCAACATCGTGGAGCAGGGGATGGGGCGCCTCATGAAGCCCAATGCCAATCCGTGGGACGAGAATGCGCAAGGGTATTTGAAGTATGTTCGCGAGGGTGGCGAGATCTTTTTCCAGAATTGTCACTTCTGCCACGGGGACAACCTTAATGGTCGTGGGCTGCATGCGTTTGCGTTCAACCCAATTCCAGCAAATTTCACCGATCCGGGTACGATTGCCCAGCTGCAAGAGACGTTTATTTTCTGGCGTGTCGCGAAGGGCGGAATCGGATTGCCTAACGAAGGTTTCCCTTGGGCATCAGTGATGCCGCCGTGGGAACAGCATCTGACTGTTGATGAAATCTGGAAGGTCATTCTGTTTGAATATTGGCACACGGGCTACTACCCCAGGACATGGGATTAATGGTCTACGGCGTCATGTCTAACTGGATTTTGGAGATGAGGACAATCATGATGAATCAGTCGATGGGTAAAAAGGCGGGGTTGGCCCTTGCCTCGGCTTTCGGGCTTGTTCTACTCTCAGGAAGCGCTGGAGTCGTTGCCTATGCCGAAGAGCTTCCTGCAGGGTTCAAGCTTGGGGAATTGGCTCCGGAGCCTCCGGCAGACATGATCGAGGCTGGCAAGCGGGTCTATTTCACAAAATGTGTCTGGTGTCATGGCGTAGACGGCGCGGGTGATGGGCCCGGCGCTGATCGTCTATGGCCTCGGCCGCGCAACTTCAATCAGGGTACATTTAAGATTCGCCATACGGCGAGCGGAGAGTTGCCCTTGTTTGACGCGAGAAAGCCTGTTCCTGGTCAAAACGATCTGTTCGAAACGGTTACGCACGGCTTGCCCGGTTCTGCCATGCCGTCATGGGAAGGCATTTTAACGGATGAACAGCGGTTGCAGGTCTTGGCCTTCGTGACGACTCAACTGGTGAAGGACCGAAAGTTCACAGACAAGCAGTCCGAAACTCAGACCGTGTTGCAGATGGCCGATCTCAAACCAAAAGCCGCGACGGAGGAGAGCTTGAAGCGGGGTGCAGAACTCATCGTGGAAAAGAAATGCATTGAGTGTCATGGTGTGGAAGGCCGCGGTGACGGGAATGCGTTCAATCTCAAAGATGACTGGGGCTTTTCCATCCAGCCGGCAGATTGGCACAAGTGTTGGAATTTCCGCGGGAGCCGGCAAGACCCGTACAATGTTCGGAATATCTTCCGGACTTTCTCAACGGGCGTGAACGGAACGCCGATGCCATCCTTTGCCGACAGCACCACAGTGGATGAGCGGTGGGACATTGCCAACTTTGTGAATTCATTGTGTGAACGCGATACGGCTGGAAATCCACTTCCTATAGACCCCTTGACGGATAAGCCGAAGATTAACTTCGTGGTTCCCGCCAAAGCGGTGGAGGGGGAAATTTCTCCTGATCCCGAGAATGAGATGTGGAAGACTACCTCTCGTCGTTATGTTGCCATGGGAGGTCAGATCACCCACAAGCCCAGGAATTTTGTCAACCGCATCGATGACATCTGGGTGAGTGCTCTCTATAACGAAACGTCGGTCGTCTATTTGCTTGAGTGGGATGACCGCACCAAGAGCGTCGCAGAAGGAAAATTGCCATGGGCACCGACCGCGGTCAATATTGATGTGAAAGAACAAGCCCCGAAGACCGGTGAGGAAGGGTCCATTGCAGCGAATCAAAACAATTACGCCGTTTACAATGATGCGATTGCGATCGAGACCCCGGTGAAGTGGAAGGAGTTGCCAGCGCCGATCAAGCCACGATTTCTGTTCGGAACGAATGAGCAGTTTCCCGTGGACATTGTGAAGTGGGAGGCGGACGGGTCTATCCGAGCGTTTACTGGAACCGGATGGGACAAGGACTTCGAAGAGCGAGATAACTACGAAGAACATCTCAAGGTCCTGAAGAGTGAGTGGAAGAATGGTCGTTGGTACGTCATGATTCAACGTCCGCTTGGGAACAAGAAGGATCATGATTATGACGAGGATACGTTCTTTGAAGTGGGACAATATATACCGACCGTGTTCTTTGCTTGGGATGGACATAATGGTGATGCCGGCCGGAAGATGGCGGTGTCGGCTTTCTATTACACTCTCTTGGAGCCTCCCATCCCCCAAGAGACGTACATCTATCCCTTTGTGATTGCTGGAGGGATCGTCATTCTAGAAGCATGGATCATGACCAGGCGTGCAAACAAGCGAAGAGGAAAGGCCCTGTAACGCGCCGTTGGTCATCTATGTGGTCATGAGCGAAGGGGGTGGGGAAACCCACCCCCTTCGTGTTTTGTGAGGTCGAGCGAGGACATGAGCCACAGGCCGATCTGTGACGAGGTCACCGGCGTGCTTCTCGCCGGAGGGAAAAGCCGGCGATTGGGGGAAGATAAACGCTTTGTCACCGTGGGATCGACAACGTTGTTGGACCGTTGCCGGTCGAATCTCCTCGCCACGTTCGCCGAAGTCCTGATTGTGACCGCGCAGGATAGTACCCCGCTGGATGAGCAAGGGTGCCGTGTGCATCAGGATCTGATCCCCGAGTGTGGCAGTCTCGGCGGACTCTATACAGGTCTTTACCACGCATCGTGTGAGCGGATTTTTGTGGCCGCCTGCGATATGCCGTTTCTGAACGAGCGGATGATTCGACTATTTATTGAGCGGGATCCTGAAGCCGATGTGGTCATGGCCAGATTGCCGCACGGACTGCAGCCGCTGCACGCGGTGTACAGCAAGGCCGTGCTGCCTGCTTTGGAACAACGAGCCCGATTGAGACAGTTGCGCATCCAGGATTTGGTGGACGAGCCGTCATTGAAGGTGACTTATGTCACCGAGAAGGAGTGGGTTCAGATTGATCCATCCTCCAAGACCTTTTATAACGTGAACACCCCGGCAGACCTTGCGGCGGCGCGGGACGAATTGGCGCGCGCATCTCGTGAACCGTGATCCAGGATCAGCCTCCAGTCGTCTTCGTTATTCACCCCGGTGGGTTGGGCGACGTCCTCTTAGCGCTTCCGGCGCTGGCAGCGTTACGGCGACGGTACGAAGGCCACCTGTTGGCCCTTCTTGCCGGACCCGAGGTTGGGGTGCTTCTGAAAGCCTGTGGCATCATCGATCGGACATTCACAATGAATTCGGGAAATTTGGCCGCTCTCTTCGCCGGAAGGGACGACGTCGCCCCACCTCTACGGCAAGTGTTGCAAGCCTGCGTCCGTGTGATTGGTTGGCTACGAGACACGGACGGAACACTGGAACTCCTTTTTCGACGAGCGTTCGCCATCCCTGATGTCACGATTGCGTCGCCTACGCCCTGCGCGGGCGTCCATCAGAGCTTGCGTTTCTTCGAGGTGATCGGAGAGCGCCGGATGGCTCATGGAGAGCCCGTCTCTTTGACTCTTCCGTCTGCGCTGCGAGATGCAGGGGCCACGGCGCTCGGTGTTGCGGGAGTTCAAGACGAGGAGGCGTTCGTCGTCTGTCATCCAGGCAGCGGCAGTCCTCACAAATGTCTCTCGGCGGACAGGATGGCGGCTTTGATCAACCACCTCCAGACCATCGCAAGCAGGGTAGTGCTGGTGGGCGGTCCAGCCGACAGTCAGGTGGTCGGTCAACTCCGTGAACGGATCCCAGGCCTGCTGATAGTACAGCATCAAGACTTGACGACCATGGCCGGCCTTTTGTCGAGAAGCAGCCTATTCGTGGGACATGATTCGGGGTTGACCCATCTGGCCGCCGTGCTGCGAGTGCCGACCGTGGCTTTGTTTGGTCCGACTCGTCCCGACCAGTGGGCACCACTGGGTCTCCATGTTCGTGTGGTAACTGGACCGCATTGCACCTGTTTGACATGGCAGCATGTGCGACGGTGTGAACTTAAGCACTGTCTTTCAATTTCATTAGAAGATGTGCGTGCCGCCTGCCGTTCAATGATCCGCTACCGACAGGTAACAAAATACTAGCTTCTCACCTTGTCACCCATCAGCCTGTATGGTACAGTGCCAGGCGATTTTTTCCAGTTTCTCTAAGGGCTTAGGTGAATCGTGGCTCAAGGAATCGTCCAGGAAAAGGTAACCAATGCGCTCTTACATGCATTGGCTGGAGCGAAAGAAAGGGGTCAATTGCAGCTGGAAGTGTATCCACCCGTGACGCTGGATGCGCCTAAGCGGGCAGAATGGGGCGATCTTGCCACCACAGTGGCCATGACCTTGTCCGCCTCTGAAAAACGGGCTCCCCACGATATTGCTCAAATTATCGTCGACAACTTGCCCGCTCACGATCAACTCTTCGAACATATTGACATTGTGCGTCCGGGGTTCCTCAACCTCACCGTTAAACCGTCGATCTGGTTGGAAGTGCTGGAAGAAATTGAGCGCATGGGCTCCGCCTACGGGTGCACGGAGGAGGGCCGGGACAAGCGAATCCTGGTGGAGTATGTCAGCGCCAACCCGACCGGCCCACTCCATGTCGGGCATGGCCGTGGCGCCGCAGTCGGGCATGCTCTCGCCAGAATGCTCACGGCGTTGGGGTATGAGGTGGCGAGCGAGTATTACATTAATGACGCGGGGCGGCAGATGAGATTGCTTGGGGCTTCCGTCTATGCCCGCTACCGGGAACTTATCGGAGACCCCATTCCCTTCCCTGAGGACGGGTACCATGGCGCCTATATTGGCGCAGTAGCCCAAAATCTTGTTGCCACAGAAGGCCGGCAGTTGGCTACGCTCGCCCCTGGGGTAGCCGAGGAGTCCTGTCAGGAGGCCGCCTATCGGGAATTGCTGGGGGCGATTCGAAGCGACCTCCAGTCGTTCGGGATGAACTTTGAGTCATGGTTCAGTGAAGCGTCCTTGTTATCGTCCGGGGCCGTCGAACAATCGATGAACGAACTCAAACATCGCGGTCTCCTCTTTGAACAAGACGGTGCGTGGTGGTTCAGGTCCTCGAAATTCGATGACGAGAAGGACCGCGTGGTTCGCAAGCAGGGGGGTGAATTCACCTATCTCGCATCCGATATCGCCTATCATCGGGACAAGTTGCAGCGAGGTTACGACTTGCTGATCGACGTGTGGGGTGCCGATCATCATGGCTACATCCCTCGGATGCAAGCGGTGATGCAGGCCTATGGACATTCGAAGGAGCGATTGCAGGTGGTGCTCGTGCAACTAGTGAAATTGCTGCGCGGCGGCGTGGAAGTGAAGATGTCCAAGCGGACCGGCGAATTCATTACCTTACGCGAGGTCATCGATGAGGTGGGCGCGGATGCCGCGAAGTTTTACTTCCTCATGCGCGATTCAAAATCTCATTTGGAATTTGATTTGGACTTGGCCAAACAACAGTCCTCCGACAATCCGGTCTACTATGTGCAATATGCGCACGCGAGGATCTGCAGCCTGTGGCGAGTGGCGGCGTCACGGGGGATCGCCGGTCCTCGAGCCTCCGAGACGAATCTCTCCGGACTCACCGACCCGGACGAACTCGGATTGATCCGCAAGCTTTCCGTCTATCCCGAGGTGCTCCATGCCAGTGCGTTGGCATTCGAGCCGCACCGAATGCCCTATTATCTGCAGCAACTGGCAGCTTTGCTGCACACGTTTTACAACAAACACCGCATCCTTCCCTCGGCGAGCGAGCCAGAGCCCGATGTCTCCAAGGAAAGGGAAGAGGTCTTGCCTGCGACGACCGCCGCGAGGTTGGTGCTAATGCGCAGCGTACAGCAGGTCTTGCGCAACGGTCTGTCCGTCTTGGGCATTTCGGCGCCGGAACACATGTAACCGAAGACCAGAAGGCAGATGGAATTTCGGGTTCGGCAACCAGACCATGAGACCAAAGCCCGCTTGGGCCACTTGCGGACCAGTCGTGCCGTCGTGGAGACGCCGGCCTTCATGCCGGTAGGGTCCCTGGGGCCGGTGAAGGGGCTAGAGCCGGAGGATCTTCATCGTGTGGGATTTCGGCTCATGCTCAATAACGCGTATCATCTCTATCTGCGACCAGGGCATAAGATTGTCGCTGAATTGGGCGGACTCCATGCGTTCACCGGCTGGCCTGGGGCAATCCTCACCGACAGCGGAGGCTTTCAGATCTTCAGTTTAGCGAAGTTGTGTACCGTGACCGACGACGGCGTGACCTTTCAATCGCATATCGACGGATCGACCCATTTCATTTCACCGGAAACCGCCATTGAAATTGAAGAGGCCCTAGGCGCGGATATCATCATGGCCTTCGACCAATGTGTCGCGTTGCCCGCTGACCGGGAGACCGTTCGCGAAGGGGTGCGTCGGACGCTGTTGTGGGCTGAACGGTGTCAGGCGAGCCGCCGGCGGACGGATCAAGCGCTGTTTGGCATCGTCCAAGGCGGGCTGGAGACCGACCTTCGGGCGACGTCTGCCCAACAACTCGTCGGTCTTGGTTTTGACGGGTATGCGATTGGCGGGTTATCGGTGGGAGAAACCAAACACGACATGTATGCGATGGTTGAGGCCACAATTCCGGACCTGCCAGCGGATAAACCACGCTATCTCATGGGCGTCGGCCTTCCGGAGGATTTGATTGAAGGAGTCGCACGGGGGATTGATCTGTTCGACTGTGTGGTGCCCTCGCGTCACGGGAGAACCGGGTCGTTATTCACGGGCGCCGGACGTGTTGTGATCAAGCAGGCGCGGTATCGATGGGATGAGCGTCCGATCGACATGGAGTGCGGTTGCCCGGTGTGTAAACGGTATTCCCGCGCCTATCTGCATCATCTGTTCAATGTCAAGGAGATGCTGGGCTCGCGCCTGAATACGATGCACAATTTATGGTATTTCGCCGATTTGATGCAACGCGTGCGTGCATCGATTGAGCGCGGGGCATTCCTCGCGTTTCGAGAGGAGTTCTATCGGCGGATTCGGGACGCGGCGGACGCCGAATCCGAGCCATACGCCGGGATCGAGTAAAGGAGAAAGCGGACATGACGTCAGGGGTTGTGCAGTCCATTGCATGGGCGCAAGGGATCGGGGGAGGGACCGGCGGGAACGGGACATGGTTGTCGTTGGTTCCGTTTGTATTGATTTTTGTCATCTTTTATTTTCTCCTCATTCTTCCTCAACAGAAGCGCCAAAAGCAGCTCAAGTCAATGTTGGAGGGATTGAAGAAAGGCGACAAGGTGGTCACCGCCTCCGGTATTTGGGGAACGATCACCAATCTTGGGAAGGCGACGGTGACGCTTCAGATCGCCGACAATACGAAGATCAAGATCCAGAAGGATCATATCGCAAAATTGCGCGGCGACGACGATGACAAAGAGTAAGTGGGCCAGAGAGGGGTTGATCGAGATATGAAAAAAGTTGGTGGACGGTTGGCATTGCTCACGCTGGTAGCCGTGATGTCGGTGGTGTTTTTCTTGCCTTCCTACAAGCCGCTCTATGAGGCGCTGCCCGGGTGGCTGCGCCAGGTGCTTCCCGACAAAGGCATTACGCTGGGGTTGGATTTGCAGGGCGGGATCCACATGGTGATGGAGGTGGATGAGGATCGCGCGGTAGAGATCGCGGTGGATCGCTCAGTGGTGGCGTTGCAGGATCAATTGGTCCAGAAGAAAATTCCGGTGGAATCCGTCAAGCGGATCAGAAATCAACGGATCGAGATGCACTTTGCCAATGCGGATCTCAAAGCGCAGATTCAAAAGCTCATTGACGAGTACCCGATGTTCTTTGAAGTGGAAGGAGCGGGAACAGCCAATGCCGTCGTGTGGGAACTTCGCGAGACCGAGGTGAAGCGGATCAAGGACTCCGCAATCAACCAGGCTCTGGAAACCATTCGCAACCGGATCGATCAATTCGGGGTGGCGGAACCGTTAGTCCAACGCCAGGGGTTGAAGCAGATCGTGGTGCAACTGCCGGGGGTTAAGGAGCCGAAACGTGCCAAAGACCTCATCAAGGAAACGGCTCTGCTCGAGTTCAAAATGCTGGATGAAGACAATCAGATGAAAATGGATTTCCCGGCGCGTGTGCCGAAAGACAAAGAGGCTGAGGTCCTCAACCAATTCGAACACAAGGTGCCCGACGGCGACCAGATTCTGTTTGAGCGGGTTGTCGACAAAGATACCGGGCGGGAATATCGAATTCCGTTCTTGGTGAAGAAGCGGGTCATGCTGACCGGTGACGTGCTGAGCGACGCACGAGTGTCCATTGGGCAATTTAACGATCCGTACGTGTCGATTGAATTCGATGGCAAGGGCGGGCGGGAGTTTGATCGCATCACCGCGGACAATGTGAAAAAACGGATGGCCGTCGTCCTCGACAACACCATTTATTCCGCGCCGGTCATTCAAGAACGGATTTCTGGCGGACGGGCTCAAATTACCGGTACCTTTTCCATGCAGGAGGCCAATGACTTGGCGATCGTGCTACGAGCCGGAGCCTTGCCGGCGCCGTTGAGAATTATTCAAGACCTGACTGTGGGACCGTCCTTGGGACAAGACTCCATTGACAAAGGGATTCGAGCCACGCTGTTCGCCGGGGTCATGGTCGTGCTGTTCATGATGATCTACTACCGGTTGTCGGGCGTGATCGCGGATTTTGCGTTGATCCTGAATCTCGTGTGTTTGCTGGGGGCCCTGTCGGCGCTCAATGCCACACTCACGCTGCCTGGAATCGCGGGTATTGTCCTGACCATCGGGATGGGCGTCGATTCCAATGTCCTCATTTTCGAGCGCATTCGTGAGGAATTGCGGCAAGGCAAAGCGGTGCGATTGGCGGTGGACGGGGGATACAACAAGGCGTTGCTGACGATCATTGATTCCCACGTGACGACGCTCATCACGGGTGTCGCATTGTTTCTGTTCGGCACCGGACCGATCAAGGGATTCGCCGTCACGTTGTGCCTGGGCATCGCAATAAATCTCTTTACGGCCCTCGTCGGGACGAAAGTCATTTTCGATGTGTTAAACCAACGGCCGAAAGTCGAAACGCTCAGCATTTGAAAGCGCCGTGGTTCCTGAACGGGCTGATGGATCAGGCGGCTGTTCGGAGTTTTCCGATTTCGCATAAGGGGTGGTGGGCATGTTAGAGATCCTGGGAAAGACCAACATTGATTTCATGGGCAAACGCACCATGGCCTTTACGTTTTCCGGCCTGATGGTGTTGATCGGATTGATCGCAGTCGTTCAAATCGCCCGTGGTGCCGCCAATCTCGGCATCGACTTCGCCGGCGGGACGGCCGTGCAACTTAAATTCGACCAACCGATACGCATTGATGCGGCGAGAAAAGCATTGGAGGCCAATGGGCTGTCGAACGCAGAACTGCAAGAGTTCGGCCAAGACAACAAGTTGTTGGTCCGGGTGAAAGCGTCGACGACAATTGAAGAAAAAACGGCGGAGCGGGTCCAGGCCGTGTTTGCTAAGGATTTTCCAGACAATCGGTTTGTCGTGGACTCCACGACTGAAATCGGTCCCACCATTGGAAAAAAGTTGCAAGAGGATGCGTTGATCGCCATCGTTATTTCGTTTACAGGCATCATTCTGTATATTGCCGCCCGCTTTGAATTGCGCTTTGGCGTGGCGGCGGCGGTTGCGACGTTTCATGACGTGCTGGCCGTCCTGGGGGCTTTCTACGTATTGGATAAGGAAATTACCCTCCTTGTGGTGACGGCCCTGTTGACGTTGGCCGGTTATTCGCTCACGGACACGGTGGTGGTGTTCGATCGGATTCGTGAAAACCTACGCATTCGGCGGAGAGATTCGGAATCCACCACGATCAATACGGCCGTCAATCAGGTGTTGAGCCGAACCATCGTGACGAGCTTGACCGTTGTCCTCGTCTTGATTCCGTTGACGCTGGCCGGCGGAGAAGTGCTTCATGATTTCTCCTTGGCCTTGCTGTGGGGCGTGATCTTCGGGACGTATTCGTCCGTGTTTGTGGCCAGCCCATTGCTGCTCATGTGGCCCGGCACGCCCGGGCGCCTCTTGAAGCGCAGTTGACCGGATGGTGAAATACGTGCCATCGGACGGACAGGGAGCCCTCGACTCTCGCTTCGACTGAACCTTGTCTGAGACGCGGATCAAGTTCGCCAGGCGTACCATACCGCCTAGTCGAGACACCATGTCGCTCTGGAGTCGGTCTCATAGCCTCCAGCACAAGATCATCACCGGCATTGTGATGGTCGGCCTGCTTCCCCTCGCCATTCTCCTTCTCATTACCTATTTGGAAGAGCATCGAGCGCTGCGTGACACCACAGGGGCCAATTTTAAGGAGGTGGCAGTCGAAGCGTCTCGCCGGATCGAGATGCACGTGACTCGGGGTATCAATGAGGCCCAACAATTGGCCACCACGCCTTTTTTACGGACGGCGGTCACGGAGTCGAACCGGACCTATGAAGGGAAGGACGAGCGGGCCGTCCAGGCAATCATCAAGGACTGGCAACGGCGCTGGCGTGAGCGGGATCGTCACAGCGAGTTTCCCGTTTTCATCAACCGTATTGTTACCAATTACTTGATCCGTTGGCATGACATTCGTAAAGCCGACTATGTCGGCATTTTGGTCACTGATGCACGGGGGGCGCTCGTTGTCAGCTCGATTCCCCAGGTTGAATACTTTTACGGTAAGACGGCTTGGTGGTCGGCGGTGATGAAGGCCAAACCGTCGCAGGTCTATGTCAGCGACATTGCTTTTGATCCTGCGTTCGGGACCCATGTCCTGGTGGTGGCCGCACCGATTGTGGAGGACCATCCGGCAAGCATCATCGGCACGGTCACCGTGCTGTTGCGGCGCGACACCCTCTTTCATTCGATATCAGAAGTTGAAATCGGTTCTTCGGGCCATGCCATGCTGTTTGCCTCCGACGGCAGTCCGTTGATCTGCCCGATTTTCTCACCTGAGGAGCATGTCGTGCTGCCGGACTTCGTCAGCACGATCAGCCGGGAAAAATCGGGTTGGGCGACCGTGGCCGATGATACCCATGGGAGCCGAAACGCCTTGATCGGGTTTGCCCCCGTGCGGTTCAGCGAACCCTTGGCACCCGGGAGCATGGGCGGCAAGCAATGGGTCACGGTGGTACGGCAAGATCCCGAAGAAACCTATGCGGCGTTGGAGCAATTGGTCGCCAAAATGATGCTGTACGGAACGGGGGTTTTGACGGTCCTGTTGGTCACCGGCTTGGTCGTGGCGCGTCGGATTGTCCGGCCCATCAAGGCGCTCCACGATGGAGTCTTGGAGATCGGCGGAGGGCGGCTTGATCAGCAGCTCACCATCAAGACAGGAGACGAAATCGAGCATTTGGCGCTCGCATTCAATCAGATGGCGGCGAATCTCAAACTGTCGTTCGCTCAAATCGAACAGCGAATGAGCGAGGTCCGCGGCCTTGAAGAAAAATATCGTGATCTGATCGAACACTCACCGGAGATGATCTATCAGGTCGATCGTGCCGGCCGATTCGTCCATGTCAATAAGACCGGTCTGGATAAATTAGGCTACAGTCGTGAAGAGATGTCTGTGATGCATTTGTGGGATCTCGTCCCCGACAATCAGGCCGCCCAAATTTTGACCTATCTGGAGCGACTCATGTCCAAAGGGGGCAATTCGATCGAGACGGTGTTTCTTGCCAAAAACGGCCGCCCTATCGACGTTGAGATCCATGCGACGGCCTTGTTCGATCCGGTAAGCGGAGGATTGGTCCATACGCGAGCGTTTGTCCGGGATGTGACGGAACGTCATCGACTTGAACGGCAGCTTCAACAATACACGTCGAAGCTGGAAGTCGCGGTTTCGGAACGGACGCAGCAATTGGTTGTCTCCCAGGCTCGCTACAAAGCGTTGTTCGACCTCGTCGCGGACTCGGTGTTTATGGTGGATGGGCACGGCCAAATCGTGGCAGTCAACAAGCGAGAAGAGCACGCGCTCGGGTATACGGAGTCCGAGGTAATCGGCCGCAGTATCTTCACGGTGGTCTTGCCGGTGTACGGCGAACGTCTGCGAACGTTGCTCCAGGAACTGGCGAGCGGTCAGCGGCAGGTGCCGACAGAGGAAGTCGCCGTCCGTAATGCGGAGGGCGTCGAGTTGCCGGTGGAAATGGACTTGATCGGTGTCGGGGTGGACGATCGGACCTTGGTGATGGTGCAACTCCGAGACATCACCGACCGCAAGCGGCTGGAACGCCAGCTGCAGTCCTATCGGGAGGAGTTGGAACTGAAGGTGCGTGAGCGGACCAGAGAGATCGAAGAAACCAAACAGTATTTGGAAAATTTGCTCGAGAACGCCAACGACGTGATCTATACCTTGGACCCCGACCAGCAGTTTACGTATGTCAACGGAAAGATCGAAGCCTGGGGGTACCGGAAAGATGACTTGATCGGCCGGCCGTATCTTTCCCTGCTGTCCAAGCGGCATCGCGGACGTCGCCTGAAGAGCACTCTCGACATCGGCGCCAAGCAGGTCTATGAGGTGGAGGTGGTGACGCGATCGGGAGAGGCGCGCTTGGCGATGGTGAGCGTGTCCCCGCTGCACGGTGCCGATGGGGAAATATTGGGTGTGCTCGGGATCGCGCGGGACATGACCGAGACGAAGAAGCTCGAGGAGCAAATCCGCAGTTCGGAGAAGCTGGCGTCGGTTGGAAAATTGGCCGCTGGCGTGGCGCACGAGATCAATAACCCCCTGGGCGGTATCTTGAACTGTCTCTACAACCTGGGTAAGGGCACGTTGTCTCCGTCGCGGCGGGAAGAGTATCTGGCGTCCATGGAGGATGGGCTGCGCCGAGTTCAAAAAATTGTCCGTCAGCTGCTCGATTTCTCCCAGCAGCATCAGCCGGAAGTCTCGTTGACGGACATGAATCAGGTGATCGAGCGGGTCTTAGTGCTCACGAGGCATTTGTTCGCACCCAACCGGATCGTCTTAGAGACGACGCTCAGCCGCACGCTGCCCAATCTGCTCATCGACCGGCATATGATCGAGCAGGTACTCATGAATCTGATTTTGAACGCGGTCCAGGCCATGAAGGACGGTGGGGTCTTGTCCATTCAAACGGCTGTGGAAGACGAGGTATGCCATGTCACGATCCGTGACAGCGGGTCCGGAATTCCCACGTCGGTGCTGCCGAAAATCTTCGATCCGTTCTTCACGACCAAGAACGAAGGCGAAGGAACCGGACTGGGGTTGTCGGTCAGCCTGGGCATCGTCGAACGGCATGGCGGAAAAATCCTCGTCGAAAGTGAAGTCGGAAAAGGCACGGCGTTCACTCTGTGTCTGCCGGTCACGCCCGACCGGCAGCCCCTGGAGAGGGTGTAATGACGGCGCTCAAGATATTGATCGTCGATGATGAGCCTTTGATGCGCCTGTCGATGGTGGATGCCTTGGAGGCGGTGGGGCACGACGTGCATGCGGCCTCGACGGGGACCGAAGGCATTGAGATTATCAGAAAGCAGGCCGTGGACCTCGTCATTACAGATCTCCGTTTGCCGGGGGCTGATGGTTTGACAGTGCTCAAGGTCACCCGAGAGACCTATCCCCAAGCGGAGGTGCTGGTCATCACGGCGCACGGGTCGGTCGAAACCGCCGTCGGCGCCATGAAGTTCGGCGCCTTCGACTACATCACGAAACCCTTCCAAATGGAGGAGTTGCTGCTGATTGTCGAGCGGGTCGGCACCGTCGTCGCGCTTCGCAAGGAGAATCAGGACTTAAAAGATGCCTTGGAAGACAAATTCAGTTTCGGCGGGATTTTGGGCGCGAACACCCGCATGCGTGCAGTGTTGGAGAAGATCAAGCTGGTTGCCGCGACCGATTCCACGGTGTTGATTCTCGGCGAAAGCGGGACAGGGAAGGAATTGGCAGCCAATGCGGTGCACCAGAACAGCCCCAGGCGGGACTATCCGCTCATCAAGGTGAGCTGTGCCGCGTTGCCGGAGACGTTGCTGGAGGCCGAACTGTTCGGTCATGAAAAAGGCGCCTTCACCGGCGCCCTACGGCAGCGACGGGGCCGGTTCGAGATGGCAAATCGAGGCACCCTGTTTCTGGACGAAATTGGTGAGATTGCGCCGCTGGTGCAGGTCAAATTGTTGCGGGTATTGCAGGAACGGAAGTTCGAGCGCGTGGGGAGCAACGAGACGATCGAAGTCGATGTGCGTCTTGTGTGCGCAACACAAAGAGATTTGCGGAAAGAAGTCGCCCAAGGCCGCTTCCGCGAGGATCTCTTTTACCGGCTCAATGTGGTCCACGTCATTATCCCTCCGCTGCGGGAACGACAGGAAGACGTGATGGTGATCGCCGACCATGTGCTTGAGAGTTGCGCGGCGAGATTGAACAAGAAGCTGAAGGGGTTTTCGCAACCGGCCAGAGAGCTGCTCTTGCGGTATTCGTATCCCGGCAACGTGCGCGAGCTCGAAAATATG
>CAYQDJ010000069.1:0-16018 GCA_964416255.1 uncultured Nitrospira sp. | reverse complement strand
ATAGGTTGGTCGATCACTCTCCGTTCGGCGATTCTCTGTAGTAGATCAAGCATTTCAGTTCCGGTGATTCCCAATGATTCTTAATGCGAACAATTGGTCTATGCCTTGCACAAGTGCCGGTGCAGGACGGCAAGTTCCAACAGGAAAGGAGGGCGATGGCCGTCTTCCTTTATGTGTTCGTGCACCTGATCAGGAGTAGCACGTGAAGGACGCCGGCCGAGCCTCTTCAAGCATTGCCAGTCGGTTTCGGGGTTAGGTCAGTGGTGTTCCCACTTCACGTGCCTACTGGATGAATAGCAAATCAGGGGTTTGAGGAACCAGGGCGTAAGCACCTCATCTGGAGGTTGCCATGGGCGGTACCTCACATCGGCGTACACACATCCTTCCCTCTGTTGACTGTCACGTTGTCCACAGTCTATGAGAACCCATCGCTCGGGAAGGAACCCGTTCGTGGAACAGCTGCCGACAATCAGCCGACTACCTGGACTGGAGACGTACCTGGCACGGATCGCGGTCAGCACGAATGGTGGGCCGTCGCTCGCCGGCTGCCACGCGCAGATGAATTCGGTCTGCCGGGTAGGCTGTGGATCATGAAGGGACGCGCTGGATCGCTCGCGCGCCTGCTGTGCCGTGGCTTCAAACGAGATTCTTCCCGTTGGATTGGCCTGACCATGACGATGCTGATGCTCACCTCCCCGGCGCTGGCGCAAATCCTGCCTCCGCCCTTCGATCCGACCGGCAAGGGCGCGCCGCCGTCGCCGCTAAGAAAAGAATACAAGCGGCCCACCCCGCCGCCGCGCCCGACGTTGCCGCCGATCCCGCAACCGCCGGCTGAAGAAGCCGAGAAGCAACTCGGCAAGGTTCGGGTGTTCGTGCGCGACATTCAGGTGACGGGCAGCACCGTCTTCACCGAGGAACAGCTCGCGGAGGTGACCAAACCCTATATCAATCGAACCTTGACCAACGACGATCTGGAACGGCTCCGGCTTTCACTGACTCTGCTCTACGTGAACCACGGCTACATCACCTCCGGGGCAATCATCCCCGATCAAGAGGTGGCCGCGGGCGTGATCACCGTGCAGATCATCGAAGGCGCCCTCTCCCGGATCGATGTGGAGGGCAACGATTGGTTCCGCACCGCCTACCTGCGTGATCGGGTGGAGCTGGGCGCACGCACGCCCTTATCGCTCGAACCGCTGCAGGAACGCCTGCAGATGCTCCAACAGGACGTGCGTATCCGGCAGCTCAACGCCGAGTTGCGGCCGGGCGACCAGCGAGGCGAGAGCGTTCTCAACTTGAAGGTGGTCGAGGCCAGCCCGTGGAAGGCCTGGATCGAGTTCAACAACTACCAGCCGCCCGTCGTCGGCGCCGAGCGCGGCCTGGCGACCGTCGCGCATCAGAACGTGACCGGCAATGGAGATATGTTCAGCTTTACCTACGGCCGGTCGCGCGGCGTCGATCCGATCATCGATACCATCTATGTGCTGCCGCTCAATCGGTACGAGACGACGTTCAGCGCCTACTATCGCCGGAACGACTTTTTAGTCGTCGAGTCGCCGTTTCGCCCCATCGATTTGAATCTGGATGCGGAGATCATCGGCATGGCGCTGCGCCAGCCGCTCTACAAGACGCTGACCGATGAATTCGCCGTCGTCCTGATCGGCGAGCATCTCTACAACAAGGTGACGTCCGCATTCGATTTTCCCGGCCAGCCGTCTTCGTTGTTCATGCCCGGGTCTTCCCCCACCGGCGTGGGAACGGTGAGCGCGATTCGCTTTGCGCAGGAATACACCCACCGCACCGTGGAGTCGGTCATTACGGCTCGTTCGCGCTTCAGTCTTGGTATTGATGCCTTGGGCGCCACGATCAACACCGGCCCGGTGCCAGACGGCCAGTTCTTTTCCTGGTTGGGGCAAGTCCAGGCGGTGCGGCGCGTCGAAAACTGGGGCGGCGTGCAGTTCTTGGGCCGCATGGATCTCCAACTCGCGAACGACCGGTTGTTCTTCTTGGAGCAGATGCCGGTGGGAGGGCGCTACAGTGTCCGCGGCTATCGCGAAGTGGCGCTGCTCCGTGACAACGCCTTCATCGCGTCGGTGGAATCGCGGATTCCCCTCTTACGGTTCGCCAGCGGCGAGGACCGTCTCCAACTCGCCCCCTTCATCGATATGGGCCGTGCCTGGAACACTAAGGACGATACGCCGGATCCGCACACGCTGGCGAGCATCGGGGCCGGCCTCCGCTGGATGATCTTGCCGCAAGAGCGCGCGCGGTTCGAAGTCTATTGGGGGCAACAACTGAATCATCTCCGGCTGGGCGAAGGCAACCTGCAAGATCATGGCATTCATTTTTCTTTGATCTTCCAAGTGCTCTGAGGAGGACGGAGCCGTCCCGGCTCTGGTGAAGTATGCACAGTCGATGGTCACATCGGTCGCTGTATCGAGTGGGGCTTCTCGCGCTTGCGCTGGCGGGACTCGGCCATGCCGACTTCTCGGTCAATGCCGAGAAACCCGCGGAGTCCCAAGCCGACCTCATGATGAAACAGGGCGGCCTTGCGGCTCGCCAAGGGACGTTCGAGGAGGCCTTTCGTTCATGGAAACAAGCCGCCGAACTCTATGGGCAAGACGGCCGGCAGCAGGAGCGGAGCCAGGCGTTGATGTCGGCGGCGCGCGCGGCCCAGGCGCTGGGCCAGACAAGCCAAGCGCTCCAACATCTGGAACTGGCGCTGACCCTTGCCCAACAAACCGGCAATGTGTCCTTGCAGGGCAGTGTGCTCGCCACGCTCGGCAGAACCTACCTGGCGACTCGGGAATACGACGCAGCCGGCCAGCATCTCGCGCAAGCGCTCGAGCTGGCGCGCACGGCAAACGATGCGCGGCTGCTCGCGACGGTGTGGAACGATCTGGGTCTGCTCCAGGCCGTGCAGCAACAGCACACCGACGCCTTGGTCTCGTTTACGGAAAGCCTCCGGGTCGCGCACGAGACCGCGCACCGCCTGCTGGCTGTCCGCGCGGGCATCAACGCCGCCCGGTCGGCGATGCGCGTGAATCAACCCCAGGACAGCCGCGTCTGGCTCGATCAGGCCATGGACGTGGCCCGCGACCACACCCTCCGTCCCTCTCACGACAAGGCGATGGCCCTCATCGATCTCGGCCTCGCCTATCAGCAGTTGCGCCCCGCACTCCCCAGCATCAGCGAACCGCTGCTCCTGCGCGCGGCGGGCTTGTTCCAGGAGGCCGTGATCATCGCCGAAGGGTTGCCAGACGCCCGCACTCTGTCCTACGCCTTGGGCTATCTGGGGCACGCGTACGAGCAGGACTATCGGTCGGAGGAAGCGCTGCAGTTGACGAGGCGGGCCGTGTTCGAAGCGCAGTCGGCCAATGCGCCGGAGTCGCTGTACCGGTGGCAATGGCAACTTGGCCGTTTGCTGGCCGCCTCGGGCCAATTGGATGAAGCGATCACCGCGTACGGCCAGGCGGCCACCACCTTGCATCCCATCCGCGCCGAAGTCGTCTCCGCCCTGGCCGAACTGTCTCCCTCCGGTCAGGACTCGGTGCGGCCGCTCTTCTTTGAGTTGGCCGATTTGTTGCTGCAACGCGCCTCGCTGACCGACGACCCGCCGGTCGTGACCGAGTATTTGAGCCACGCCCGCGACGCGATCGAAACCTACAAGGCCACCGAGTTGCGAGACTACTTCCGCGACGACTGTGTGGACGCCCTTCAGTCCCGCGTCACCAAGCCTGATCAGTTATCGCCGACGACGGCGGTCGTCTATCCCATCATCTTTGCCGACCGTTTGGAGCTGTTGGTGTCGTTGCCCACCGGAATGACACGCACGGCCGTGCCCGTCCCCGCGTCGGAACTCGTTCCCGAAATCCGGGAATTTCGCCGCCTGGTGGAAAAGCGAACGACTCGGGAATATCTCCCCCATGCCCGTCAACTCTACGACTGGCTCGTCCGTCCCTTGGAGGCCGACCTGCGCCAATTCCACATCACCACCCTCGTCTTCGTGCCTGACGGCGCTTTACGCACCATTCCCCTGGCCGCCCTGCATGACGGCACCAACTTTTTGATCGCCACCTACGCCGTCGCCACGACGCCGGGGCTCAACTTGACCGATCCCCATCCGCTGAACCGCGAGACCGTCCGGTTCCTCGCCAGCGGTCTGACAAAGGCCGTGCAGGGTTTTCCGGCCCTGCCCTATGTCGCGGATGAAATGACGGCTATTCGAGCCCTCTATCGCGGCGACCAATTAATGAATGACGAGTTCCAATCCGTGCGGTTGGAACGAGAATTGCGAGAAGGACGATTCGGGATCCTGCATATCGCGACACATGGACAGTTCGCCACCGATGCCGATGAAACATTTCTGCTCACGTTCGACGGGAAATTGACGATGAACCAGTTGGAGCAGCTGGTGGGGTTATTCCGGTTCCGGCAAGATCCGCTGGAACTGCTCACCCTGAGCGCCTGTCAAACGGGCATTGGAGACGATCAAGCCGCGCTGGGGCTGGCCGGTGTGGCGATCAAAGCCGGGGCCAGGAGTGCACTGGCCACCCTGTGGTTCATCAATGATGAAGCCTCGGCGGCGCTGGTGTCGGAGTTCTATCGACAGCTTCGAAACCCGTCGCTGTCTAAAGCGGAAGCGTTGCAACAAGCCCAATTGAATTTGTTGGGCGATCGTGTCTATCAACATCCGGCGTACTGGTCGGCGTTTCTCCTGTTAAATAACTGGCTGTAACCGGACAACGCCCGTGCTAGAGTACGACGGCTTCTCTTAGGGGGATATGCCGTGAAACCGATCACCCTTTTTCTCCTCGTCATCTTAACGGGCTTGAGCTTGACCCCGGACGGCACATGGTCCGTGGCCCGCTCGGCCTCGATGCCCGAGGAGGCCATCTACACGCCTCCGAAGAAACTCTATCCACGCGCGCGCATCGGCGGGGCGCTGCGCGGGACGGACGGCACCGACCCGGAAGTTCAGGCGATCGTGCCCGACCATGTCGGGTTTACGGTCAAGGAAACGCCGACGCTCAATTGGTTCCTTTCGAAGCCGACGGATCAGAAGATTACGTTCACGCTCACCGACCAGGAGTCGATCAAGCCCATCTACGAAGCTGCGTTGCCCAAGCCGGAGAAGGAAGGCTTTCAATCGATCGAACTGAAAACGCTGGGGCTGGCCCTCCGTCCGGACGTCCAATACCGTTGGCACGTCTCGGTTGAACGGGATCCGAAATCCCACTCGAAAAATATCGTCGCCGGCGGCATCATCGAACGCTGTGAATTCACCGCCTGCATGGCGGAAGTACAACCCATCTTGACGTGCTCGCACCAGAGTGTGATCGACAACATGCGCGGCGGGTTCTGGTACGACGCGATGAGTTGTCTCTGCCACTTGATCGAGGGCAATCCGACGGACAACGCCCTGCGACGACTCCGGGCCCATCTACTCAAACAAGTGGGCTTGCACGGCGTCGCCGAATGGGACTTGCGCGCGTTGCAATCTCTCCGTTGATCCAAACTGATTCAGTAGCGGATCAAATCCGATTCAGCCACACGTCTTCCTGAGTGCCATCGCCGGGCTCTCCTCGCCGATTTCACAGGATTTACGAGGTCTTTCCGTCATCGCCGGCATTCCAATGATGGCATAGGCCTTGCTGAATTCCTTCCCTGACCGGCGGGATCTCCATTCCATCGGCTTCACGAGAAAGAGAGGACCTTCGTGATGACACAAGAACTACTCGTCTGGATGTTATTGGCGACGCTGATCGGACTGTTATGGATCTTCACGTGCGCCCTCCTCACACGAGATCGATCCACTCGTCGCTCGGTCCCCGACAACCCGACGGCATCGGATCCATCCACCGAACAAGAGACATCCAAACCCTCTCGCGGAAAGGCGATCGCATGAATAACCAACTGCTCAACAAGCCGGCAACGAATCTCGTGAGCGAGTCAAGAGCCCATCGAATGCCTCCCCGCCGTCCTCGCCAACGCATCACGGTGTTTCTCCCGATTCCCTTGATCGAACGGTTGCGCAACGCCGTGTATTGGACAGGGCACCGGCCGCTGGCGCAGATCATCGCCGAAGCGATCGACGATGTCGTCTCTGAAATGGAACAGGACAATGGAGGAGTCTTTCCGCAGCGCCTCTCGGCGCTGAAGCCTGGGCGACCGCGCCGGGTCCGTCAGCCGGCCCCGGCGGCCCCCTCGCTGCACGTTGTGCCGGAAGGGACCCAAGCTCCGCATGGGCGGCTGCCCTCGGTTGACCCTGAGGTCCAGCTATGAAGGCGGCATCTACTCGATGCGGTCGGCAAGGCTGAGGGTAAAGGAGAGTCTGTGAACATCGATTCGCCCGATGGGCCCTCGCCTCAGAGGCGCCGAGCGCAGCCTCGTCTCCAATGCCGCCACAGGATACGAGGAGACCAGGCGAATGGCTGTGTCTGCTGAGGTGACGGCTCAATCTGTTGGGTTAGTCGCCTCTGCGGCAGCCCTGGCAGTGCCCTCGCCTCGCACTCCGGTTCGCGCGACCGTGATCCATACGCAGCCGACCTCTGTGCGGCCTCCGTCTGCCGGCGGCCGAGCGTTGACGCGCCTGATGCAGGGGTTGCGATGATCATGACCGCCGACGGATGCCATTCGATTCTCGTCGTCGAAGACAGCCTGGATATCGCGTTCGGCCTGCGGGATTTTTTGGAACATGACGGCTACCAGGCGACGGTCGTCGGGACCCTGCAGGCCGCCCGCGCCGCGATTCGGGAGCGGCGGTTCAACGCCATTTTGCTCGACTTGGGACTGCCGGACGGAGACGGCTCCGACATTCTCAAAGAGATGCAGCAGTTGGACGCGACGGTCCCCATCGTGATCCTGACGGCTCATGTTTCCCGTGACCACACCGTCGGATCGCTGATCAAAGGCGCCTACGCATATCTGACCAAACCCTACAACAGCGAAGAACTGCGGCACCTCTTGCGCCGTGCCATCGGCGTCAAGGAACTGGCGCTCAAAGTGGAGCGCACGACGCATCTTCTCTCGGAAAGCGAGGATCGTTTTCGATCATTGGTGGAATCGGCGAGTGATGCGATCGTAGTGGGTGATGGACGAGGAACGATCGTCTCCTGGAACCGAGCCGCCTCGATCCTGTTCGGCTATTCGGAGGAGGAGGTGCTGGGACGCCCCCTCACCATCCTGATGCCGTCTCGCTATCATCAGGCTCACCGTGCTGGACTAGCCCGCATGGAAGCGACGGGCCAAGGCCGGGTGCTGGGCACCGTCCTTCAACTGGATGGGCGTCGGAAGGATGGAACGGAGTTCCCGATCGAACTCTCCTTGGCTACGTGGAAGACAGGGCAGGGCCACTTTTATAGCGGCATCATTCGCGATACCTCGGAGCGCATCCGGGCAGAACAAGCCGTCCAGCAGCTTCGGCACCAACGCGACCTGATCCTCACCCAGGCCGGCGATGGGATTTTCGGCCTGGATCGCGAGGGCCATACGACCTTCGTGAATCCCAGTGCGGCCGGCATGCTCGGCTATCGACCGGAGGACTTGTTCGGCGTCGACATGCACGAGGTCTTGCACCACAGCCGGGCCGATGGGACCCCCTACCCCGTCAAAGCCTGTCCCATCCATGCCGCGATCAAGGACGGGACCATTCACCGCGTGAGCGACGAGGTGTTCTGGCGCCAGAACGGCACCCACTTCCCGGTGGAGTACACGGCCACGCCCATACGCGAAGGCGCGGACGTGATCGGCGCCGTGATCGTCTTTCGCGACATGACCGACAGAAAGGCGGCCGAGCGGGCCGTGGAAGAAAGCCAGAAGCGGTTTCGTCAATTGGCCGAACACATCCGGGAAGTCTTTTGGATCACGGACCCCGCCAAGCATCAGATGATCTACATCAGTCCGACCTATGAAGACATTTGGATGCGCTCCTGCGAGAGTCTCTATGCCTCCCCCCGATCCTGGATCGAGGCCATCCATCCTCAAGATCGGGACCGAATCGAGCAGGCGGCGGCCAATCAAGGTTCAGGTCGATACGAGGAGCAATACCGCATCGTCCGCCCGGACGGGTCGCTCCGATGGATTTGGGATCGTGCCTTTCCGATCGTCGACGAGACAGGGACGGTGTCTCGGATCGTGGGAATCGCCGAAGACATTACCGATCGGAAAGCCATCGAAGAAGCGCTCGTGGAGAGCGAACGGAAATATCGCGCGCTGTTCGACGAGAACCCCTCGATGTACTTCATGGTCGACGCGGAGGGCCTGGTCCTTTCGGTCAACCGGGCGGGCGCGGATCGTCTCGGCTATCGGCCGGACGACCTGTTGGGACAATCCATCCTCAACGTCTTCTACGAGCCGGATCGCGAGACCGTGCGACACAATCTGGAGCTCTGCCTGGCTCATCAGGGCCGCCCCATGAAATGGGAAGTCCGTAAAGTTCGCAAAGAGGGGTCCGTGATCTGGGTGCGGGAAACCGCGCAGGGTATACGCAATGAGCACCAGATTCCGGTGGTGCTGATCGTGTGTGAAGATATCACCGCCGTCAAAGAAGGCGAGCAGGCCTTGCGCGACAGTGAAGAGTTCAAGAACCACATCCTGCGCAGTACGACCGACAGCATCAAAGTACTGGATCTGGACGGCCGCATTCAGTTCGTGAATGAGGCTGGCCGGGATTTGTTGCAGATCGGTCCGGTGACTTCGCTCATCAATACGTCATGGGCGGACCTGTGGCAGGGAGAGGACCGGGCCGCGGCGCTTCGGACGCTTGCCGCGGCCAAGGCGGGCGAGATCGGCGGATTCATCGGCTCCCGTTCCACCGCCGCCGGCCAATCGACATGGTGGGATGTGCGGATCACACCGATGGTCGATGCCCGACACCTCCCGATACGCCTACTCGTAATCTCCCGGGACATCACGGAGTACCGCCGGGCGCAGGACGCGTTACGGGCCGGCGAAGAACGCCTGGAGTTGGTCATCCAGGGTTCCCGGGATGGGTTTTGGGACGGCCGCGTGCTCCCTGATGAACCGTGGACTTCCCCGCGCACACCGGTCTGGTATTCCCCGCGTTTCAGAGAGCTGTTGGAGTACGGGCACAAAGAATTTCCCGAGGTTTTGGAGAGTTGGGCCTCGTGTCTCCATCCCCAGGACCGCGACCGGGTCTTCGCGGCCTTGAAGGCTCATCTCGAGCGCCAGGTGCCCTATGACGTCGAGTACCGTCTCCGGACGAAGCGCGGAGCATACCGGTGGTTCCGAGCGCGAGGGCAAGCTCTCTGGGACGCCGACGGCCGACCGACCCGCATGGCTGGCTCGCTGCAATGGCTCCACGATCGTCCGGACATTGACGGCAGTGCCAGCGGACCTTTGACCTCGATCGGCGCGTGGAGCTGGGATTTGCAGACGGGGCGGCTCGTGTGGTCCCCGCAAGCGGAGCGGCTCCTCGGTGTGATGGAGACACGCGCTCTGACCATAGAGGATTGGCTGGCCCGCGTACATCCCGACGACCGCACTCGGATCGCGGCCACGCTCCTCCACATCCCGGAGCAACCCGGCGAAGCGATCTCGGTCGAGCACCGTGTCCGCCCGCAGAACGGCGAACTCCGCTGGGTGCGGTGGCAGGGTCACGTGATCCGGAATCAAGAGAGAAAACCCATCCACGTGCTGGGGACATTCAGCCCCATGGGCTGGAAGGACGAGGAGGGGAGTCACTCACTTCCTGGCTCAAGCACGCCTTGACCGCCGGGGCCTTCCCGCACGAACAGGAGGTATGATCATCACAAGGACGGCGGACAGTGCGGCAGGCGACCCTGCCGGCGACGGGTCTTGGGTAATGGACGGCACGCAAGGGGCACCTGTGAGTAAGCAATGCGACGGGGTCTTGGGCGACCTCGCATGAAGAACATGTTCGCCATACGTTGGGGCCCTCGATGCCTTCGGTTCTGGGTCGCGGTCTTGGCGTGCGTCATGAGTCTCGTCCCCTCCTGGTGGTGGCCCCAGCGGGGCCAGGCCGCCTCACAGTCCCTGGAAATTGCCATCCTCAACTCCTCGGATATCCCCGCCTATCGAGCCGCCATTGCCGGGTTCAAAGCCACCGGACCCACGGGGGCCATCTACACCCAATACGACCTTCAAGGCGACTTGGAATTGGGCAAGACCCTCGCCCGCAAAATCCGCGCGTCGGAGGCCGGCTTGGTCCTGGCGGTGGGTTTGAAGGCGGCGCTGGCGGCCAAGTTGGAAATCGTGGGGACACCGATTGTGTACATGATGATTCTGGACCCCTTGAAACACCAGCTCACTGCGCCCAATATGACGGGGACCATGCTCGACGTCACGATCGAGCGGCAAATGAAAGTGATTCGATCATTCCTTCCGTCCGTCCAACGTCTCGGGGTGCTGTATGATCCCAAGAAAAGCGCCGCGAAGATGAAAGACGCTGCACAGCAGGCGTCCCTGGCCGGCTTCTCGCTGCGAAGCTTTCCCGTGGAGAGCGAGAAGGATGTGCCGTCGCAACTCCGCAGCGCACTCACCGACGCCGATGCCTTGTGGTTGATTCCCGACTCCACCGTCCTGACCGATGAGTCCGTGCACTTTGTGATTCAATCGGCCTTGGACCGGCACGTCCCCATCATCGCATTCAGCCCAGAATTCATCCGGCTCGGCGGCCTGCTGGGCATCTCGGTCAGCTACCAGGAGGTCGGGCGAGAAACGGGTTGGTTGGCCAAGCGGGTTCTCAACGGGGAACGAGCCGGCGGCTGGCGACCCGTGCCGATCGAACGGCTTAAAATCACGGTGAACCTGAAAACCGCCCGTTTTTTGGGCATCACGTTTCCGCCGGAGTTGGATCGTGTGATCGATGAAACGTATTGAGTGAGGCTCCGATGAGGCCCCTGGCCAGCCCGTTCCGCTTCGTCAGTCTGCGGACGAAATTCGTCGTCTTCTTCGGCCTCATTCTCATTCTCAGCTGTTCGACCCTGACCTGGTATTTCGTGGAAAGCCGCCGGGCGCTGATGACGGAGCATCTTCAGCATCTGGGTGGCCTGCTGCTCACCAACGTCGTCAACAACGGTCAATTTCGTTACGGCGCCCTGATCGCCGAGGATCGGCAGACGCTGGAACAATTCATGGAAAGCCTGATGGCGCTCGACGACGTGGTGTATGTCGTCGTCCGAGGCGCGGACGGCATCATTCTGGCCCAGCAAAACAAGCTGGCGCCCGACTCGCCGGCGAACCTGACGTTCACCCAGGAGCGGCGCCTGTATCCGGACGAGTCGATCGCGCTTCGATTGTATGAGACGCCGGTCACCAGCCCGCTGATCACCCCGGTGCGGCAGTCGTCGGAGCGGATCCTGGTTGCCGACTCGTCCCAATCCGACAGGCTCTCCTTCCCCACGTTAGTCGAACAACTCTACGACATCGCCATGCCTGTCCTTCGGCGCCCGACGGCCGACCCGTTGTTGTCGCCGCTGCCGCTGGAATTGGAAGACGGGGGCGCGCCGGCCAATGGCCTGCTTCGACCTGCGGTCGTCCAAGGCGTGCTCCAGATCGGCATGAGCGACGCGCGGGCCAAAGAAACCCTGCGCTCGGTCATTTGGGACATCCTGGCCCTGACCGCCATGATCATCGGGGCCGGCATCATCGGGGCCCATCTGCTCACCCAGCGCGTTACCACACCTCTTCGGAGCCTCGCCTCCGTGGCACGCCAGCTCTCCGAGGGAGAGATTCCCAAACCGCTGGTCCAGACGACGTATGACGAAGTGGGGCAACTGACGGCCTTGTTCAACACGATGACCCAAACGCTGCAGGAGCGCAACCGTGCCATTCATACCAATCTATCGGTCATTCAACGGCAGATCAGCCAGCTGTCCGCCGTGCATCAAACGAGCGCCGCCATCACCAGCACCCTGAATCTCAATCAACTCTTGGACACCGTGCTCCAACTGCTGATGACCAACCTGGGTTTTTCCCGCATGCTGCTGATGTTGCAGCGAGAGGACGCACCGATCGCCTACGTGGCCCAAGTCGCCGGCGTGCCTCCCGACGTGGCGAAGGCGGCCCGTGAACTCGAAATTCCCGTGCAGGATACGGATGCACTCCTCGCCGATCTCCTGATCCATGCCAAGCCCGTCCATGTGCTCGATCTCGAAGAGATCGCTCCCCGCATGCATCCCCAGATCGTGGCGCTCGCGCGGCAGATCCACGTGACGTCGTTCGTGGCCGTGCCGCTGCAAACCCACGCCCACACGATGGGGTTCCTGGCGGGGGACCGTGAATCCTCCCCCTGCACGCCTGACGACCTGTCCATCCTCACCACGATCGCCAGCCACGTCGCCTCGGCCATCGACAACGCCCGGGCCTACAGCCGCCTGACGGACCTGACCCAATATTTGGAACAGCGGATCGACGAACGCACCCGCGAACTGTCCGTCGCCAATGAACGGCTGCAGGAGCATGACCGGCGCCGTTCCATGTTCATCTCGGTCGCCTCGCACGAATTGCGCACCCCCATGACGGCCATCCGCAGTTTTACCGACAATATGTTGGACGGCGTCGCCGGCACTCTCAGCGAGCGGCAACGCACCTATCTCACCCGGATCGGGCACAACCTGACCCGCCTGACGCGTATCATCAATCAACTCCTGGACTGGTCCCGATTGGACTTGCGAAAAGAGATCCTCCGGGTGGAACCGGTGTGCCTTCTGGAACTCAGCAGCCATGTGGTGGAAAGCCTGCGGACGGTGGCCGAGGAAAAAGGCATCGCCATCGAACTGCGGCTCCCGGAGCACATGCCGGCCGTCCACGGAGACCGCGACAAACTCGAACAAGTGCTCTGGAACATCATCGGCAACGCCGTCAAATTCACTCCGCCGGGAGGCCGTATCACCGTGGAGGCGGAGTCGACGCAGGAAGACTCCATCCGACTGGGCGTGAGCGACACGGGCTGCGGTATTCCCGCCGAACATCTCCCTCGCATCTTCGAAGAATTCTCAAAAGTGCCCTCTCCGATGCCGACGTCCCAAGGCGCGCAGCTGGGTCTGTTTATCACCAAGAGCCTGGTCACCATGCACGGCGGACACATGTGGGTGGAGAGCATTCAAGGCCAGGGCACTCACGTGTATTTCGTGCTTCCGGCCGGCGGAAGCGGGGGGCCGAACGCCTCTGGTCTTCCCCCGTGATGTGCGGGTGTTCGAGAAGGAGCCCACATTATTCATGACGGTTCGTGACGAAATCGTTGGGACGCCAAGCGAGGTCTGCGACGCGATGAATAATCGCGTCAACGTTTGCGGACGCCGCCGAGATGGTGAGGCGGCCGTGTCTTGGCGTGCAGAGCCCCGAGTGGCCGAGGCGTGCTCGAAACAGTACGTCGAGGTCGCGAGGGGCGAGCCCGCCCGCTTGGACGCGGAATCCCTGCGGCCAAGCTGGTCGGAGCGGCGTCTCGGCGGTTACGGTAGAAGCGCTCATGAATTATGTGGGATAGTGCCTGACGAACTCGCCCGCGCCTGATTGACCTTTGAGTAGGAGTCTCTCTATGCGCGCAAGAATCCTCATTGTCGACGACGACCCCGACATCGTCCTCGCCCTCGCCAATCGCGTCACGTGGATGGGACATGAACCGTTGACCGCGGACAACGGCAAGGAGGGCCTGCGCCTCATTCAGCAAGAACAACCGGACTTGGTCCTGCTCGACATTCAACTCCCCATCTTCTCAGGTCTCGACATCCTGCAGCAGTTGCACGACCTGGCGCACAAGGACGAGTCGCCCGCGCGCTGGCTCCATGGCTCGCTGCTTCCGCCGATCGTGATGCTGACGGCATTCGGCACCATCGAACTCGCGGTCAAAGCCATGCAACTCGGCGCCGCCGATTTTGTCACAAAACCCTTCACGGGCGATCACATCAGCGTGGTCATTTCGAAAGCCTTGGCAATGTTGGCCTTGCATCACCGGATCGTGCTCCTGCAGCACGAGGTGGATGCGCGGTACGGGCCGGTCGTCGGCAATGACGCCGCGCTGCTGGCCCAATTGAAACTGGCCAAACAGGCCGCCTCCTCCACCGTGACCGTCTTGATTCTGGGCGAGACGGGAACGGGAAAAGAAGTCGTCGCGCGGGCCATTCATAGCTGGAGTCCTCGACAGAGCAAACCCTTCGTCGCGGTCAATTGCGCGGCGATTCCGAAGGACCTCCTCGAAAACGAGTTGTTCGGCCATGAAAAAGGCTCGTTCACGGGCGCCACGAAACGGGAGGCCGGCAAGATTGAGATCGCCGAAGGCGGCACCCTGTTCCTCGATGAGATCGGCGATCTGCCCCTGCCCCTTCAGGGACACCTGCTCCGGGTCCTCCAGGACCAAACGTTTTATCGTGTGGGAGGCACCCAACCTGTCCACACGGATGTCCGGTTTTTAGCCGCGACCAACAAGGACCTGAAGCAAGGCATCAAACAGGGAGCGTTCCGCGAAGATCTCTATTACCGGTTGGAAGTCATCTCCGTGACCCTTCCGCCCCTGAGGGAGCGCCTGGGCGACATCCCCGCGCTGGTAGACCATTTCCTCTCCCAGACGGATAAGTTGGGCCTTCACAAGCGATGTCATGTCAGCGAGGCGGCGATGCGGCTCTTGATGGACTACCCATGGCCCGGCAACATCCGTGAGTTGGAAAATGTGCTGACGCGGGCGAGCGTCCTCGCTCAGAGCGACGCCATCGGGCCCGAGCACTTGCACCTCTCCAGACCTGACCCGGTCTCTGACGGTGAGCAAGATCCCTTTGCCTCCCTACCTGGTTATCACGAAAAGATGGAGTCGTATAGCCGCAAGGTGCTCGAAGACGCGCTCAGACGCAACGACTGGAATCAGACCAGAGCCTCCGAGGAATTGGGGCTCCAACGCACCTATTTCACCAAGATGCTCCGCCTGAAGCAGATCTCCGGCCGGCCGCCGAAGGGGCCCGGCATGACTTGATGAGAGTTGGCTTGAGCGAAGTGCCGGCGTGGTGAATCCTGGCGCGATGACGCTCCCTTCCAGTAGACACTTCTCCCTCTCCTCGGGTATCATTCGGCTTCGTTTTCGTTTGTCCGCACATGGCGGTGTAGCTCAGTTGGCAGAGCAGCGGACTCATAAGCCGCGGGTCACCCGTTCGATCCGGGTCACCGCCACCACACTTTTCAAAATTTCAGCAGTTTGTCACTTCATTGCGCTCCTCTGCTTTCTCCTCTTCTCCTTTATTTATATTGGTGCAGCACGGGTGCCGGTTTTCCGGCCGGCTCCTGATCATCGCAGCGTATCGGTCGGCCCATCCGCGACTTCCACTGAAAACAGATGCCCGCAGGTGTCCATCATCACTCGAATGCTGCAGGCTCAGTGAATCGTTGTTGGTTCTGAGTTATCCAGCTCCTCGTGCTTGCCCGCATCCTCTTGTGCGTGAATCCTTTTGGATCTTCCTAGTACCTATTCAGATTCGGTTATGGTTTCTCCTCTCTTAAGCTTGTCCCAATTTTTCATATGGAATCGTTTGGGGCATGCTACTTGCCATTCAACCCGTGCAGTTATTGTCAATGAGCAGCAACTTCTTTTTCAGCATTCCCCATTCAAGTCAAGGTGAATATGGGTATTCGAATCCTGGTCGCTGACGATGAACCGGATATCGTCCTGGGCCTCTCTCACCGGCTCGAGTGGTTGGGGCATACCGTGACGACAGCTTGTGATGGGCAGGCTGCGCTGACCGCTTTGGAATCACAACGGGTTGATCTCGTTTTCCTTGATCTCCAGATGCCGAAGCTGAACGGGATTGAAGCCCTCAGGCGCATCACACAGCGTTGGCCCAACCTGCCGGTCATGATTTTGACCGCGCATGGGACAGTCCAGCTTGCGGTCGAAGCGATGCAAGACGGTGCGGTCGACTTTCTCACGAAGCCGTTTGAGTCCGCACAACTGGAATCAGTCGTCGCCAAGGCATTGGACCTGAACGAGCGAAAGCATGAGAGCACACGCCTCCTGGGAGAAATTACTCACGATGTCAAAAATCTTGTGATG
>CAYQDJ010000068.1:0-16029 GCA_964416255.1 uncultured Nitrospira sp. | reverse complement strand
GCCAGGAAGACTGCGAAAGGAGCAGCAGTGGAACCACGCTATGCGATTACGGTGAAGTTTGTGGTGAATGCGGAGTCCGCGGAGGATGCGGAGGAAATGGTGGAAACTGCCTGTGAAAAGGCAACGGCTGCTTTTTCAGATCTGAGCTATGAAGGGATCGAGGACATCGAGGAGGAAGAGGAGGAATGAAGTCGTAAGCACTATGGCAACCAAAGGGCAATCCATCCATCAAGTTCACAAGGAAGTCGCCACCCTTGCGGGAGGCTGCTTCTGGTGTCTGGAAGCCGTGTACGACCAAATACATGGGGTCCAGGCCGTCGAATCCGGATATATCGGCGGTGGTACGGATCACCCGAGTTACGACGCAGTGTGCGAAGGGCGGACAGGACATGCTGAAGCGGTTCGCATTACCTTCGACTCTCACATGATCTCTTATGAAGACTTGCTTGAAATCTTTTTTGTAATTCATGATCCGACTACCTTGAATCGTCAAGGCAACGACGTTGGAACCCAATATCGCTCGGCCATTTTTTTTCACTCTCCGGAACAACAACAAACGGCTCAAGCCGTCATTGACAGATTTCATCAAGAGAAAGTCTATCCGAAACCCATTGTCACTCAGGTGGTCCCGGCTACGGCCTGGTACAGGGCCGAGGCGTATCATCAGGAGTACTTCGCTCGGAATCCGCTCCAGGGATATTGCCAAGCGGTGATCGGGCCAAAGATCGCCAAGTTGCGCAAGCAGTTTGCCTCTCGACTCAAGGTTTAAGACCCCCGGTTTATCGACTGAACCATCTGGCCATGGATCTGGTCATCGACTCGAGAACTTTCTGAGTTTGCACGGCCTGCCCTGATTCGATCAGAATTTCCGCATGTGGGGGACAAAAGGGCCATTCGTGTGCAGGGTTGCCTTGCACTTCCGCTCTCGCCGTCCAAGCCTGTCCACTCGTCAGCTGTTCGAGAATGATGAGTGGGTTCCCAGGATCCAGCAAACAGGTCTCCTCTTGTTGGAACGCCGATCCTGTAGGCGCGACGACTAGTGTGACCCGTTGCTCACCGTTCGAAAACACGGTGTCTCCTTCCCGAAGAGGCCCGCTGGGTGCCAAGGAATAGAGGACGACGGGAGAGAGAAGAATAAGCAGCACGGCCAAACCGATGGACCACAGAGGAGGCTCGGTGCGGCTCCCGTCGGTGTGAGTCAAAGCCATGTCCTCACGGGTGAGGCGTTGCGGTGAGAAACTGACGCATGTTCACGACAGCAATGGCACGCTCAGGTCGTTGGATGGCTCGTCGTCTAGCCATGGATCACCATTGGGGTGGCTCTCTTCCTTTCTTGTAAGAGACTGGAAGTCGAACAACCCAGGATCCATTAAGAATGACGGCGCGACGTTGGTCAACGCCGCGGCAATACTATCGGCACAGCCTGGCACCTGGTGCTCCCACTGTCTGAGGAACGTCTTGACTTGCTGGCGTTTCAGATCGGTCTGTGAGCCGCAGAGATCGCAGGGGACGATAGGGAAGGCACGCAATTCCGCATAGCGAGCCAGTTCCGTCTCCCTCACGAAGGCCAAGGGCCTGATGACGACATGGCGGCCGTCTTTGGAGAGCAGCTTGGGAGGCATGGCCTTGAGCTTGCCGGTAAACAGGAGATTCAAGAACAACGTCTCGACGATGTCGTCCCGGTGATGCCCTAAGGCGATCTTCGTCGCGCCCAACTCCCGAGCGATACGGTACAAGTGTCCGCGGCGTAGCCGGGAACAGAGCGAACAGGTCGTCTGTCCCTCTGGAATCAAGCGTCTTACGATCGAGTAGGTGTCCCGCGATTCGATGTGAAAAGGAATCCCACGGGTTGTCAGATACTCGGGCAGAACCTGAGCTGGAAACCCCGGTTGTTTCTGATCGAGATTGACCGCAATGAGTTCAAATCGAATTGGAGCGCGACGTTGTAGGACGAGGAGGATATCGAGTAAGCCGTAACTGTCCTTGCCGCCAGAAAGACAAACCATCACCTTGTCGCCTTGCTCGATCAGGCGGTAATCGGCGATGGCCTGACCAACGACCCGGCACAGGCGCGTTTGAAGCCGCTCCGTCTCTTCATCGAGTTGATAGGGGGGATCTCCCCCGGGGGCCGCTATGTTGAACATGGCTGGGATTGTACCTGCTCTGGTGAGGGCATGTCGATGTGTGATAGCGGAGATTCTACGTACAAGTACGCCTATGGCCGATGACCGCGCCGACTCATGGGTGGCATGCTATATTTTTATAGGCGGAGGGGCGGCCTTTGCACTGGTAGACCCCTCTTGGACCGGAGGTCAGTCATCGCTGGCATGAACATGAGTTGCCTGCGCCTCTTCAAAAGATCATGAAAGTTTCCACGAAGCGGTCGGCACTGGGTGGTTCCATGAGACGGCTCCGCGTCGTGGTTCTCGTTCATGAAGACCTCGTCCCTCCGGATCATCTCAATGGTCACGATGTGCGGGCGATGGAATGGCGGACGGAGTACGATGTCGTGACGACGCTCAAAGGTCTGGGCCATGAGGTTTTACCGCTCGGTGTGAAAAGCGACTTAGGTGTGATCCGAAGCACGATCGACCGCTGGAAGCCGCACATCGCGTTCAATCTGCTGGAGGAGTTTGACGGGGTCGCGGTGTACGATCAACACGTGGTCTCCTACCTGGAACTGTTGCACCTGCCGTATACCGGCTGCAATCCGCGTGGACTGATGCTGGCTCGGGACAAGGCTCTGACTAAGAAGGTCCTGGCGTTTCATCGCATACCCTACCCGGAGTTTCAGGTCGTACCCCAAGGCCGTACGATGAAGCGGCCGAAGACGCTCGAATTTCCACTCATCGTCAAGTCGGTCAGCGAAGAGGCTTCGCTCGGCATTTCGCAGGCCTCCATCGTCGTCGATGACGACAAACTGAAAGAACGGGTTGCATTCATCCATCACAGCGTCGGGAGCGATGCGCTGATCGAGCGCTATATCGAAGGGCGGGAACTCTATGTGGGGGTGATCGGGAACGGTCACCTTCAAGTATTGCCTGTCTGGGAGCTGATCATGGATCAATTGCCTGGCGATGCGAAACGGATCGCCACCGAACGGGTCAAATGGTGCCGGAAGTATCAAGCAAAGTACGGCATCACGTCCAACGCAGCCCATCTTCCTCTCCACAAAACGGAGGAGATTCAGAGTGTGGCTAAGGCGGTTTATCGCGCGCTGGGCCTCAGCGGATATGCTCGTATTGATCTGCGAATGAATGAACGAGGACAACTGTTCGTGTTGGAGGCCAATCCGAACCCACAGATTGCCCAGTACGAAGACTTCGCCGACTCTGCGGAGCAGGCGGACTACAACTACAAAGAGTTGCTCCAGGAGTTGTTGAATATCGGATTACGGTGGAAGCCGGCGAAAGCCGCCTAACCACGGACCTCGGCGGAGACCGTGGCGGCTATGGACCCCAGCGAATCCCGAACAGCAGACTGACGCTGGTGTTGTCGCTTTCTCGGAGGGAAGGGGAAAGATTGATATCGTGCAAATTCACAAGCAAGGTCGATGCGAGTGCGATATTGCGTTGGACCTGATACTCCAACGAAAGCCCGATGGGAATGTACCAGCTGGTGTCATTCCGATCGATGCGTGCCGGACCGGCTCCACGGCCTAAATCGGCATGAATCAAACCGATACCGGTGAACGGCACAAGATTAATGTCATTCCGGAGCCTGATATGATATTTTCCGACCCCTGCAAATGCTACTTGAAACAGGTCCCCTGGTGGGGAGAATAACATCATCGGACCAAAGGAAAAATTGCGATCGACGTAATAGTCCAAATTGAATCCAAGCGTGAACACCGTGTTGTTCACGGTGCCTGTCGTCAAGCCCACGTCGGAGCCGAATCCCCAGTTTCCTGCGGCGTCAGCCGGGACACTTCTGCAACACACCCACAGGCATCCGACGCACAACGCGGCCGAAATTCCTTGCGAGGATAGCGGTTTCACAGACGATCTTTCGCTAAACGCACGGACTGTAGCACAGCGTGTCAGAGGGAACAAGGTTCTTGAGCCCGAGCAGGTTTGTGCAGTACCGTTGAAGCCGACCGGAAGAAAGGATAGCACCTGATGACCCCAGGAGAGGCGGCGGCGGCGTTGTTTCGAATGATGCCGGAACCCATTACGGTGGCTCAGCTGGAAGAATATGGAATTGACGCGTCCCGGACTCACGCGGAGCAGGTGGCGCGGGAAGTGTTGACGCTCAACCTGTATTGGATTCTTGCTGCCATCGAGGCGCATATCCCACAGAAATACCGGTCTGCTCTCCAAGAGGCACTGTTTCACATGATCCGCAGCCAGTGGTGGGACCCGGGCCGCTTCGGCAGCGGGGCATGGGAAGAGTACCAAAAAGAATTAGCCGAGCGTCGCAAAGAGTACGCCCGTCTGGTGGATCAAGAAGGGATGAGCCATATGGCGGTCAGTGCGGAAACGGCTTCGTTCATCGAGGATCAAGGCGCGGTATCGTCGGAGGATCGACATAAGCTTCTGGTTCTTCTGATCGACTCTGCGCCGGCCGCCGAGTACGGTCAATTGCTGGATGAAGTCGGATAGCGGTCAGGAGTCACAACGGGCGGTGTGACACGACGTTTCCATGAGCGTCCATCTCGTAGAGCAGTGGCGCGCCTGTCGGAATATTGAGTTCCAAGACCTGGTCCTTGGACAATTGCTCGAGTTCCATGACCAGCGCACGGAGGCTGTTGCCGTGCGCGGCAATTACGATTGTCTCGCCTTGTAAGACATGAGGCTTGATGTGGTGCTCATAATAGGGCAGCACCCGGTCAGCCGTGTCTTTCAGACTTTCACCTCCGGGTGGCCGAACATCGTAGCTGCGACGCCATATTTTCACCTGGTCGCTGCCGTATTTCTTTGCCGTCTCGTCTTTATTCAGCCCCTGAAGGTCGCCATACATTCGTTCATTGAGCGCCTTGTCTTTTTCGATGGGGATGTTCGTTTGCCCGACTGCTTCCAGCACCAGCCGTAGCGTCTCATTCGCTCTGACCAGCACCGAGGTAAACGCACGATCGAACCTTAACCCGCGCAGTTTTTCTCCCGCCTGTTTGGCTTCTTCAATGCCTCGGGGTGAGAGAGGCACATCAATCCATCCGGTGAACCTGTTCTCTAAATTCCATTGCGATTCGCCATGACGAAGCAACACGAGACGACCCATCTAGTGTACTCCTCGGAGTAAATACCAAATCACACAATACTGATTTGCCTCGTCAAGTCAAGCGGTTGCTTTCGTGGGGGGCGGGCAGTACCATGCCCTCCTCTTCTCTTTGGACAAGGGTATGACCACTCCACCCGGTGTCACCTGGCTCGCGCTCGAATCCTGGTGGGCGGACCTGAGCGAGCGCGTTCAAGTCGCCGGGAGAGCAACGGCCTTTTTCAATGCGATTCGAGCCGGGCAGCTGTTCGATCGGATCGTTCAGGTCGGCGGGGAAGCGAACTACATCCTTTTCGTCTTAGTCCGTTACTGGGTGCCTACCGTTCTCCCGCCGCCAGGTCGGGAACGGGTGACGAAGAACGATCCGGATTATTGGATTGAATCCGAGCACCTTCTCAAGGCGGCCGCTCATCGCCTCCGAGAGTTACGGCCGCTCATTGAATTGTTGACGACTCCAAGTCCATTGCCGTCGGGAACCATGCAGGGCACCAAGCCGGTGGTGGAAGTCGAACTGGCCAACATGATTGAAGGTCTTGCCGAGGCCGCCGGCAGTTATGGCGGGCCGGATTACACGTCGATCGTGAAGGCGTTCGACCCGGTGCCGCTTCGGCAAATCCAGCCCTTCAAGCACAACAAAAAACACAGCGCGGAACTTTGGGTCGTTTTTTTGCTGCGCGAACATTTTCGCAGCCTAGGGCTCGGGAAAGACCGCTATTGGCCATTGATTGCACCGCTGTGTGCCGCCGCTGGTATTCTCAGCCCAGCCGGACAAGATTACACCCCCGATGAGTTGAAGGCCTGGTACCAAAAGAACTGGCCGCGCACCTACACGCAGCTCGAACAGAAGCAGGAACGGGCCGATTCCGGTGGCGTCGCGTATGAACAGGATTTTGAGTGGTTTTACGCGTGGATGGCATGGCAGCGCGGACGAACGGTGCGGTAATCGTTATGCGCGCATGTGAGACGCCGGCGTAACCGGCCGCGGCGCATCGGGGGGACCTTCCTCGATCATCTTGCCGAGGGCGGCAAAGAAGATGACATAGAAGGCGACGCCGACCCAGATGACATACGGTTGCACCCCGCCGGTTTCTTGTGCCGCCGCGTCTCGCCCGGAATGATTCATCCATTGGGCTTTTTTGAGCTCCGCAATCTCTTCCTTGCAGTGCCAATAGTACAGATAATTGGCCGTCGCCCCGGCCATGACGCTCCACACCAGCCCGACGGTCAGATCTCCAGTTATATAGGTCGAAATCATCGGTCCGACCGCATAAACCCCAGCATGGAGGTACATTTTTCGATAGAGGAACCAGAGAAAAGACATGAACAGGAAGGCTGGCCAGTTCCAACTGAGGGCGAACCTGGGTTGGCCGTTCGACGAAAATCTTCGAAAGGTGAATAAATAGTGATCAGCGTTGGGACCAATGAATTGACGCCACAGCGTCTCATCGGTGGCCATGCCCGGCTGATCGAGGCTCTCGGTCGCCACCGCGTCGGCGGATGCGCTTAAACGGTTTCCGCACTGATGACAGAAGTTGGCGTCGTTGGGGTTCGGTTGTGCGCATGCCATGCAGGTCTTCATCGGTGGGCAGCTTACCACACTCCCCGAAGATGGTGGGCCTGACCTCACTGAGTCGTAGGAGTCCGAACGGGTTTGATGCCAAGGATCTCTTGTTTTGTTCAGGTGACGGTGTCATCGGGACGGATATTGCTTTCACCCCAACCCTGTGCTAGCTTCGCCTTTCTTTATAAGGGGATACGCGAATTATGCCTACAGAAGAACTCAGGGATGCAGCCGCGAAGTATTTGATGGCGACCTATCTCAGACAACCCATATCGATCGTTCGCGGGCGCGGTTCGAAAGTCTATGATCTGGAGGGCCGTGAGTATCTTGATTTTGTCGGCGGCATCGCGGTCAATCTCCTAGGGCATGGCCATCCGGATTTGGTGCTGGCGGTTCAGCGACAAGCGGCCCAGTTGATCCATACATCAAACCTGTACTATACCGAGCCGCAAGTGAGGCTCGCGCAAGTGCTCGTCGACCATTCGTTTGCCGATCGAGCGTTTTTTTGCAATAGCGGGGCGGAAGCCAATGAAGCGGCAATCAAGCTGGCGCGACGATACGGGCACGAAAAGTACGGAGCCGGCCGATTTGAAGTCATCACGATGCAAAATTCGTTTCACGGCCGCACATTGGCTACAGTGGCGGCGACCGGGCAAGAGAAGTTTCAGAAAGGATTTGAGCCGCTTGTCCCGGGGTTTGCCTATGCGCCATTTAACGATTTTGTGACCCTGAGCGGCATGGTCACCGAAAAGACGACGGCCATTATGATCGAGCCCATTCAAGGCGAGGGGGGCGTGCATGTCGCCGATTGCGAGTATCTCAAAAACCTTCGACAGCTCTGTACGGAACGAGACATTCTCTTGATCTTTGACGAAGTCCAGACCGGGATGGGCCGCACAGGTACCCTCTTTGCTTATGAGCAACTCGGGATAGAGCCGGATGTCATGACGTTAGCCAAGGGATTGGGCGGAGGAATCCCTATCGGAGCCTGTCTTGCCCGGGATTCCATCGCAACCGCCTTTACGCCCGGCACCCATGCCTCCACGTTTGGTGGAAACCCGCTCGCTTGTGCCGCAGCTCTCGCCGTATGCCGTGTCTTGCTCGAAGGGCGCATTCTTGAGCACGGCAAGCGGATGGGAGAGTATCTTGCCAAAGGGCTGGCCGATTGCAAAGATCGGCATCGCGCGGTGAAAGAGGTGCGAGGACTCGGCCTGCTCCAGGGATTGGAATTGACGATGGATGCCAAGGCGGTCGTGGCCGATTGTCTGGCCCGTGGGGTACTTGTGAATGCGACCAGCGAGCACGTCATTCGCTTGGTGCCGCCATTGATCATCGGCCAGCGAGACATCGACAAACTTTTGGAGGTTCTGTCGGCTATTTTCACGCATCGGCTCCTGACGGAGAAGGAGTCGCATCACTGATGCGCAGCCGAACACGACAGCCGACGAAAGATTTGCTGGACGTGGCAACGATGCCGCGGGTGCAAGTCGAGAACTTGCTCCGGCTGGCTGCATCTTTGAAACAGAAACAGCGCCGCGGCGTACCGCATTGCCTATTGCCAGGAAAAACGCTGGGCCTGCTTTTTCAAAAGCCATCAACCAGGACGCGCGTCTCGTTCGAAGCAGGCATGAACCAACTGGGCGGCCGTGCCCTCGTGCTACCGATGGGAGACATACAACTGTCACGGGGAGAAACGGTCGCTGATACGGCGCGAGTGTTGTCACGCTATTTGGACGGCATCGTCATTCGAACCTACGACCATGCGACCGTTGAAGAATGGGCCCGAGAATCAACCATGCCCGTCATCAATGGCCTGACTGACCACAGCCATCCCTGTCAGGCGCTCTCGGACCTCTTGACGATCACAGAACGGAAGGGCCGGCTCAAGGGGGTAACCGTCGCGTACATCGGAGACGGCAACAATGTGGCCAATTCACTGATCGAAGCCGCCGCCAAAATGGGCATGCGCGTGGCCGTGGGCTGTCCGAGTGGATATCAGCCGGATCAGCAAGTGGTCGATCGGGCCCGCCTTGAAGCGGAGAAAACCGGATCGCTCATTGAGATCATGGAAAATCCGCAGGTCGCAGTGAAGGAAGCGGATGTGATCTATACCGACGTCTGGATCAGCATGGGGCGCGAACGAGAACACGCCCGCCGCCTGAAGGCGCTGTCACCCTACCAACTGAATGATCGGCTGTTGAAGCGCGCGAAACCGGATGCCATCGTCATGCACTGTTTGCCGGCTCATCGGGGAGAAGAGATTACCGGGGATGTGTTGGACGGCTCGCAGTCGGTCGTGATCGACCAGGCCGAGAATCGATTGCATATGCAAAAGGCCATTTTGGTGCAACTGCTCTCACGCAGAAAAGGTCGGCAGGTCAAAGGTCCATCATGAAGCAGAAATCGATCAAAAAGATCGTGTTGGCCTACTCAGGCGGGCTCGATACGTCGGTGATCCTAAAATGGCTGCAGGAGACCTATCAAGCCGAGATCGTCGCGTTTTGTGCCGACCTGGGACAAGGGGAAGATCTTCAAGCTGTGAAGGTCAAGGCGCGATCACTCGGAGTCAAGAAAGTTTATGTCGAAGATTTGCAGGACGTGTTTGTCAAAGACTATGTGTTCCCCATGCTGCGCGGTAACGCCTTATACGAGGGATCTTATTTATTGGGAACCTCCATTGCGCGTCCGTTAATCGCGCGTCGGCAAGCGGAGATTGCGCTCATGGAAGAGGCCGAGGCGGTGGCGCATGGCGCCACCGGCAAAGGCAACGATCAAGTGCGGTTTGAAGTGACCTATGCCGCGACCGCGCCGCATTTGAAGGTCATCGCACCTTGGCGCGAGTGGACGATGCGGTCGCGCCGAGAACTGATCGAATACGCCGGTCGTCACGGAATCCCGGTAACGGCGACCAAGGCCCAGCCCTATAGTACGGACCCCAACCTGTTTCATGTGAGTTATGAAGGTGGCATCCTCGAGGATCCGTGGGAATCCGCGCCGGACGAAATTTTCCAGATGACGGTTTCGCCGCAAGCGGCACCGGATAAAGCGCGGGAACTGGCCATCGATTACGAGGCAGGCAATCCGGTGGCCGTTGACGGCAAGAGGATGAGTCCAGCCAAACTACTTGCACAACTGAATAGGGTGGGCGGCGCACATGGCATCGGGCGTGTCGATCTGGTGGAAAACCGATATGTCGGCATGAAGTCACGGGGCGTGTACGAGACGCCTGGAGGAACCATCCTGCACGTGGCTCATCGAGGGATTGAATCCTTGACGGTGGATCGTGAGGTTCTGCATCTGCGGGATAGCCTGATCCCCCGATATGCCGAGATGATTTACAACGGGTACTGGTTCACGCCCGAACGTGAAATGCTGCAGGCTGCGATGGATCATGCGCAACAGGATGTCACGGGGACGGCCCGGGTGAAACTCTACAAGGGAAGCTGTACCCTGATCGGACGGAAATCCAAGCGGTCGCTCTATCGATTGGATATTGCCACGTTTGAAGAAGATGACGTCTACAATCAGAAAGACGCGGAAGGATTCATTCGGCTGAATGCCTTGCGGCTGAAAATCAGGGCACAGCGCAAGAAAGTGTCCAGCTAGATGCCGAAACGGCGGGTAAAACAGGGGGGCGGAAACCTATCGAGAAAGGCCTGGGGCGGTCGATTTCGTGAAGCGACGAATCGATTGGTAGAGGCCTTCACCCGCTCAATTGCAGTCGACCGACGTCTGTATCTCCAAGACATCCAAGGCAGCATCGCGCATTGCCAGACACTGGAGAAGGCCGGCGTGCTGACTCGACGCGAGACCACGACGATCATCCGCGGCTTGCAGTTGGTCCAGCACGAACTCGCTCGAGAGCGGTTCACCTTTCTCCCCGAGGACGAAGATATCCACATGGCGATTGAGCGGCGATTGACCGAAATTGTCGGGCCTGTGGGGGGCAAATTACACACCGGACGAAGCCGAAACGATCAAGTCGCCTTGGACGTGCGGCTCTATCTGCGTGATTGGCTCACCACCGCGACCGGCCGGTTGGCGGAGTTTCAGCGGGTCTTAGTCCAACTGGCCAAGGAACACCGCGATGTGCCGATGCCGGGCTATACCCACCTGCAGCGAGCCCAACCGGTGCTCTTGGCTCATCATCTGCTGGCCTATGTGGAGATGTTTGAACGGGACAAGGCGCGCTTGAGGGATGCCTATACCAGGGTCAATGTCATGCCGTTGGGTTCAGGGGCGCTTGCGGGATCAAATTATCCCGTAAATCGAGAATGGACCGCATCACTGTTGCGCTTCCCCGCGGTGACGCACAACAGTTTGGATGCGGTGTCGGATCGTGACTTTATGATCGAAGTGGTTGCGGCCTTGTCGGTGATGATGATGCATTTGTCTAGGTTGAGCGAAGAACTCATCCTCTGGTCCACGCAAGAATTCCATTTCATCGATCTCCCCGATGCCTTCTGCACGGGCAGCAGTATGATGCCGCAGAAGAAGAATCCGGATGTGCCTGAACTGGTGCGGGGCAAGACCGGCCGAGTCTATGGGCACTTGCTTGGTTTGTTGACCACTCTCAAGGCCTTACCGATGAGTTATAACCGAGACTTACAGGAAGATAAGCCCGCTCTGTTCGATGCGTTGGATACAGCCGAAAGTTCACTCGAGGTCATGACCGAACTCATGCGTCGAATCGTAGTGGATCGGGACGCCCTCACCCGAGCACTCAGCGGCGGGGGGTTGTTGGCCACGGAACTTGCGGATTACCTTGTGGTCAAAGGGGTGCCTTTTCGGGAAGCGCACTCCATAACAGGCAACATCGTCCGTTGGACGATGGATCAAGGACATGAGCTGACGGAGTTGACGCTGGAGGATCTCAAACCTTTTTCTCCGAAGTTCGACGCCACGGTTCTCCAGCGTCTCTCCGTGCAGGGTGCCATCGAGCGCAAATCCCAACTCGGCGGGACGGCTTCCAAGCAGGTGGATCGACGCATCCGAGAGTGGGCCAGGGTGCTTGGATGAGCGGTGCCAGGGTTCGACACCTCTTGATCCTGCTCGGGACCCCATGCATGATGGTGGGCTGTGGTGTCATTGGACCGCCTGTGCCGCCCGAAACGGTCGGCATCGCTCCTGTCATTGAACGTCAGAAGCAGGCCGAAGCACAAAAGAGCGGTGTCTCCAGGCCGCCGAGTCACGCGGATCCCGATGGCGGTGTGGGGAACATGGGCCCGGTCGGACAAGACGAGGTGTTGCCTCCGTTGAGACCAATTGGCACTCGATAGACGCCAAGACAGCGACGCCTCGACTGGGATTCCCGAAATGATCAGGAGGGAGTGAGACATGAACCTAATCCAACCGGCTCGAATGGGACTGGACCAGACGGGAAGTACCCGCAAACGGCGACTGCTGTTGGTTGATCCGTATCCTCGAAACAATCCGTACCACCTAACTGCAGCGGAGCGTCGTGCCGTATGGTTCCCAAAGCTCAGCCTCCCCACCATTGCGGCGTATACCCCTGAGTCCTGGGACGTCGATCTGGTCGACGAAGCGGTGCGCGATATTGATTTCGATCATCCATGCGAGATGGTTGGCCTATCCATTATGACCTGTTATGCACCTCGCGCATACGAAATCGCGGCCGCGTTCCGCAAGCGTGGGAAAACGATCGTCATGGGCGGCGTGCACCCGACCTACTGTCCCGAGGAAGCGCTTCGGCACTGCGATGCAATCGTGTGCGGCGAGGCGGAGGATCTCTGGCCTGACCTCATTGCAGACTATGAAGCGGGTCGCATGAAGCGTGAGTACCGGATGACCGCGTTCCCCTCGCTGGAGAATTATAAGAGTCCGCGCGTCGAACTCTTAAGCCCGGACGCCTACATGACGCGGCAATGCAGTTTTACCACCCGCGGCTGCCATTTCGACTGCGAGTTCTGCAGTGTGTCGCCGTTCAACGGGAAGACGACCCGGCGGCGCCCCGTTCAGGAAGTGATCAGAGAATTGGTTGATGTCCAGCGATGGGTGCGCAGCGAATTGGTTGAACGGATTTCGAACGAACCCTTCTGGGAAGCGATGAAAACCACCTTCCGGATCAGGGTCGGCATTGAAGACGGCGGTATTGTGGCGTTTGTCGACGATCTGCATAACAGCAATCGCGCGTATTGCCGGGAACTCTGGGCGGCGTTGAAGCCTCTCAAGCTCAAGTGGGGGTGTCAATCCACACTGTTCTTGGCGGACGATGAAGAAATGGTGAAATTGGCTGCGGAGAGCGGCTGTGTGTCCGTGTTCGTCGGCATGGAATCGCTGGACGAAGATTCTCTGGAGGAAACCAATAAGCCTTTTAACCGCGTGCAGAAGTTTTCCCAAGAGATCAAGATGTTTCACGACTATGGCATCATGGTGAATCCCGGCATCGTCTTTGGCTTCGATAACGACGACGAGTCGGTGTTCGAGCGGGCCGTGGAGTTTCTCACGAAAAATCAGGTGGAATTGGCCTACTTCAATGTGCTGACTCCACTCCCCGGAACTGCGCTCTTCGATCGCTATAACCAAGCCGGTCGAATCTTTGATCGCAACTGGGCCAAGTATGACGGCAAACACGTCGTGTTTAATCCCAGCCGGATGACGGCTGAGCAGCTGCAGGAGGGCTTTCACTGGGCCAACCACCAGTTCTATTCCTTGCCCAACATCATGTATCGGTTGTCGGGAACCCAGCAGCGTCTCATCGCGCGGTGGGAAATGAATCGGGAGTTCCGGAAGCTGGTGAAACGTGCCTGTCCGAAGGGGCGGCTGTCGCCGGTGGCCAAGGTGCTCAAGAATCTGCAGGCCAAGCTCCCGACTTTTGATACGGACAATCTCATCCCGAGTGCGTTACATGCCATCAAGCAGCGCCTTGACCAGGCACCGGCGGCTGCTCAAGGCTTGACGCTCAACATCAAGGCGAAGCGACATGACAAATTTGCCGCCCTCTTCGTCGATCTGGAAGGAACGTTGGATCGGATCAACGCCCAAGAGCTGCTCAAACGGGTCAAGGAGGCCGCGGACAAGGCCCGAATGGACATCATCATCAACTTCGAACATCTCAAGCTTGCCACTCCGGATGCCCTCAAGGCGCTCATCGATTCCGAGTCGGTCAAGGCAGCCGTGCCGCATGTCAAGGTGCGGTATCGCAAATTCCGAGATGCCTTCGAAGCGTCCTTGCAGGGACTCTCGCTATCGAGCATTGATCTATTGAGTGAGGATTTCCAAGATGCATGATTTTCGGTATCAAGAAGGGGAGCTGTACTGCGAGCAGGTGCCCGTCAGCCGTATTGCCAAAGAGCTCGGCACCCCTTGTTACGTCTACAGTCATGCCACCCTGGTCCGCCACGTTCGCGCCTACGACAGCGCATTTCGGACTATTCCCCATGTCATTGCCTTTGCCATGAAGGCCAACTCCAACTTGGCCGTCCTTCGACTCATGGCGAAGGAAGGCGTTGGCGTGGACATCGTGTCCGGGGGTGAGCTCTTTCGTGCCTTGCGGGCCGGGGTTTTGCCGTCCAAGATCGTGTTTGCCGGAGTGGGCAAGGGTCCCGATGAGATTCGCGACGCGCTCAAGGCCAATATCCTCATGTTTAACGTCGAATCCCCGGCCGAACTTCAGGCCATCAACGACGTGGCCGCATCGGTGGGGACACGAGCGCGCGTCGCCCTTCGGATCAATCCCGATATCGATCCCAAGACGCATCCCTACATTTCGACCGGCCTAAAAAAAAGTAAGTTTGGGATTGCCGCCGATCGGGCACTGCAAGAATTCAAGATCGCGTCATCATTACGCCACATCGAGGTTGTCGGTGTGCATAAGCATATCGGCTCTCAGTTAACCGAGGTCACCCCATTTGTTGAGGCCCTCAAAAAAGTCCTCCTGCTCGTAAGTGCACTCAGACAGGCCGGCATCAATGTGCACTATCTTAATATCGGGGGCGGGCTGGGAATCACCTATGCGGATGAAACGCCCCCGCTGCCCCAAGACCTGGCCGACGCGATCTATCCGCTTGTGCGCGATCTTCAGGTCACTCTTATCATGGAGCCAGGCCGGGTGATTGTCGGAAACGCCGGCATTCTTGTGACGAAAGCGATGTATCTTAAGGACGGAGAAGCGAAGCGCTTCGTCATTGTCGATGCGGCGATGAACGATTTGATCCGCCCCAGTCTCTATGGGTCCTATCATGAGATCCGTCCGGTGAAGGAAGAAGCTCTCCACCGGTCCAAGCATCAGGTGGATATCGTGGGTCCCGTCTGTGAGTCGGGAGATTTTTTGGCGAAGGATCGATCGGTGGCGGAGGTGAAACCCGGGGAACTCTTGGCGGTGATGAGTGCGGGGGCCTATGGATTTGTCATGGCGTCCAATTATAATTCCAGGCCGCGTGTTCCCGAAGTGCTTGTGAAGGGCACAGAAATGCATGTCATTCGCGAGCGCGAATCCTACGAAGATCTGATCAGGGGAGAAGCGATCCCCGCGTTTCTGAAATAAGGGGGAAGTTGGATGTTTACGGGTTCACTGGTGGCACTCGTCACGCCATTTCGAAACGGCCGTGTCGATGAGCGCGCGTTGGCCGATATGATCGAGTGGCAAATCGCCGGCGGGACAAACGGGATTGTGCCCTGCGGAACGACCGGGGAATCGGCGACCCTGTCACATGAGGAACATAATCGCGTCATTGAGTTGACTGTGGAAGTGGTCAATCGGCGGATTCCCGTCATTGCCGGAACCGGTTCCAATAGTACGGATGAAGCCGTGGCACTGACCCGCCATGCCAAGCAAGCCGGCGCCGATGCCGCGCTGATGATTACTCCCTATTACAACAAACCGACGCAGGAAGGCCTTTTCCGACATTACAGAGCTGTGGCGGAAGCCGTCGACCTCCCGTTGATTCTCTACAACATTCCTGGGCGCACGGGGGTGAATTTGCTGCCGTCCACCATTGCGAGGCTCTCATCGATCCCCACGATCGTTGGGGTCAAAGAGGGTAGTGGATTGGTTCAACAAGCCTCCGACATTGTTCAGTTGTGCGGCGAACGTCTGACCGTGCTTGCCGGTGACGATTCGTTGACTCTCCCGATGATGGCCGTGGGAGCCAAGGGCGTGATTACCGTGACCGCCAATCTGATGCCTGCCGAGATGGCCGCTCTGGTGAAAGCGTTCGAAGCCGGGCTGGTGGAAGACACCCGGTTTCAGGTTTATGGCTGCCCGCACACCACTGCCGCCTGCAGGCATGTAC
>CAYQDJ010000067.1:0-16821 GCA_964416255.1 uncultured Nitrospira sp. | reverse complement strand
TTAAATGGACCGTGTCCGCAGAATGATGGCTGGCATCGGACTTTCTTTGTCATTCGTTCCCTTGACGCCATATCCCTCAACCACATAACAACTCGGGCACGCATGCGACTCAGCTATGTATTCCTGGCCATTCTCAGCAGTTCCTGAACCAGGGAATGCTTCCTTGACAGAATATCCACGGGCCTGAGGATTGCCTTTACTATACTTGGGATCATCCAGTCTTTCCTTCCCTGCTCGCTCAGGAAGACCGAGTAGATTTGGAGCCCGTTCGCCCAACATACCTGCGTGAAAAGCATGACAGAGAGGACACTGGCCTTTTCCAATCGCGCCCTGCTCCTTGTTTTTCCCGATTCCGCCGAAGATGATCTTTTCTCCCTCATCGGCAAGCTGTTGAGCACTCATGGAGCTGAAATCAAGCTTTTCTTCTTTGGGAGGAAATCCGCCCTCGACCTGCGGCAACCAATTTCCATACCCTGAAAGCGCCGCGGCAACAAGAAACATGAACCCGCCGATCTTGAGAAGCGCGGCAAGGTTCGTGAAGTAAATCCCCATCATAAACGCCAACGCCGTGACCATCGCAAGCGACACCGGCAAGAGTCGTGATTCGCCATAGAAATTGACTTTATAATTGGCGATCGCCATGAAGAGCATCTGCGCGGCGATAATACCGATGAACGTTTTGAAGGTAGCCCGCTTCTTGGCGGCCGGATCACTGATGGAAGCCTGGAAAAACACCAGCAGGCCCACCAGCAGCGCTAGGACTGGCCATCCTAAGTCGAAACCTTGACTGATCAGATCAACCACGGTGTGAACCTCCTGAGGTTAGAGAGGAAGGTTGGCGTGAGTTCACGCCACCCTTACCTCTCACCATTTCTCTTTAAATTAGTGGCTACCAGCCGGTTGCGGAGCTGCACTCGGTGCTCCAGCTTTTGCCTCGACCGGCACCTTCTTCATGCCCAAGCTGCCGAGCCAGAAGACAAAGAGGATGCTGATCCAGAAGAAAAGCACGTTAAATGAAATCATATTCGCCGCAAATCCCACCGTGTGCGTATAGGCCCACGGTGAGTTATCCCGCATGATTTCGTTCACGTGCCAGAACAACCGGACAGATGACCGGATATACCCCATCAATCCCATCATCCAGGTGAAGGCCGTGGCCAGCATGATTAAGGCATACTGGGAACGAGCAGAGATCTTACCCCACTCGATCGGCCCCATTTGCTTGGCGCCCTTCATCATCGCGCTGTTCAAGGCGAACATGAAGAACAAACACGAGAGCGTGGTCGCCACCTGCGGAACAGACAGGCCAACTCTGACGTTGGCCGGAATGTAGTAGCCATAGATGGCCAGCCAGATGATGTTGACGTAGGCCCAGAAGAAGAAACATCCCATAAAGATGTTTCCAAATTTCGACCAGGACACGGTAGAAACCTTGTTCCCTCGCATGTACCACACGAAACTCAACACCGTGGTAGTAATGATGACGTTGATGCCGCCGTTTTTGGCAGACATGACGCCGTAGTTACCGAGCACGGGATGCTGCTGTCCCCCCATGGCCTTCAACTCTGCGGGTGTCATGACCATCGTGTGAGGAGTGATGAAGACAAGGAAACCGCAAACAAGGAGGAACACCAGGTACTTGATGTACCGCTGATACTTCTCCGCGCCGCGCATGCGGCCTAGCGCCTGCCAGAGATAATAGTTCGTACTCAGGAAGAGGATCCCGATCATGGTCGCCTGAATGATAAAGAGCCAAGCCAGGAGACCTCCCATGAGGGTAATCCCCATTTGCTGCCGATAGGCGTACACTTCCCGCATCAGCCAATAGCCGGCAAAAGGAAGCGGGATCAGGAACGCCACGCCGATCGCCATGGCGATGTACCCCATCCAATCGTAATGCGCACGATCCTCATCCGTCTTCGATGCTAAAAACTTATAAGCGGCATATGCGGCAACCACGCCTCCCCCGAAGGCCATGTTCCCAAGAATTCGGTGGACGTTCAGCGGATTCCACAAGGCGGTATGCAGCACGTGCCAGATATTCCCGAGAAACCGTCCCTGCTCGTCAACACCGGCCGGAGACATCATGAACGCGATCCAGGAGTTGGCTAAGAACATCAACACCGTGCCGATGACGTTCAGGATGACGGACATGCTCAAGTGGATCCACTTGAGAAATCCCTCTTTCATCTTGTCCCAGCCATAGTAGTAGATGTAGAGCGTTCCGCTCTCCGCCACGAACATCAAGGCGTAGATATGCATCACCGGGCGGAAGATACTGGACAGGTAGCCGAAAAATGCCGGGTAAAGAGTGAGGAAGGTAAAAATCAAAATACCACCGAGGATGGCGGTTAACGAGTAGGCCGTCAAGCTAATCTTGATGAAATCGTACGCCAACTGGTCATACCGTTTGGCAAGCGCCTTATCCTTGGTCACCACTCCCATGAATTCGATGATCATACAGAAGATCGGTACGGCCAATACGAAGCTTCCGTAGTATAAATGCTGCTGATTGGCAAACCACAGCAACACCCGGCTCTCAAAGTTGTACCGGGGATAGTCCTTTGGACCATCCGTCGTCTTGGGCGCCGGAGCACCGGACACGATACCTTCGGTCTTGTAGTACACGTCTCGGCTCTTCTCGATCTTCGCTTCTCCGCCCTTTTCTGCGCCAGCGGCCGCCTCCTCACCGGAAGCCGGTGCAGGCATTGACATGACGAGAGGAAGCAGGAGGAGGCCGATCATTCCGCCTAGCGCGATGATCGACATCAGTTTCTTGCGGGTTACAAAACCCATGGCAAACCTCCTTGATGCATTCCGAATATGATCTACGACCATCTTATCCCTAATGATTGGCGGTCTATTTCCTGAACAAGTACCAATAATCAAGACCCTGCATATCCATCAGGAAGTGGTCAACCATTGTAAAGTAGGCTACGCAGATGACCGTTGAAATGAGAATGTAAAAGATAGTCTGCCCCATCGCTTGTTGCCTCCTTCGCGTCAATGCGAACTGGTAAGTGAATCATGCCTGGCAGACACGACATCAGCAGGGGCACTGAATGCCGGCAAACCAATAAAAGAACCATAAACTCACGGCGCAGGTGATGTAAAAAATCATTTTCCCGATCTTAATCTTCAGTTCACTGTCAGCCGTTGCCGTCGCCATCATGCCTCCATTGTGGAACTCGAGGTTAACCGAAGCCGGTAGTATTCTTGACACCCTAAAAGGCGTGTGCTATTGAAATTTCCTTACCAGAAGCGTGGAAACAAAGGAAATCATGACTAAAAACTCAAAATTGTTCGACATTATAGTTTTGGCCGGTATGGTTGTCAACATCATTTTGGCCGTGTTTCTAATTCTCTACTACTTTGATTTCTTGTAGATTTTCATCTGATGCTCAAGTCGAAAGGGCTTCAGTTTGAGATCGACCTCGCGCAGCGGAACCCGATCGTTTCGTCTCGAAAATCAGGCACCATTTTACTGCGGCTGGTAATTCGAATGTCTCCTCCGGTGGTCGTATAGGCCCCGCCTCGCAACACCCGATAAACGCCATGATCAGGGCTTGGCGGGTTACGATCCGGCGATTCACGATAGTAGCCTTCTGAATACCAATCTTCCACCCACTCCATCACGTTCCCTGCACCGTCTCTCACACCGTAGGGGCTGGTGTCGGACGTAAATGTCCCTACGGGGGCAGTCACATCGTATCCGTCATTGACTCGAGCCCAGTTCGCCCCATCTGGACGCTCGACATGACCCCATGGCCACAGCCGGCCGTCCGTCCCTCGCATAGCTTTTTCCCATTCCGCCTCCGTGGGAAGACGCTTGTCTTTCCATCGGCAAAACCCTTGTGCGTCTTCCCACGACACATAGACGATAGGCTGGTTGGGCCCGCGCATTTTGGTCACATTTTTGGCATACCGCGACGGGGGGCCGGCCTTGCGATGGCCGGTGGCGCCGACGAATTGACCATACTGGTGATTGGTCACTTCGTAACGATCAATCTCGAACTGATCCATGAAGATCTCCCGCTGCGGCTGTTCATCGAATCCACCGGCATCGGTACCACGAATGAACGGGCCGGCTGGAATCACCACCGTCTGATCAGGCAGGGGGGGTTGGTCGGCAACTGAATCGATCGAAGGAGTCAGATCGCTCTGATCTGAGAGAGGTTCTTCCTCAAAGGGCGGAGTGGTTGTCCCTCGAAGAATTCCCATGATTGGTATGGCAGCAAAGGCCAGCACGGCTAGAAGGAACGCCACCTTGAATTTTGTTTCCAGCATGGCAAATTACTAACTGACGGAGTCACCACCTGCCTCAAGGTCACTGGCGCAACGTATCCCAATCGTAACGTCCGTTCTCCAATGTTTTGCGGCAAAGCGCTTCGACAGCCTGGCATTCTGGGCCGTTTCCCGCCACGATCCCCCTCGCACCACCTTGAGTTGGCCATCATCCGGCCCTTTCGGGTCGCGATACACAGCTTTTTTATAGATACCTTCTTCATAGGAATCTTCCACCCACTCCGCGACATTTCCGGTCATATCGTAAAGTCCATAGGGACTACGCCCGGCTTCAAATGATCCCGGGGGGGCCAAGTACTTGTAGCCGTCTTCAGGCCCGTCAATATTGGCCGCCCCGAGAGCAAACTTCTCCCCCCACGGATACTTTCGCTTACCTTCACCTCGCCCCGCCTTCTCCCACTCCGCTTCAGTCGGCAAACGCTTGCCGGCCCATTTGCAATAGGCTCGGGCGTCATCCCACGAGACACTCATGGCAGCCAATTCGGGTTTGAGGACTTTGGATTGGTCGTCTTCAAATACTTCAATTTTGGGCATTGGACGTCTTGTCATTTTAGCGAAGCGCGCATATTCATCCTGATTCACTTCCCTCACATCAATGAAGAACGCTTTCAAAAACACCTGATGCTCCGGTGTTTCGTCGGGGTCTCCGTCGTTGCTCCCCATCGTAAATGGCCCCTCGGGAATCTGCACCATTTCGCGACCTTCATCGCCCACTTTGGTTTGATACATTGAATAATCTTGGGGCGTGACCTTGGTCATGGACGGACGAGCTTCCGACTTAATGTTCGCGGCAAGGTCGCGCACTTGTTTGGCTTTGTATGACTCATACACAAGGCCAACGATCATCAGAAAGAACGAGGCGAACACAAACACGATGGAACCGATTAACACACCCCTATTTTCCATAACACTCCAGCTCTCCTTCGCGCGGCATCACGCTCCGGTCATGCCGGCAGAAGAGTCATTCGATCCGGACTCGACTCTTCGGGCGGCACGCATATCCAGCAGCATGGAAATTTGTACCCCAAGAAATCCACCCATAGCGGCCCCGGCACCCGCGCCGACGGATATCCGATCTTCACCGGCTACCACCCAGGCCAAGAGTCCGCCCAAGATCGCCCCAAGGAGGATGCTCACCAAGAATCGCCGCCCACCAAGATACCCGACCACCGCCCCCATTGCGATACCGACCCCAATTGCAATGGGCATCATGGTGCCTCCCATGATCAATCCGATCAAGGTCCCGACGGTGCCCATTACAGCCACGCCGAAAATCATATCCAAGAGTTTGTGGGCCGCCATCAAACGCTCAACTTCGCGATACGTGTGATCGTCACTTCTCCGACTGGGCGACAATCGGACCAAAGTCGATTTCCACGCCGGGCCCGGCGATAATTGAAATCCCCCACGCCTTCGGCGCCGGCTCATGCCGATGGATCCGCTTGAAATCATCGTACACATTGACTCGTTCTTCGAACCACTGCCCCAGTTCTTGATTCCCGCTTTGCACAACGATTTCCGATCCGCTGAACATGCCACCTTCGGTAAAGGTGCCTTCGGGCTTGGTGGCGCTCCACACGTATTTCGTAAAGACCGGGATGAACAGCAGATCCGTATCCAGAGACGCATAAATCGCCGCGATCGGCTCGGCGGTTGTGGGGGCTTGATGGAGCCGCCAGCGCCACGTCAAGACAGGATACGCCTTGGGATCCCACTCGATCTTCCGCTTCTTGATTCGTTGGCCGGCGTCCTTAGCCGATAAAAAGCTGATGCCATTGTCCGTCTGCACCTTATAGGCCGCCCGGCCTTTCGATTGACTGCGTTGGTTTTCGTGGTCCCACTGTGTGGGAAACCCGTCAGGTTCATTCGCACGAAAGTCTTCCAATACGAGGCTTGCCTGTTGGGCGGACGCCATGTCCGTGACAACAGGGACGGCGCACATCCCACCGACCAACAAAAGACTTCCGAACAGCGCCCTACGCATCATCTCCTGTTTCCCTCCAACCATATCTCTCGTTACGCTTCTTGGGAAGGTGCGGCCGCCAGCGAGGGAGCACTCGTGCCGAGAACTTCCTCTCCCATGACCGGTTGCTGGCCACGCTGGCACATCCAAAAGAGCGCCAGCACCGCCCCCCAAAACACCACCATGTTCAGCGTAACCATTTTGGCCGCGAAGGCCAAATCCGGTGTATACGCCCAAGGCGACACGTCGGCCATCAAATCGCTTACGTGCCACGACAGACGTCCAGATGAACGGATATAGCCCATCAGACCCATCACCCACGTGAATGACGCGGCCAAACCAAACAATCCCACCATCCCCCGCATGGGGATTTTCCCCCATTGGATTGGGCCGTGAATTACAGCCCCTTTGAGCATCGCGCGATTGATCAGCATGCTCAGGATGATCACGGTCAGTGTCGTGAACGCCTGGGGGGAAGAGAGCCCGACTCGAATTTTTGCGGGGAGATAAAATCCGTACACCGAGAGCCAGATCACGTTGGCTAATCCACATGTGTACAGCGCTCCGATGATCATATTGCCGGTTTTGGCCCACGAGATGATCATGGTCCGATTGGCCCGGCGATAATAGAGAAAGCTCAGGGCGGTGAGAAGAATCATGACATTCACCGCGCCGTTCTTGGACGACATCACCCCATAGTTTCCGACAACCGGATGCTGCGCGCCCCCCATCTCTTTGACTTCGCCAGGCGACATGAGCATCGTGTGGGGGGTGAGCCAAATGAACAAGGCCAACGTCAGACCGCCCAGCAAGAGCTGGTAATAGGGCTGATACCGCTCTCCCCCCTGAATACGCGCCATACTCTGCCACAGATAATAATTGATGCCCATGAACAGCGCTCCAATCAACAGCGCTTGCACGACAAACAGCCATGTGAGTAGCCCGCCCATCATGGTCACCCCCATGCTTTGGCTGAACGAGTACACAGACCGCATGAGCCAGTACCCCGCTATCGGCATGGGCAGAAGCGCGCAGACGGTCACGAACAAGAAGATGTAACCCACCCAGTCGAAATAGGCTCTCTCCTCATGGGTCTTGCTTGTAAAAAATCGGTAGCAGGCGTAGGCCAGGACGACGGCTCCGCCGGACATGATGTCCGCCAGGAATCGATGAACATTCAGCGGATTCCACAGCGCCGAATGCAGCAGATGCCAACTGTTACCGAGAAACCGTCCCTGTGCATCCACTCCGGCGGGGGACATCATGAAGGCGGCCCACGCGTTGGCAAGCAGCAACAAGGCAGTCCCAAATACGTTGGTCAGCACTCCCAGGGCGGCATGAATCCACTTGAGCCCTGGTTCGGCCATACGATTCCAGCTGTAGTAGTAGACAATGAGCAGCAGCGATTCACCGACAAAGACGAACGCGTACACAGGCATAAAGGACTTGAAGGTCCCGCCCATATACGTCATGAAACTCGGATAGAGCCCGATAAACAGTGCGAGCATGAGACTTCCGACCACGGCCGTCACGGACAGAGCGAGCAGCGCGACCTTTGCCAAATCCCGCGCCAAGCCATCGTACCGAAGCGACAGCGCCGGATTCTTCGTGATCAGCCCAAGAAACTCGAGCAACGCACAAAACAATGGCAGCGCCAAGACGAAACCGCCGAAATACGTATGTTGCTGCGTCACGAACCAGACGAGCAATCGACTGTCGAACGAGCCGATTTTGGAATAGACCGTTTCGTGGGGAGCCGGTGCTGTTGGTCCCTGCGGCGTTCCTTGCGTGCCGAAATACACATCGGTTTCGTAGGCGGCGGGCGAATGACTTGGCCCAAGCCACCCTAGCCATAACAACGCGGCCAAACACGCACAAAAGACGGCTCGTTCAATCATGGCACGTCTGCCAAAGCCGATTCGATGCATAACCTACCCCTTCGATCCGCTCTTCCCGAACATGATCGCTTCTCTGCCCGCGGTCCTGCCCAAAATGCCCATGACAAACGGGCACCGGAGCATGCCATCCGACAGCTGGGGACGCTGCCGATCCTCCAGGTGTCGACGGTAGCCCAGATAATATCCATACAGACCCATCATCGCGGTAATCCATGCGCCTATGAGACAAGCCTGCGCGGGAGCGATGGAGGCCTGACGCCATACAAACAGCAAGAATCCAATGACGACCAAGTAATACGTCGAGGCGAAGGCCATGCCGGGCCACCACCAGTACTTCAATATTTCTGTAAGCGATGTCCGGCGCAACCGATCCACCCAGAACCCGGCGGGGTCAAGGCCCCCGAAATACGCGCACAGCGCAAATCCGCCTCCGATCAGCGTGACGGCCAATAGTTGCGCGACCGCCGCAGCATGGGCATGCTCAAACAGCAAACCGAATAAGACAACCACCCCGCCGAGACTCAGTCCGACCGTGACCCACAGGACGAGCGGTGCAGGCTTGATCCAGAGCAGCTCACGGAGCGCTGTCCCATCGGGAAAACTGACAAAGGGGCGACCCATGACTGTCAGCTTCCGGACAACGCCGATTTCAAAGGCGTCACGAGCCACGGCCGTACTCGAAATAATCATCGCCATCATCGCCGGCCCGTCAGGATGGTCCCGATAGTCATAGCCGACAATCCATAGGAGCGCCAGGACCAGCAGTGACAGTTGAGTCCCATAGACAGCGCCGATCCAGGCACCCAGCCATCCAAGCCTGTAAATCCCATCCTCCTTCGCGATGGCCGGCCACGTGGCGGCTCTCCCCACACGGTAGGCCAGCAAGGCTGTGACCAGCGCGAGCGAGCTGCAGACCGTTAACAAAACCAGCGGGTCCGTCAGAGTGACCGCCTGTTTGGCCAGACGATAGACACCGAACGCCACCATCCCCGGGACAAACATCACCATGCGCTTTTGTTTGCGCACTCCGTCCTCGGTGACCGCCAGGCTCAAACTCGGAAGCACACGTAAGGCCATCCGATGCAACATCACCGCACCAGCGACGCGTCACGGCCGCATCCCTTCCTCGCCACCCTCCCGATCACCACGTCACCTCCCGTTGGCCATACCCTTGGGCCCCATGCCAAAATACCGCGCCTTGACTTCTTCCATTAACGTCACAGTGATCCGCGTCACACCTCGTTCGGCGGCAGTCCGCTCCAGTTCGATGCGCGCCATCGCACGCACTGGCGCAGGCACATTGCTCAAACGACGTTCCGCCTCGGCATCCCACTCGATGCATTCCCCGGTTCGAGGGCGCGAGAGGATGTCATAGGTGATCACCCGTTCGCCGCGGGCTCGCGCCTCCTGCTCCGCCTCATGGCAAACTAACGGAGCGAGGTACGGCGGCATCCGCTCCAGCCGATACAGCGCCTCATCCGTCCACATGAGCCGATCCAGGTACTCACTCTTCTGGTCAGCCGGCACCTCGACGCCGACTTTGAATCCACAGCCCCCACATTCCGAGCGGACGAACCACTGCACTGCCCCCTTGTCCCCGAGACATTCCTCAACCCCCTCCGTATGCATCCAGCGCCCACATCCGCAAGTCAGCATAGTCGTCTTCCGCGGGTCTCAAAGAGAAAGTTCATCCCCGTCGTCGCTAACCGATCTTGCCCGGATACAAGATATAGAGCATCGTGTAGGTGAACGTGCCGGTGACAAACAAGATGCAATAGATAATCATGGTAAACCGGCCAAGAGCCCGGTGGCGCCTGGCCCCATTCGGCCAGATCCGTTGGATAGCCATCTCCACGGCAAACACAACCGCCACGAGGATCAGCAGGCCAACATAGACTTCCATCTTGCGCATGGAAAATCCCACCGAGGCCACACGCGAACCGAACAATCCGAGCACGACGACCGTGATGGCACTGAAGATGAGCGCCACTTTCTTCCACGACGTTTGCAACAACGACTCCTTGAGTGATCGCACCCCGTTGACAATTTGCTGAGACCGGAATCCCAGCACGATCATGTAAATGGCCATCACCAGTCCGATAATGACCAGCATGATGTGGACGGTCAGCACTGGAATGAAGACATAGTCATAGAGCGCCTGCGAACCCCCAAACCCCTCTTTCCCTTCCACCGCCAATACACCCAGTTGGCGGAATAAGTAATAGGCAATGAAAAAACTCAGCATGGCAAGCATCCCGCCAAACATGAGCCAATGGTGCGCGTCGGCCTGTCGTTTTCGTGCCTGCACCCACCCAAAAACAAACAGGCCGGTAAACAGCGTTGCCATCAACTGGCTCAGGTCTGCCCCGATCGTCGCATGGGTGCCTAAGAACCCTGGGTCTCGTAACCAATCCATGGTCTGTTAGTCTGCCCCTTTCATACCCTGCACGACCGCCGTGCGCTCCAACTCACTCACGGGTTGAAACCCCGCTTTGGTCATCCACTCCATGGCATCGGCGATTCGATAGCAACCGCCCTGCTGCGTGTTCACCAAAATGTGGACGGCGAACGCCGTCGTCCACGCGGGTCCGGTACCGGCGTCATCCAGGAAGCGGTCTTTAATGACAAGCCGGCCCCTGCTCGCCACGTGAGCATAAATCTTGTTCACCAGCGCCGCATTCATGTCATACGTTTGATAGTGCAGGATGTCGGACATCAGCACGACATCATACGGCCCCCCTAACGGATCTCGATTGAAGTCTCCGGAGAGCACGGCGATTCGTGACTCGAGGCCGGCCTCTTTCACCGTGATCCGGGTGAGCGGTAAGGTCGCCGCAAGATCAAAGACCGTGGCGGTCAGCTCCGGATAGGCCTGACAAAAAGCAATGGCGTTGGTTCCCGCCCCGCCTCCCAGATCCAGCATGTGTCCTGAACCGCTCAACCGGAGCCGCTTCGCAAACTCGGGTCCGCTCTGTCGGCCGATTCTATGGAGGACGGCCAGTACGTTGCTGCCCAACTCCGGGTCCGTTTCAAAAACATGCCGGTCCACGGGGCGTATGCCGGTACGAATCGTCTGTTCCAATTTCCCCCAGTGATCCCACTCCGCCTCATGGAGCAGGAGCAGATGCCCGACGTACTGAGGCGAGTGGCGAGCCAAATAGGTCGCGGCGACGCTTGAATTGCCGTAGCGGTCGCCGTCCTTGCGCAAGAGGCGCAGCGCCACGAGGGCGTTTAGCAAGAGCGTCAGCCCCGCTTCGTCCACCGCCATTCGCCGCGCAAGCTCTTCGGCCGTTTTCGTATGGTCATCCAGGATAGAGAACACATCGAGCTTCGCGGCGGTGAGAAGAATTTTCGTTTCCCAGTAGTATCCCAGCTGAAAGATTTCCGCGAGCGACGGTTCCCGTGACACACCCATCCCCTTCTGCGCCGTAATGACGCGTCTCGTTCAAAACTTCGGCATCTTACCCAGGGGAGAAAGTGAAAGGCAAGGTAAGCGGCGACATCCCTGACGAGTTGAAAAAAACACAACGGGCAGCGGAGTGATTCCGCTGCCCGTCGGTGCAAGGAGTGACCCCGCTTCGTCGACTGCTTTTACTTCTTCAGCTCAGCCTTCAAATTGGCTGTCCCACCGTCGGTCACATCCACTTCGAATTCTTGCTTCTTGCCTTTGGAAACGAAGGGGTGCCAGACCACGACCTTGTGTTTACCGGCAGGCACGTCCTTAATTTCAAACGATCCGTCTTCCTTCACCACGGCAAAGTGGGGATTTGACACCGGAAGGAAGAAGGACTGCATGAACTCGTGCTGATCGCACTGCAGCCGATAGAATCCGTCCTTTTCGGCGCCGCCGCGGAACACGACCGGCTTGTCCAACTTATCGCCTTTCTTGGCAAGACCAATGTTGAACCCAGTCGCCGAACTCGCCCCCTTTACCACGAAGCTGTGCGGGTTGTGTAGCACACCCTCCTTGGATTTAGGATCATCAGGATCCGCGTCATGATTCTCCACCTTGAACGACTTGTTGTTCACCACCACCCCGGCGTAAGGCAGGAACTCGCAGAACTCCGCGGTCACTTCGGTTCCGCTATACCCATCCATGAAAGCTTTGTCTTCGACGTCATAAACGGCAACCACGGCGTTCTTCAACCCACCATCCTTACCGACTTCGATCGTGGGCATCACTCGCTTCTCGCCATCTACAAGACCCTTGTTCGGGTTCTTCTTACAGAAACCAGGATTGGGGAATTTGCCGAAAGCAAACTCCTTATTCTCAGACTTCCCGGCATACGTGACTTTCCCCGAAATCGCACCGCCGGCATTGGCCGCCACAGGCGCTGCAATGAGCGCCAGTGCGGCTACACTGAACATAATGGATAACGAACCCTTCTTCATGTGGCTGCCTCCTTGTGATGAACAAATAACTCCATGAGAAATAATCTTTCCAAGACTCCCAACGATCGCCCTGTCAGGAAGAGAGGATTCCCCGGCCTTCGATACACGACCTCCACACGGCGAGGCCTTGGAGCAAATAGATATATAAAAGTCTACCGTACCCTGTCAATGTGAAACAAGACGCCTCGGCACCTGCCTAGCCGCCATTCCCCTTGTGATGGAGAATACGAAGTAAGGCACCGCCGGCGGTAGCCCGAACCGCGTCGTTCTCATCGTGCAAGGCCTCCTTCAACGTCGGAAGCTCTTCGCGGTTTCCAATGCGTCCCAGAGAACGCAGGGCCACCAGTTTGGGACCGGGGAGCGGGTCGGCCAGTAATCCTCCGAGAAAGGAGATGGCCCCCTCCTTATTCTTCGCCGTGGCTTTGCCTAACGCATGGGCGGCCGCTGCCCGGGCGCCGGTGTCGTTGTGTTGGGCCAAACTCGTCACCGTCGGCGCAACCGACTCAAACGGCTGGCCAAGCTGCAGCAACGCCGCCACTGCCGAAGCGCGGACGCTAAAGGCGCCGTCCTTCAGCGCCGCCGTCAAAGCCGGCACCGAATCCGTTCCTCCGATATCAGCAAGGCTCGCCACAGCGGACTCGCGCACGGCTGGGACAGGATCCCGCAACAGCGCCTCAATTTTCTCCCTCGCCTCCGTTCTGCCAAGATGGCCGAGCCCTCTCACAGCAGCCCCGCGCACAGACGGCTGTGTATAGGACAGGAGTTCCGTCATGACGGCGGCTCCCCGCGGATCGTTCAAGTCGGCGATCATGCGAATCGCTTCAGCGCGGTCCTCTGGATTCGGCGCGTCGGCCGCCTGTCGCAGCCGGGGCCAAAACTCTGTTCGTCCCAATCGGATCAACGACGCAAAAGCCGCGATGCGCACTGCGCCCAGTTCATCCTTGGCAGCCGCTTCCAGAAGGGGAACAACAGACGCATCACCACTCCGCCCCAAGACCTTCACCACTCGCGCCTTTACTAACCCCGCCTGATCATCCAGCGCCGCTCGCAACTTCGTTGACCTTCTGCCCGCCGCCGACCGGCCCAATCCTTCGACCGCAAGCATGCGCACGGGCCCCGACCCGTCACTCAGCCCATCTTCGAACAGCGGCACGAGTTCATCGGAATCGATTTCTTTCAGCGCGGTATAGGCGGCCCCGCGCATCTGCTCGCGCATGTCCTTCATCATGGCGACGATGAAACTCATGGCGACTTCGCTAAGCAGGGAACGATCGTCCCTCTTGAGGGCCAGTTCCAGTTTGTCGTACTCTTCCAGCGCGTCTTTTGGACGTCCGAGATTCAACAACGCCCGGGTCTTCATTCGACGAACGTCCGGCGCAGCCGATTGGTCGGGAGGTAATCGTGCAATCTCCTCCAACGCCTTTTGATACTCCTTGGCATCATGCAAACGTTGAATCTCTTTGGGCGCCGATGCCGGCTCTCCCAGGGCAGGCGTCAATAGCACGACCCCGATACCCAAGAGCGCGGCGCCAAACGTGACCTGATTCCATCTTCGCGGGTTCATCACTCAACCGCCCCTCTCAACGTTATGGCTGCTGAACGCCATCGGCGTGAACGCGCTTCTTGTACCCTGGCGGTGCCTGAAAATACATATCCGGCTGAGGTGATATGCGGAATGGTTCGTATTCCACTGACCAGTCACGGTCCTGACTGACCAATTTCAAGATCACCCCTGTTTCCAGGTCGGCCCATTCATAGAAACGTTCGGCACGGCCCTTCCGGTCTGTGTGCACCTCCGATAACTGCGCGGCCCGCCCCGACATCGTGGCGTCGCCCACGACGATTCGCGCACGTTCACCGGATAGCGGCTGCCTTATGGGTAACACCTCCGGATCGAGTGGCACGACCAACAACTCTTTCTGTTGGGCGAGAAGATACCAGGATTCCTGCCGGTCAAGTCGGATGATTTCAATGGCCGCATATCCATGGGCGGTTCGTATCGCATACCTGTATTCCAAACGAACCCGGTCGGGCTTGGCAAAAACCTGTGCGTAGAATCGTTTGCCATTGACCCGTTTGACCAAGGAGCCGGAAAATTCGGTTCTCTCAATGGGAACGCCTTCCCCGTTGGAAGACACCACGGGCAGCAGAGCGAACAGGGTCCCCACCCATACGAGGAACACCGGTCGCCACGGCCGCCTCGCGAGCCCGAACCGCATGCCATTACCGCTGATGTTCGACCAGGGGGTGGATGTCGATCGAATACCCTAAGGACTCAGGACCGAAACGAGGATTGTCCATCACCTTGTAGGCCGATCGATTGCCTTTCGGGGCCGGTAAGGAGAGGTCCTCACTCAGTAGGCCGTCCGACTGAACGGTGACCATCTTGGTCGCCCCGGGTCCCGTCTGCGGATGCCACACGATCAGTTGATAGGTCCCTGCCGGAATATCTTCGATCACGAACTTGCCGTCCCCGTCCGTCAGCGCATAGTAGGGATTGTTCACCGCCATCGCCCAGCTTTCCATGTAGGCATGGAACCCGCACTGCATATAAAAGGTGCGCCGGCCTTTGTTGAGGTAAATCGGCCCCACGAGTGACTTGCCGGGCGCATGGTCATGGGTCGCGTGCAGATCGCCTCGATGATGCTGATGGTTCATGACCAACGGGGTGTTGAACAATACCCGGGCTCCGGCTTCAAGTGAGGTTTCATAACCCTGAATGTCGTGCATGACGGGGTCCATGTTCACGACTTCGACGGCATGCCCGTTCCGTACAATCGTCATGAACGGTTGGAACATGCAATCCCTGGCCTCGATCAGCGGAACCGATGTCTCAAACGGCTTGCCCGCCTCCACTCCCTCAAGCAAGACAATGGCATCTTTCAAGCCTCCGTGGGAATTCACCAGGAAGTCACGAAGCAAGCGCCAACCTCGTCCGTTCGAGATGCGCCCGCAATACGCCGGATCAGGAAATGTGATCAGGTTGAACCCCTTTGGTTCAGGGACCGGCCCATCCAACAGCACCGTGCCCTCGATGCGTCCTCCATGCACCACGTCGATCACATCATAGGCCCCTCCCTCAGGAACCGAAATCCCCGCGCCGAAAAGAGACACAATCATGAGTGCGAAGCAAAGACTAACGCGAACGCGTTCACGATCAGTAGGAGTCTTCACGTGTCCTCCATAGTGAATGAATGCTAGATCTTTGTGCGGCAATTTAAGGGATTTGCACTTCAAGAGTGGGTTTGATATCCAGTTCTTTGCCCAACGCCCCTAAACCGAAATGCGGATTTTCCGCGATCTCGTGGGCGCTTCGACGTCCCTTGGGCGCCTCGAAGTTCAAATGAATTTCAGCCGTGCCCTGTGCTGGGACAGTGACTGTTTGCTCCAAAAGAGTCCCTACCCCCGGGTGCCATGCTTGAAGCGTGTAGTCGCCAGGCGGGACGTCCGTGAGGGTAAAGGTTCCGTCGGGTCCTGTAACGTGATAGTAGGGGTTGGTGACTGCCATGCCCCAACTTTCCATGTACGCATGAAATCCACATTGCATGACAAAGATCCGTCGGTCTTTGGTCATGTGAATCACCTCTTTCATCGGGACCCCGGCGAGATGCTCGTGGCTGTCCGAGCCGAGGTTCCGCTTATGATGCGGATTCATGGGAAGCGGCGTATTGAACAGAACGCGCGGGCCCAACTGGGATGTTTCGTACGCCTGAATATCATGCATCACGGGGTCCATATTGACGACCACAACCTCGGCATGATTGCGCACCACCGTCACGAATGGAAGAAACTGACAATCCCGGGCCTCGATCGTCTGGGGTTCGAACTGAAACGGCTTGCCTCTTGACACATCACTCAACAGGACCACCACATCCTTCAGGCGGTCATCCGGCGTCACCTCGAATTCCTTGAGAATCCGCCACCCGGTTCCGGTGGAAATACGGCCGCAATACACCGGATCGGGAAACGTTACCAGATTGAACCCCTTGGGAGTGGGCTTCCCTCCCGTCATGGTAATCGTGCCGACGACGGTGCCCCCATTGGCAACATCTATCTCTTCATACGCCCATCCCTGGCCCTGACCCTGCGCGGATGCCAGCGCACAGCACAGAGAAAGCGCCATGGGAAGAATTCGTCTCATGCCACCCTCCAATTGTCGCGAAGGTCAAAGAAGCGGTTCGGAGCTACGTTCACTCATTGACATCGTAACAAATGCCTTGCAGAAAGAAAAAGGGGGAAGCCGGCTGGCTTCCCCCTTCCTCC
>CAYQDJ010000066.1:0-17102 GCA_964416255.1 uncultured Nitrospira sp. | reverse complement strand
GGGACTTAACCCAACACCTCACGGCACGAGCTGACGACAGCCATGCAGCACCTGAGCAGGCTGATATTGCTACCTCGTTGGGCTTTCACCCTCCTACTACCTGCATGTCCAGCCTGGGTAAGGTTCTTCGCGTTGCGTCGAATTAAACCACATGCTCCACCGCTTGTGCGGGCCCCCGTCAATTCCTTTGAGTTTCAACCTTGCGGCCGTACTCCCCAGGCGGGATACTTACTGCGTTAGCTGCGGCACCGGCGGTAACCCGCCGACACTTAGTATCCATCGTTTAAGGCGTGGACTACCAGGGTATCTAATCCTGTTTGCTCCCCACGCTTTCGAGCCTCAGCGTCAGAAATGTTCCAGAGCGCCGCCTTCGCCACCGGCCTTCCTCCCGATCTCTACGCATTTCACCGCTACACCGGGAATTCCGCGCTCCTCTCCCATCCTCTAGCTAAGCAGTCCCCTCTGCACTTTCCGGGTTAGGCCCGGAGATTTCACGGAGGGCTTACCCAACCGCCTACGCTCCCTGTACGCCCAGTAAATCCGAACAACGCTTGCCACCTTCGTATTACCGCGGCTGCTGGCACGAAGTTAGCCGTGGCTGCTTCTGGAGGTACCGTCCGAATGGTTTCCCATTCCATCTTCCCTCCCGAAAGGGGTTTACAATCCGAAGACCTTCATCCCCCACGCGGCGTCGCTGCGTCAGGCTTTCGCCCATTGCGCAATATTCCTTACTGCTGCCTCCCGTAGGAGTCTGGCCCGTGTCGCAGTGCCAGTGTGGCTGATCGTCCTCTCAGACCAGCTACCCGTCGAAGCCTTGGTGAGCCGTTACCTCACCAACAAGCTGATAGGACATGAGCCCATCCAAGAGCGCAATACCCACGGTATTGCTTTCTTTCCCGGACCGCAATCCGGGAATCGTATGCGGTATTAGCTAACCTTTCGGCTAGTTATTCCCCACTCGAGGGTAGGTTACCCATGTATTCCTCACCCGTTCGCCGCTTTACAAACGTATTGCTACGTCTTCTCGCTCGACTTGCATGTATTAGGCGCGCCGCCAGCGTTCGTTCTGAGCCAGGATCAAACTCTCATATAGGTGTTGTTTTAAAATTGGACCAAGGGCCACCACTTCAATACACCTTACACCTTGCTCAACTTCCTCTATTCAGTTGTCAAAGAACAACCGCGTTCATCACGCGAGCCGCGCACTATACCAATGTGCGCATTCACGTGTCAAGGGACCTGCTCGAAAAATTTTCGGGTAGTTTCCCTTTTGCCGCACCGTGACTCGCCGTCAGGCTGCGGTCAACAGGCAGGAACGCATCGAACAGGCGGAAGATAGCAAGGCTACCGGACGGAGTCAAGAGCGAACGATCTAAGGATGAAAGTTTTTTGAATTGAGCGCAAATGTGGCGTCAATCCAGGCCTCTATCGCCGCTTTCGACAAGCCGGGAGCGAGGTTCGAGACGGACGGCGCCGAGAATACCACCGTGAATGCAAGGGTTCAACGTCGACTTGAACAATCCGCGCCTGGCCATGTCAGGAACTAGTTCAGCGTAGTGACGTGCACGCAAGTGGGAGAGTGTATTTTGACGGACCGCGATGTGGGCGAGAGCCGTCCGCTCCCGGCATCGATGCTGAAAAGAGTGACCACATGTGATTGTTGGTTGGCGACAAACAACCAGGCGCCCGTCGGGTCAATCGTAAAGTGGCGGGGCGTCTTGCCGCCGCATGATATGCGCTGAAGCGGCGCCAAATTCCCGTTGCCGGAATCAATTCTGAAGACTGCCACGCTGTCGTCCCCGCGGTTCGAGACGTACAGACATCGCCCGGTTCCATCCACGCTGATTCCCGCAGCCGTGTTCGTGCCGGAGAAATTTTTCGGAAGCGTCGAGACCGTCTGGTGCCGGTGCAACATGCCCGTCCCCGATCTGTACGCAAAGACCGTCACCGTGGATGCCAGTTCGTTCAACACGAACACGAATCTTCCCGCCGGAGCAAAGGCGAGATGCCTGGGCCCCGCCCCCGGATCCAGGTCGACGGCCGGAGGACTGCCCGGCGTAAGCGTACCGGACGTGGGATCGAACCGGTACACCAGCACCTGGTCGAGCCCGAGATCCGCGACGAACACGAACCGGCTGTCTTCGGCAACCTGTATGAAATGGGCATGCGGTTGGGTCTGTCGCTCAGGATGCACACTCGATCCAGCATGCTGGACGAATGCCGTGCGGGGACCGAGACGTCCGTCGTTCCCGACAGGGAACACTGCCACGTTCCCGCCGTCGTAGTTTGCGACCATCAGATTTCGGCCGGACTTGTCCAAAGACAAATGCGCCGGTCCTCGCCCCAGCGAAGACACCTGCTGCAGCAGCCGCAGCCGGGCCGATTCCGGGTCGATCGCAAAGACACTGACCGCGCCCGTCGGCTGCTGGCGGAACGTCTCCGTCTCGTTCACCGCATACAGAATCCGACCGTGGGGCGCCGCCTCCAAAAACGACGGGTTCTCGGTTTCGCCAGCGAGAAACACGGCATCCAATTCCCCTGCTCCAGGCTCAAACCGAACACCGTAAACGCCCCGACTCCCTTGTCCGGTATAGGTCCCCACGTACACCGTGTATCGAGGATTGGCCACCATACATACCGAGTAGCAGAAACGACAGCAGCCAAACAAGAGGGGATTGTGCTCAGCGATGGTCGTCGCATGCAAACAGTTCAACCGTTGCCCTCCACATGAGAGAATTCACGCCATCCGGTGCAGACTGGTAAACGCCCTCGTGGAGTTGTGATCCCGCCGGATGGTATACGATAATGTTGTCATGCCATTCTCTCGACGCACCCTTATAAAGGCGATAGGGTTTGGGGCTTTGGCGGCCACGACCGGCGGCTGCGACGCCATGGGAGGGGTCTTCGGCCGCATGTTTGCCGTTCCGCCTCGGGAGACCACCTATTTCACATCCAATTCGAAATTCTATGTCGTCAATTACGCCGATTCCGCCGTGGCGGTGTCTCGGGAGGTGAACATCGAGCAGTGGAAACTCCATGTCAAAGGTGCGGTCAACACGGCTTTATCGCTGGGATGGCGGGACATCCTCAACCGTGATTCATATGATCAGGTTTCCACGCTCATGTGCATCGATACCCTGCCTGGCGGCGACAGCCTGGGGAACGCCACGTGGCGGGGGATCTCGCTCAAGAAACTTCTTCGAGAAGCCGGCGCAGACGAAGACCTCGCGCGCGACGTGGTGTTCCGTGGCGTCGACGGGTATGACGACAGCATTCCGTTTACCCGCGCCATGCAGGATGACGTGATGTTGGCCTATCTCATGAACGGCGAAAAATTGCCGAAGGAGCACGGATTTCCCATTCGGCTCATTGTGCCCGGATTGTATGGAATCAAGAACGTGAAATGGATCTTCGAAATTGAAGTGTATCCCGGAGATTATAAGGGCTACTGGCAGCGAAAGGGCTGGACGGATGACGGAACGATCAAGATTTTTTCCCGTATTGATTCACCGGGTCATTATCAAGCGCTCCGCGGTCCGATCCACCACTTCCGGGGCATCGCCTTCGGCGGTCCTCATTCCATCGGCAAGGTGGAGATCAGTTTCGACGCGGGCCGCCTGTGGAACGAGTGTGCGCTTGAACCGCCGATGTCTCCTTACTCTTGGGTGATCTGGAACTACGCCTGGGCCCCTCCACGGCAGGGGAAATTTCAAACCGTGGTCCGAGCGACGGATACCAAGGGCCAGGAGCAAATCGCCGAGATCGTTCGCCCACAGCCTGCCGGCGCAAGCGGCTTGCACACGATTATTGCCGATGTCGAGTCAGTCGGCTGATGATCTCGAACCCGTCTGATTCGTCAGCAGGGAAATGGGGACAAGCCTGAGAGCGGATGCGCGTTATTGCGCTCGCCCGTCGTCTCGCACCAGGAAGAAGGTCTTGGCAAACTGCTCGATCATACTCCGCAAGCCTTTGTGAACGGCCTCCGAGATTTCCGCCCGCGGACCAAAACCGAGAATGGCTCGATTCCACAGACTGCCCGGCGTTCTCGGCATCACATACGACCCCGCATTGCAGTCCAGGTGGTAGGCCACCATATACTCTTCTCCAACCGTCCACACTTCACAAATGAGATAGCCGAGCTGGCTCAACCGTTCGGTGCTCTCGATCGAGGGAGGCCCCGCGGACATCTCGAGGGTGATATTGGGAAAGTTCCTGAGAAAAATCAGCCTTGCGGTATCGGTCAGCTCCGTTCTTGTCAGCCCAAGCTTCTCGGCGGTGCCCTGCGTTTGGACTTCCACGGATACGAACTTCCTGATCTGCTTCAAATCGGAAAATGAAGCGGTATCCATCCGGGGTTCAGGTGGGGCGGCCAGGGCAGTCCCGCACAGATGCGCCCCCCAGACCAAGACCGCCAGCATCCTGATTACCGCCTTGAGAATCGACATCTTATGCTCTTTCCCTACGCCAATTGCCCGCGCCCCCGCTAGCACTCAGTCTGCCACAAGTCATCGCCACTATTCATCAGGGATCTTTACGGTGATGCTTGAAGAGGCGATGTATCCTCCTCGACCACAAACGGGCTTTCCAGCCACCTGACGATTGAGATACCATGTCGCCAGTGAGGCCGGCTTCAACCGCACAGATGCCAGAACCCTTGTTCCCCGATTCCGTCGCACGAGCCTTGTATCAACAAGGAGAAACCGAGCTGCGTCACGCGCAGTCTGCGGATGCGGTCCTGCGGAAAGCCGAGTTGTCCGGGCAGAAGGAATCCCGACCGGACATTATGCAGTCGGCGTTTTATTATCTCGCCGCCGCCCATTTTCTCGAAAGCCACGATCCTGCGAAATCCTCCCAGGCCTATCATCAGGCAGGATATCACCTGCGACGGCTTGATCATGCCGCGCAGGCCGGCCGTGCCTACTCCAATGCCGGCAAGCTTGCCGAACAGGCCGCGCGTATTGAGCCCACACCGGCCGCACGTTGCCACATGCAACAATTCGCGGTGGGATCCTACTCACGAGCGAGCCGCTCGTACGGCGAAACCGGCAACCTTGAGTGGTCGGAAGCCGAATATCTCAACGAGCGCAATGCACGTGTGACCTGGGCCAAGATGCAAGGAAAGTATCCATGGGCTCAGCTCGCCTGGAAAGCCACGAGCAACTATGGCACCAGCTTCGCCCGGTGGAGCCTGTGGGTGTTGGGAACCATCGGCGCCTTCAGCGTCCTTTACGAGGTCTTTTTCCGACTGCAGTGGCTCCAACCCATGGAACCGACCGCGCCTGTCCCATGGACCCCAATGTGGTCCGGCATCTATTACTCCGTGAATGTCACGTCCGCGCTCGGCCTGGTTGACTATGAACCGTCGCACGTTGCGAGCCAGATTGTCGTGATCGTCAATGTGCTGATCGGCTATGTGCTCCTGGGCATCGGAATCGGCATCATCGGCCGGATGATCAAAACCCGCGGGTAAGCCCTCCTTCACGGAGTTGTTTGATCTCATGATGTTTCAGATCGCGCCACTGGCCCGGCTGCAGATCGCCCAGGAAAATTGGTCCAATTGCGATGCGCACCAATCGCAACGTCGGGAATCCCACCGCCGCCGTCATGCGCCTGATCTGCCGATTCATCCCCTCGTGCAGAGTTACGTGCACCCAGGCAGTCGGCACCTGTTTGCGGATCCGAATGGGAGTCGACCGCTCCGGCAGAGAAGGGGCCTGTGTGAGCAGCCGGACCTTGGCGGGCTTGGTCCGCGTTCCGGCTACGACCACCCCGCTCCTCAGCCGTTGGAGGGCCGCGTCATCCGGGAGCCGCTCAACTTGGACCAGATAGACTTTCGGGAGCTTGTGCCTCGGATCGGTAATGCGATGAGCGAGCGCCCCGTCCGAGGTCAGGAGCATCAGACCTTCACTGTCCCGATCCAGTCGCCCGGCCGCATAGACGCCAGGCACCTGAATGAAATCAGCCAACGTCGGGCGGCCATCAGGATCCGTAAAACAGGGCAGGACCCCGTACGGCTTATGGAACACGATGGTCCGATCCAACGGTCGAGTCATCGATTGCCCGGTTCTTCGTTGACCCTCTCCACGGTCACGGCAGCCGGACCACTGTGAGAATCCTGGACAAACCCAGGATGACCGTCCGGCATCTTTTCAAGAGCGAAGCGAATGGGATATTCTCCCTTCGCCGAACCATGCGCATGGAGGAGGCGCCGATGTACCTGGTTGCTGGGATTCTGATTCTGACCGCACTGAACTCAGCGTGCACGCCGGATGCCCCATCCCATCACGCCGCAGACCGGCATGAGACGGCCTCACTGTCCCCCAAATATGCGGTCGAGACTCATCGACGGTTCGTCCCACTCGACGATGTGGCGCTCAGCATTCTCGAAGCCGGCACGGGAGATCCCGTGATTTATGTGCACGGCGTGGTCACCACCAGCAATATTTTTCCAAAGTATTTGGCGGCCTACTCTCCCAAGTTCCGGGGCATTGCCGTTGACCTCCGAGGATACGGACAATCTGAAAAACCCGGCGGCTCCAACATTGATCAATTTGTCATCGACCTCATCCACCTGGCCAACCGACTCCACATTCAGAGGCCGGTCTGGGTCGGCGTCTCGATGGGCGGCATGATTCTACAACGGCTGGCCATGAACCACCCGGATCGCGTCCGGGCCCTGGTCTTGGTTTCCACCACCGACGGGCCGATGATTCTTGACGAGGATCCTTCAACAATCGGAGTACACCGCGACTACCGGGCGATCTCGCGGACCATACTCATCGACAGCTTCCCGGCCAGGACTTCTCCAGAGCTCTATCAACCGTTGCTCGACCAAATTCCCACCTGGAACGGCTGGGTGCTGCGTGAAGCGCTGACCTCCATGAGCCGGTTTCATATGCAGGGAGAGCTTTCCGCAATTACGGCACCGACCTTGATCATGGTGGGAGCACAAGACGATGTGGCCACTCCGGCCATCGCCAAAGGAATTCAAGCCCAAATCCCAGGAGCTCAGCTCGTCGAGTTCCCAACCAGCCACTTCATCATGGCTGAGAATCCAGCACTCTTTCAAACGACTCTGGGGGAATTTCTTGAGGCTCTTCCTCCACAGAACTAACCGGTGTTGTCTTCTCCTGAACGACGATCGAGTGATCATCTATAAGATTCTCACCTGGGCGTAGGGCATTCCCTACACAGCAAGCGGCCAACCGAAGGGCCATGGCCTAAAATCATGATTCGCTTCTGGTCTGTCTCTCGCAAGACCTTGAAATCCTTTGCGGGATATTCTAACTATGCTCCTGGTTTTTCCCCATTCTCGGCATTGAGATTGCTCATTCCCAGTTCGTTTTTTTCGTGGCACTTGTCCGGCATCAGATTCGTGAGGTTTTATGCAACCCGTTGCCTTTCGTCTCGCAGCATTTCGCGCTCCGACTTTACTGGCAATATGGCTGATGGGAACCGTGGGCTGTGTCAGTACCGACACCCATACCCAAGCGCTCACCGAGTTGACGGCCGCTAAGAAGACGGCCGCTCAGCAAGCCGCCGAACTGGACGCACTCAAGAAACAATCGGAAGCACAAGCCGAGAAGCTGAAGCATCAACTCGCCGACGTGCAACAGAACCTAGACCACGAATCCACCCAGCGGAAAGCGGCCGAACAGTCGAATGCTCAACTACAGTCGGCCATCCAAGAGGCCCAACAGCAGGCCGAGACCACGGCCAGAGAACGAAACGCAATCAGAGGCCGCTCCGAAGAGTTGCAGGCCAAACTGGACGGGCTGGAAAGGGAGAAAACCCAGTTGGCGGAGGACATTCACGACCTCGAACAAAAGCTGGCCAGCGGCAATGCGTCGGCGCAGGATCAGATTTCCAGACTTCAACAACGCGCCAAGGAACTGGAAGCGGAAGCCGCCCGCGTGGCGAAGGACCGGGAGGACCTCAAACGAGCAAGAACGGCTCCGGCAGCAACAATCCCAGCTCGCCGCCAATCTTGAGCAGGAGCGTGAGCGCCTCAAGGCCGAAGAAGCGGAAAAGGCCCGGCTCGAACAGGAACGAGCCGCCAAGGAAGAAGAAATCACACGGCTCACCCGCACGCAGGAAGAACTCTCACGATCGCTGCGGGACGAAATCGCCAAGGGCAACATCACGATCCAGCAAGTGCGGGATCGGCTGACGATTAACATGGTTGATCGAGTGCTGTTCGACTCCGGCCAGGCGCAGAGCAAGCCGGCCGGCATTAAAGTGTTGAAACAAGTCGGGAATGTCTTGAAGAACGTCACGGATAAACAAATCCGGATCGAAGGCCATACGGACAATGTGCCGATTAGCGTCAAACTCCAAGATCGGTTCAAGACGAACTGGGAGCTCTCCACGGCCCGGGCGACGACCGTGGTACGGTATCTCATCGACCAGGGCGGCGTGGACCGCCAGCATCTCTCGGCCGTCGGCTATGCGGAAACCCACCCGATCGCTTCCAATGATACGGATGAGGGACGGAGTTCCAACCGCAGGATCGAGATCGTCCTCTATCCGAAAGATCTCCAACACGTGACGGGCTCCATCGATACCAAGTCGGCCGGTCAATAGAGTGACGGGGAGGAAGCGTCCTCAGACGAGCGCCTCCTCCAAGCCGGCTGCCCTTCCGCCGTCGCCCAACGTCTTTCACGCCGCTCGCCTCTCCCCCGACGCCCTTTCAGATCCGGAGACGCCTGACTATACTGTAGGGCACAGCTCACTTCTGGAAAGGACGGATCATGCGTACAAGACCTCGCTGGGCGGCACTCGCACTGACCGGAATCACCCTGCTCTCGACACCGGTCCATGCGGAGGCGCCCTCGCCGGGTTCAGCGGACATGTTCCAACTCGCGAAACTCGCCACAGTCGGCATCTTGGAAGACACGCAGGACCAACGCACACCCGAGAAGCCGGGGAAAATTGTCGTGCGCGGAACCGGGTTCCATCTCCGCGACGGCTACGTGTTGACCGCGAGGCACGCCGCAGAAAAACACACCCCGACCACCGGAACCACGATTCAAAAGCATGTGCGCCTCTTGACCTCTGACCTCCACGAACTTCCCGCCGACCTGATCGGTGACAATGCATTCATGGATGTCGTGATCTATCGGGTGGCGGAGGCGCATCGGAGCAAACTGGCCGCAGGTACGATCTTCGCCCAGGACGACCTCGCTCCCGGCATGGACGTGTTCACCGTAGGATATCCGTTGGGATGGGGACCCACCATGGCGTTTGGCCGCCTGGGCAATCTCAACACGTTCCTTCAAACGGTCGAGACCCGGTTGATTCAAGCCGATCTGTCGGCATGTAATGGGAACTCCGGCGGCGGATTGTTCAATACCCGAGGGGAAATCGTGGGCATCATGCACGCCGTCATCCAGACCGACCGAGAAGAGACGCACGTGCATTGTAGCCGCATGGCCTTCGCCATTCCCGGCACGCTGGTGGAACGAATCGTCCGGGGAACGCTCGCGGGCAAACCGCTGCTGTTCTCCAAATTGGGCATTCATATGACATCGGTGAAGGAGGGCACAAAATGGCGTATGGCCGTCAAAGATGTGGCGGATCCGGCCAAGGCCGCCGGAATCCAAAAACATGACATCATTCTTTCCGTGGATGACACCGAGATACTCGACGCCGCCCATCTGAAGAATTATCTCATTGAGCGGACGACGCCGGGACAGCGGGTCGCCGTCAAAGTGCGACGCATTGATGCCGACCTCACTTTCAGCGTGACCTTGGGAGGAGGATAACGGCACGATCTTGGATATCCGCTCATTTCCAGTTGATTCTCCCGACAAATAGGTTCAGACTGCCCCACCATTCAGGCTGCTCACCGGGAGCCCTCCCTATGTGGAGTGCGGATGTCCTGGAAGTTAACCCTGCCTGCAATGCGACGGTCCACCACATCGGACCGGCCAACCATACGGTTGTGCTCGTCGACGACTTCTACCGCCATCCCCAGAAGATAGCCGAACTCGCGCTGGGCCTGTATTACACGGAATCCCGTTCCGTGGTCGGGAGTTATCCCGGGTCGCGCGCGATGATCACCCTCGACACCCTGCCGCTCATCCAATCCCTGAGCAAGCTCTGGGGGGAAACGCTGAAACCATTTCACGCGGATTATCATCCGGTGATCTTTTCGGCCATTCAAAATCGGGATTACCGGTTAAGTCCCTGGCAACGACAACCTCACATCGATCAGGGCGTGACGGCCATGGTGTACTTGAATCCCGAAGACATGTGCAGTGGGGGCACCGGCCTCTTCCGGCACCGTCCAACCGGACTGTCCCGCGTCCCCATCGGCCTCACATCCGAGTTGACCGCGCTGGCAGCGCAACATGGCATTTCGACGGCGGCCCTGCGGACGCAAGACGGCTATGCCGAGTTGATGAATACGGTGTTCTTTCGCCCAGAATACGCGGTGAAAGAAAACCGCTACATCAACGATGGCAACGACTACTGGGAATTGCTCTACCAAATCGAGATGCGGCCGAACCGGTTGGTGATCTTCGATGGACGCATGTTCCATTCACAGCACATTGCACCGAACCAGTTCCGCGACTACTTTCGCATCAATCAGATTCTCTATTTCCAAGGACACGATTGAGGACGTTCAGGCTTCGTCTGGATCAGGATTGATCTTCGAGGCAGGGGGTGTGGGGACGGATGCCGCCATCCGTTTCACCGAACCCGGAATTTTCGGGGTCTTGGTCGTGACGTCCGCGTTTTGGGCACGGTGAAGCAAGGCATGATCCATCAGGACCAGCGCCATCATCGCTTCCGCGATGGGCGTCGCGCGAATGCCGACGCAAGGGTCGTGGCGACCGGTCGTTTCCACGGTGACGGGCCGTCCTTGCTTGTCGATCGAACGGCGTGGGAGACGCACGCTGGAGGTGGGCTTGATGCCGATCGTCACCACGATATCTTGCCCGGTTGAAATGCCGCCCACTATGCCACCGGCCTGGTTCGTGACAAAGCCCTCCGGCGTCAGTTCGTCGCCGTGCGCAGACCCGCGTTGAGTCACGGCGCCGAACCCGGATCCGATTTCCACACCCTTGACCGCATTAATGCTCATCATGGCGCCGGCCAAATCGGCGTCCAACTTGGCGTAGACCGGTCCACCCCACCCGACCGGCACGTGTTCGGCGACGGTCGTGATTTTCGCCCCGACCGAATCCCCAGCTTTGCGCAAGTCGTCCATAAACGATTCGAGGGTCGTCACCAGGTCGGCGTTCGCCGCGAAAAACGGGTTCTCCCGAACCGCATCCCAACTAAGGAAAGGCACCTCGATCGGTCCGAGTTGACACAGATACCCGCGGATCACTACGCCGTGTTTTTCGCGCAGCCATTTCCTGGCGATGGCCGCCGCCGCCACACGGACGGCGGTTTCTCTCGCCGACGCCCGGCCGCCGCCGCGATGGTCGCGAATCCCGTACTTTTGCCAATAGGGGTAGTCGGCATGACCGGGCCGAAACGTCTCGACCAAGTTTCCATAATCGCGGCTGCGGGCATCTTCGTTGCGGATGAGCAACGCGATCGGCGTCCCGGTGGTCTGTCCTTCAAACACGCCTGACAAGATTTCAACTGTATCGGATTCCTGCCGCTGGGTGACATGGCGGGACGTCCCCGGTTTGCGCCGGTCAGCGCGAGACCGGGCGGGCACCCGTCGACGACGCAGCCGATGGCCGGGCCATGGCTTTCGCCGAAAGAGGTGACGGTAAACACTCGGCCAGACGTGTTGGCTGCCATCGGGCGGCTCACTTCCCTACTCGACGAGATCGAGTTTGATGCGCAACTCCTTCAACTGCTCGGGGCTGACCGCAGAAGGCGCCTCGGTCATCGGACACTGCGCGCGCTGCGTTTTCGGAAACGCGATTACATCACGAATCGACTCGGTGTCTCCCAGCAACATGATCAACCGATCGAGGCCGAAGGCGATCCCGCCATGCGGCGGCGCGCCGTATTCCAGCGCCTCGAGCAGAAAGCCGAACTTGGCATGGGCCTGCTCCTTGTGGATGCCCAACAGATCCAGAATCCGCATCTGGATCTCGCTGCGGTGATTGCGGATGCTGCCGCCGCCGATCTCATTGCCGTTCAACACCATGTCATATGCCTTGGCGCGCACTTTGAGCGGATCCGAATCAAGCCTGGCTAGGTCTTCGTCCATCGGCCCGGCAAACGGATTGTGCATGAAGACGTAGCGCTTCTCCTCCGGCGAATAATCGAGCAACGGAAATTCGGTGATCCATAGCGGCTTCCACGCCGTCTTGTCGATCAAGTTCAATTCCTCGCCGAGGAGCAAGCGAATGCGGCCCAAGACGTCATGGACTACCGCCGGCTTGTCCGCACCAAAGAGCACTAGGTCGCCGGGGTTCGCCGCCGGCAAGGCCGCGGCAAACGCCTTGGCATCCAAGAACTTGGCGATGACTGAATCGAGTTCGCCGTCCGCGGTGATTTTGAGCCATGCCAATCCCTTTGCCCCAAAACTTCTCGCGGTATCGCCCAAGGCATCGATGCGGCTCCTCGCAATGGTCCTGCCGCCTTTGACGATCATCGCCTTGACGATTTTGCCATTGGTTGCCGCTTCACGGAACACTTTGAACTCACTTGTGGCGGCAAAGGCTGTGACGTCATAGAGCGACATCTCGAACCGGAGGTCCGGTTTGTCGGACCCATAGCGGCCCATGGCTTCGGCGTAGGTCATCCGGGGAAACGGCGCGGGCAGCTGCACGCCGGCGGCCTCCCGAAAGACGGTCACGATCATTTGTTCCATCAGACTCATGACGTGCGACTGATCGACAAACGACATCTCGACATCGATCTGGGTGAACTCGGGCTGGCGGTCGTTGCGGAGGTCTTCGTCGCGAAAGCAACGCGCGATTTGGTAGTAGCGGTCCACCCCGCTGACCATCAGAATCTGCTTGAACAGTTGCGGAGACTGGGGCAAGGCAAAAAACTGGCCGGCATTCACCCGGCTCGGCACGAGGTAATCCCGGGCCCCTTCGGGCGTGCTCTTGGTCAACACCGGCGTTTCGATCTCCAGGAACCCTTCGCCGTTGAGAAAGGTCCTGGTCGCCTGCAGGATCGCATGACGCAAGCCAACCAACCGCTGCATCCGCGGTCGGCGCAAGTCGAGGTAGCGATACTTCAATCTGATCGCTTCCGTCACCTCGGCATCGTCCTCGATGAGAAACGGCGGGGTCTTGGCGTCGTTCAATACCTCCACGTCGTCCACAAACACTTCGATCTCGCCGGTCGACAGATGGGGGTTCTTGGACTCCGCCGGCCTCGCCATGACGCGTCCCGACACCGACACCACACATTCGCTCCGCAAGGCATGCGCCTGCTGATGCACAGCGGCGTTACGCTCGGCGTTGAACACCACCTGCGTCAGCCCCGTCCGGTCTCGGAGATCGACGAACATGACCATGCCATGATCGCGCCGGCGCTGTACCCAGCCGTTGAGCACCACGATCTGCCCGACATGGCTGCGATTGAGTTCGCCGCACCGATGGGTCCTCAGCTTCATGCCACTCTCGCTTTCTTCGGAGACGCCTGTCTCGACCGCGCGGATGATTTCGCCCAGCCAGCCCGCCGCTTGGGTCGCCGGGGCTTTGTGCTCGGAGGCTGTCCGGTCCGGTCAGCCTCCACCCGCTGCTCGACTAATTGACGCAGCGCGTTGGCTTCCCGGTCGGTGAGAAATCGAAATTCTCCGGAGCCCAGGTCGCCCAGGGACAACGGTCCCATTCTCACCCGCACCAGCTTGATGACCGGGTGACCGACGGCCTCCAGCATCCGCTTCACCTGGTGCTTCCGCCCCTCCCGAATCGTGATTTCCAACCACGAGTTCTGTTCGGCCTTTTTCACCTTTTTGACGACCGCGGGACTCGTCATTCCGTCGTCCAGGCGCACGCCCCGCTGCAACTGGCCGATCTGGTCGTCGTTGAGGATCCCTTTGACCTTGATGAGATAGGATTTCGGAACGTGATACCGCGGATGGAGCAGCGCCTGGGCCAGCTCGCCGTGGTTCGTGAGCAGCATCAGTCCTTCGCTGTCGAAATCCAAGCGGCCAACGGGGAACACGCGGACCGACACCCCGTGCAGATGGTCCTTCACGGTGGTGCGTCCCCCGGGGTCATCCAACGTGGACACGACATGCTTGGGCTTATTGAGCAGCACGTACACGTAGGGCTGTGCGGCGGTCAGATGTTTGCCGTCCACTTTCACGTGATCCCGTTCGGGATCGACCTTGCGGCCAAGCTCGGTCACAACCCTGCCGTTGACGGTCACCCGGCCGCTCGCGATCAAGGTCTCCGCCTTCCGGCGCGAGGCGAGGCCGGTGCCGGCAATCAATTTCTGCAATCGCATGGCGCCGACGGATCGGGGCCCTGGAGCTCGCGCGGGTGAGCCCGCTTCTCCGGCCTCACCTTCCCTGTCTGTGATCTTCTCTTTCCGACTCATGGGCGCCGGCCTCCGCCTCGTCATTCCCACTCGATCGTACTGGGCGGTTTTGAACTGATGTCATAGACAACTCGATTCACACCCTTCACTTCGTTGATGATCCGGTTCGACATGCGCCCCAGGATTTCATTGGGAATCTTCGCCCAGTCGGCTGTCATCCCGTCCAAACTCGTGACCGCACGAATGGCGATCACATGCTCGTAGGTCCGCTGATCTCCCATCACGCCGACGGTGCGAATCGGCAGCAGCACGGCGAACGCCTGCCAGATCTCTCGATACAACCCCGCTCCGCGGATCTCCTGATCCACGATGGTCTCCACTGCGCGGAGGATGTTCAAGCGCTCTTTGGTGACGGTTCCCAGCACCCGAATGGCCAAGCCGGGCCCCGGGAAGGGGTGCCGCCAAATGATATCGTCCGGCAAACCCAGTTCGTGGCCCAGCACGCGCACTTCGTCCTTGAACAGTTCGCGCAGCGGTTCGATCAGTTTCAGCCGCATGCGCGACGGCAGGCCGCCGACGTTGTGATGGGTCTTGATCGTGGCGGACGGGCCTTTAAAGCTCACGCTCTCGATCACATCCGGGTACAACGTGCCTTGCACGAGATACTTCACGCCTTTCAACTTGTTCGAGGCTTCCTCAAAGTTCTTGATGAAGAGCCGTCCGATGATCTTGCGTTTCCGTTCCGGATCACTGGTGCGCTGCAGGGCCGCTAGGAATTGGGTGGTTCGATCAAGGACCCGAAGATTCAGGTGCAGGTGGGACGCAAATGTCTTCTGGACCTGATCGCGCTCACCTGACCGCAAGACGCCGTTATCGACGAAAATGCAGGTGAGCTGGTCGCCGATCGCGCGATGCGTGAGCGCCGCCGCGACGGACGAATCCACCCCGCCGCTCAAGGCACAGATCACCCGGTCTTTCCCGACCTGTTCCCGAATCTGCTGCACAGCCGTGTCCACGTACGATTGCATGGTCCAGGTCGGCCGGCACCCGCAGATCTCATACACGAAATTGCGCAGAATCTTCGCCCCTTCCGGGGTATGGGCCACTTCCGGATGAAACTGAAGGCCGAAGATCCGGCCCTGGGGGTCGTCGCGCTTCATGGCCGCAATCGGAGAATTCTCCGTATGGGCGATGGACCGGAAACCCGGCGGCATCCGTTCAATCCGGTCCCCGTGTGACATCCACACACCCGTCGATCCGCCGACGGCGACGTCCTTAAACAGGTCGCTCCGATCGTCGATGAGCAGATCGGCCCGGCCGTATTCGCGATGCGGGGCTTTGACCACCTCCCCGCCCGAGAAATGGGTAATCAACTGCATGCCGTAGCAAATACCCAAAATTGGAATGCCTTGCTCGAACAACTCCTTGGAGACCCGCGGCGATTTCTTGTCATACACACTGGCCGGACCACCGGACAACACGATGCCCTGCGGACGATAGGCGAGAATGGTGGCCAGCGGCGCCGTGCAGGGAAGAATCTGAGAATAGACGTGCGCTTCACGAATCCGGCGGGCGATCAGCTGCGTGTATTGGGAACCGAAATCCAGAACCAGAATTCGGTTGTGCCAGAGTTCCATGCGTCGCCCCTATGACTGATCAGTGAGGGATGGTCGCCCGGAAAGACGATGCGGCAGGTTATGAGCAGTCGGCATGTCCGCGCGTCGCGATCGGCTCGATGCCTTGGCCATGCACTCTCGATTTACTCCCAATCCATCCGGTAATTCGGGGCCTCTTTGGTGATAATGACGTCGTGCACGTGACTCTCGCGCAGGCCGGCCACGGTTTGCCGGATGAAGGTGGCTTTCTGCTGCAGATCCAGAATGGTTCCGCAGCCGCAGTATCCCATTCCAGATTTCACCCCTCCGACCAGTTGGTAGACCACCGCCGCCAGCGGCCCTTTATAGGGGACACGCCCTTCAATGCCTTCAGGGACCAACTTGGGAGCCGGACGGTCGCCTTGACCATACCGGTCGCCACCGCCTCGTTCCATGGCGCCAATGGATCCCATCCCGCGATAGACCTTATAGGTTCTCGCCTGATAGAGGACCGTTTCTCCAGGGGATTCTTCGGTCCCGGCCAGCAAGCCGCCGAGCATGACAGCGGACGCCCCTGCCGCCAGCGCCTTCGTGACATCGCCGGAGAATTTGATCCCCCCGTCGGCAATGATCGGGACACCGCTGCCCTTGAGTGCTTTGGCACAATCCGCAATGGCGGTCAGTTGCGGCATCCCGGACCCTGAGACGATCCTGGTCGTGCAAATGGACCCGGGTCCCACACCGACCTTGACGGCGTCCACCCCTATCTTCAGGAGATCCCTGGCGGCATCGGCCGTCGCGATGTTCCCGGCCACCAACTCGAGGGTGGGATACTGTCTCTTGATTCGCTTGACCGTCTCGAGCACCGCCTGCGAATGGCCGTGGGCGGTGTCGATGACGACCAGGTCGGCACCCGCTTTCTTGAGCAGACTGACCCGTTCATCGGTATCCGGTCCGACGCCGATGGCCGCACCGGCCCGAAGCCGTCCGTGTTCGTCCTTGCAGGCGTTGGGATACTTGATGCGCTTCTCGATGTCTTTGATGGTAATGAGGCCCTTCAGTTCGAAGCGCTGATTGACGACCGGAAGTTTT
>CAYQDJ010000065.1:0-17133 GCA_964416255.1 uncultured Nitrospira sp. | reverse complement strand
CGACCCCGGCGATCAAGATATCCACCACGGTTTCAATGGTCGTATGGATCAGGACCGTCCGGTCGTAGAACGTCTTGATCTGGACCCCGGTCGGCAACCGTTTCTGATTGAGATCCTCCACCCGCTGATGCACGCGGTCCAACACCTCCAGGGCTTTCTCCCCGCGCTGCAGCAGGACGACGCCTTCCACGACATCATCCCGCTCGTTGATGCCGACCTTGCCCAGCCGCACCCGGTGCCCGACGCTGGTGGCGCCCAGGTTCCTCACAAAAATCGGCGTGCCGTCTCGTTCGGCCACCACCGTATCGGCGATATCGTCCAGGTCCCGCATGAGACCCATGCCGCGCACATTGAAACTCTGTTCGCCCATCGTCAGGTAATTGCCACCCGCGTCGGTGTTGTTTTGAACCAGCGCTTGGATGACCTGATCCAAGTTGACGTTGTAGCTGAGCAACCGCCCCGGATCGAGGTCCACGTGGAACTCCTTCGTCGTGCCTCCGAACGTGGTCACGTCGATGACGCCGGGCACCCGTTTAAACGCCCGCCGGAGCTGCCAATCCTGAATGGTTTTGAGCTCCGTGAGGCTCTTGCCGATCCCCTCCAGTTCGTAGCGATAAATCTCCGCGATCGCCGACCATGGCGAAATCGCGGGTTGGGTGTTCTGCGGCAAGGTGGTCATTTGCAAGCGATTCAAGACCTCCTGCCGGTCGCGGAAATAGTCCGTGTTGAAGTTAAAATACACTTTGATATCGCTCAGTCCGAAGATCGACAACGACCGGATATCGGTCAGCCCCGGCATCCCTTGCAGCGCGATCTCGATCGGCAGGGTGATCGCCCGTTCAATCTGCTCGGCGGACCACCCGGGATATTGCGTGATCACCTCGATCATCGGAGGAGAGGGATCCGGGTAGGCCACCACATCCAGAATATGGAACGCGTAGAGCCCCCCGACCAGCAGGACGAGCCCAGCCAGACAGACGAACAACCGTTGGGTCAGTGAGAAGCTGACGATTTTTTCAACCATGCCGGCCTTCTTTCCCGTCTCGACACAGCCGTCTTCCTCGGAGGTGGACGGACTCGCGGTGAACGCCGCGGAACCACGCCACGATCGGCGGACGCTGCATTAGAGTCGATACAGGACGAGCTGTTGGTAGAGCGGGCGACAGCGGTGAACCGGAGAAGGACGGGCTGAACTGGCGCTCTCTGAGCAGGAGGCGCTCAAGCCAGGCGAGACGATCACCCGCAGGGTTGCCGCGACGGAGCTTCCCGCATCCGGTTCATCAAACACCGGCTCGATCACGTGGGGATGGGAAGGCAGCGGCGGTTGCACATGATCCGACACCTCGAACTGATTCATCCCAGCCGTGCCCCAGACGACCAGAACCCAGATGGAGAGGATGACAGCCATCGGGGTATGACCAGCGAATCTCAGCAGCATGCCACAAACGCTCGGATGCAATGCGAGGAGCCCCCTTCGTCGTAGCCGGGTGAGGGCGTCGAAAGCGGGCACAGGATAATCCAGTTGGTCGGCAAGCACAAGTTTATGCCTGGGATGACAAGGGCGTCGATCACTGGGACCGCTCCGGCAGCCGAAGGTCGTGATGATCGACAGGCTGTCCGGCGACCGACGTGATGCGCGGCGACGGACTGGCCTGCGCCTGCCCAGCCCCGGCCCTTCGTCGTCGCGGCCCATGACTTGCTTCTCAACCGGAAAACGCACTACGCTGCATAGACGAAGACCACGCTCACATTCTCGTGAAAGGGACGATCCATGAAATGGGAAACGCCCGCCTACGTGGACATCAACATGAGTGCCGAAATCGGGGGATACCAGGACGAGTTTGAGGAGCGATCCCCAGCGCCGCCGGACCTGGTGCAGGCACCGGCGAAGCCCGCTGGACCAAGCGAAGGTTGATTCGAATGCGGGTCCACGTTCTGGGGTCCGCCGCCGGCGGCGGCTTCCCCCAGTGGAACTGCGGCTGTCCGAACTGCCGCGGGCTGCGGGAGGGAACCATCCGCGCCACGGCGCGGACCCAGGCCTCGGTCGCCGTTTCGACCGATGAAGGGAGCTGGTTTGTCGTGCACGCGTCCCCGGACATCAGCCATCAAGTGGCCGCGTTCCCGCCGCTTCACCCCCGTGCGCTCCGCGATTCGCCGATCGGGGGCATCTTCCTCACCAACGGGGATCTGGATCAGTGCCTCGGGTTGCTCCTGCTCCGGGAATCGCAGCCGCTGAACCTTTACGCCACCGATCTGGTGCGCCGCGCATTCACTGAAGAGAACCGGTTTTACCAAGCCCTGGGCCGGATGCCTGGCCAGACGACCTGGCATGGGCTGAAGCTGGGGGTCAGTCACCGGTTGCCTGGAGCGGGGGGCAGGCCCGGTGCCTTGTCGGTGACGGCCTGGCCGGTGCCGGGCAAAGTGCCGCTGTATCTCGAGAAGCAGACGGACACGATGCCACGGCCTGAACACAATGTGGCATTGTTGTTCACGGATCACCACGATGGGCGGCGCTTGGTCTATGCCCCCTCGGTCGGCGGCAGGAGCGAATGGGTGGACCGGCTCTTCAATGAGGGAGACTGCCTGTTTTTCGATGGGACGTTTTGGTCGGACGATGAACTGCCCGCACTGGGTGCCGGCACCCGCACCGCTTCGGAGATGGCGCACTGGCCTCTGGCCGGCGCTGACGGTAGTTTGAGCAGGCTGGCCGCGGCCAAGGCACCCCGCCGCATTCTCATTCATATCAATAACACCAATCCGATTTTGCAGGAGACATCCCGGGAACGGCAGAAGGTCGAGCGAGCGGGAGTCGAAGTGGCCTATGACGGCATGGAGGTCTTGGTGTGAGTGAAGACAGCCGCATGCCTCTCCCGCCGCGGGGGTTCCTCGAACGGTTGCGGCAGGAAGGCCTCCACCGGTATCACCACCGGCATCCGTTTCATGAACTGATGCACGAGGGGCGGCTGACCAGACACCAACTGCAGCAATGGGTGGTCAATCGCTATTACTATCAGACGCGTCTTCCCATCAAGGACGCCTTGATCCTGGCCAAATCGGAAGATCCCGCGTTCCGGCGAGCGTGGATTCACCGGATCCAGGATCACGACGGCCACGGACCTGACGACGGGGGGCTGGCGCTCTGGCGGCGACTGGCACAGGGAGTGGGGCTGGACGAACAGAGGGTGGTCGGGTGTCATGCGGTGTTGCCGGGCGTTCGTAAAGCGTGCGACGGCTATGTGGCGCTGGTGCGAGAGGCCACTCTGCCGGAAGCCGTCGCGTCGTCGCTGACGGAACTGTTCGCTCCGGATGTGATGACCCAACGGATTGCCGCATGGGAGCGACACTATCCCTGGGTGGATCGGCAAGCGCTGGAGTATTTTCGCATCCGAGTGCCCCGTGCCGCGCAGGATGCGGATTTCGCCGCACAATTTGTGCTCGCCCAAGCCACCACCCTAGAACAGCAAGATCGTTGCGTCGCGGCCCTGATTCGCAAGACGGAGATTCTCCGGCAGCTCTTGGACTGCCTTTGGTCCGCGTACGTGACCACGGGTGAACAGGATCCCTATGACCGAACAGAGCCGTCCCAGATTGGCCGCTAAGGCGAAGCTGCGGTTTGATCGCCGCAGCGGACAGTTTTTACTCCTCTATCCGGAGCGCGGGCTGCTCCTGAACGAAACGGGGAGTGAAGTGGTGCACCTCTGCACCGGCCGGCTCACGGTTGAACGGATCGTCGACATCCTGGCTCGGCGCCATGTCGAGACGCCGCGCGAAGTCATTCGGCCACAGGTCTGGGCGTTTCTGTCCCGGCTGCACGCCCGCCGCGTCGTGGAGGCCTGATTGCATGGAACGGCCGTACACGCTGATCGCCGAATTGACCTACCGCTGCCCGCTCGCGTGCGCCTATTGTTCCAATCCAACGAACTACGGCGGCCGCAAACCGCTGGACACGGCCGCCTGGCACCGCATCTTCCAAGAGGCCGAAGCCTTGGGAGTGGTGCAGGTCCATCTGACCGGCGGTGAGCCGTTGCTGCGAGAGGATCTGGCAGACCTCGTCACGGAGGCGCGCCGCCTGGGCCTGTATGCGCATTTGGTGACCAGCGGGCTCCCCCTCGACCGGCGTCGCCTGTTCCGGCTGCGCGACTGCGGGCTGGACGCGGTGCAATTATCCCTGCAAGACGCCGATGCGGCCGCAGCCGATCCCATCGCCGGTGCGGAGGCGCACACCCGCAAGATGACCGCCGCACGATGGATCAAAGAGGCCGGCATGCCCTTGACCCTCAATGTCGTCCTGCACTGTGGGAACCTGTCTCGAACGGCGGCGATCATCGACCTCGCGGAACGCCTCGGGGCGGACCGGCTGGAACTGGCCAACACGCAGTACTTGGGCTGGGCCCTCGAGAATCGGCCGGGGCTGTTGCCGACTCGCGAGCAACTGGACGAAGCCGCCGCCGTGGCGGAGGCCGCCCGCCGGCGGCTGGCCGGCCAGATGGAGATTATCTTTGTGACTCCCGATTATTATGCCGATGTGCCCAGACCCTGCATGGACGGCTGGGGGCGCCGCTATCTCGTCGTCGCCCCCGACGGCCTGGTCCTTCCGTGCCAGGCCGCCCAGACCATTCCCGATCTGCCGTTCGTGTACGCGACGACGGAGACGCTGCGCTCGATTTGGGAAGAGTCGGCCCTCTTCAATTTGTTCCGGGGAGAGGGCTGGATGCCGTCGCCTTGCCGGACGTGCGAGCGGCGGATGTTGGACTACGGCGGGTGCCGGTGTCAGGCGTTCCATTTAACCGGACGGCTGACGGCGACCGACCCGGCCTGTCGATGGTCTCCACACCATCCTGTCGTCCTCGCGGCACGGGAGGAGGCCCGACTGGACGAGCCGCCGCCTCTTCAGGCTCGATCGCTCAAACAGGTCCCATGATCCCCCAACGGGCCTTGATGCCCAGGAGATGCCTATGAAACGGCTGAGTCAACGGGTGTTCGCCGCCGTCATCCTCAGTCTGTTCGGGCTCGGCGCAGCCGGCTGGTGCGCCGAACAAGAGTCCCACGCGCCCCGTTCGCCGACACCGTCGGCCCTCAAGGGAGCGCTCACTGTCGAAACGGTCGTCCGCGGGCTCGAGCACCCCTGGGCGCTCGCTTTCCTCCCGGACGGCCGCATGGTCGTCACGGAACGACCCGGTAGACTGCGCCTGGTGTCGAAGGACGGCCGCCTTTCCGACCCCCTCGGCGGAGTGCCGCCGGTGCTCGCGAGCGGCCAAGGCGGCCTCTTGGACGTGGCGCTCGATCCCCACTTTGCCGACAACGGCCTCCTCTATCTGTCCTATGCCGAACCCGGCGACGACGGCACGGCGGGCACGGCCGTCGCGCGCGGCCGGTTTGCCGAGACGCGCCTCGAGGACGTCCAGGTCATCTATCGCCAGAACCCGAAAGTTGCCGGGGGTTCGCACTTCGGCTCGCGGCTTGCCTTCGCGCAGGATGGCACGCTGATGATTACCCAGGGTGACCGAAATAAGCGAGACCAGGCGCAGGACTTGTCGAGCGGGCTCGGCAAGATTGTCCGCATCAATGCGGACGGGAGCGTCCCGCACGCCAATCCGTTTCTCCAGCGCGACGGCGCCCGACCGGAAATCTGGTCCTACGGCCATCGCAATGCCCAGGCGGCGGCCATCGATCCCGACACGGGACAGCTGTGGACCGTCGAACATGGGGCACGCGGCGGCGATGAATTGAACCATCCGGAGGCCGGGAAGAATTACGGCTGGCCGGTCATCACCTACGGTGTGGATTACAGCGGGGCCTCCATCGGAGAAGGCACCGCCAAACCCGGCATGGAGCAACCCGTCTATTATTGGGATCCGGTGATCGCCCCGTCCGGTATGACGTTTTATACGGCCGACGCCTTCCCTGATTGGAAAGGCAGCGTCTTTATCGGTTCGCTCAAGCCCGGCCTGCTGGTCCGGCTCAGCGTGAAAGACCGCCACGTTGTGGGCGAGGAACGGTACTTAGGCGAGCTCGGTGAGCGGATTCGCGACGTACGGCAGGGCCCGGATGGACTCTTGTATCTCCTCACCGACCACCATGACGGTCGCCTCCTGCGCGTCACGGGAAGGCGATAGCTGTTCGGTCTGCATGGCCTGCGGCGCGGCCACAGGCCATGGCGAGCACCCCTCCGATCGCAAGGGAGGAGTCGCGTCGACTGATCTTATGACCGCGACTCCGCCTGCCTGACCGCGCGCTTGATCGCGTCATACAACCGCTCGACGGCCGCTTCTTTGGTCAGTAGGGCATCGGCACCGGCCCTCAACATCGCCTCGTGGTCCGCTCCGCCGGCATTGACGGAGACGCCGATGACGCGAAGCATGGGATTGTTCGCCTTGATACGGGCCGTCGCGTCGATCCCGTTCATCGTCGGCATGTTAATGTCCATGACCACCACTTCCGGCCGCATGTCCCTGGCCAAGGTGACCGCCTCCTCGCCGTTCGCGGCCTCGCCCGCCACCTCGACGTCGGGATAGGCCTCGAGAACGGTGCGCAACCCCTGCCGGAGCATCTCGTGATCGTCAACGAGAAGAATGCGAATCTGCCCGTCCTGGGGGACCATGGGACGACTCTCGCCGGCCGGGGGATTGAGTGACTGCGGCGTGACCGTCCGCTCGGTTCCCTGCTCACTCAGAGGGAGTTCCAGCACACACCGCGTGCCGAGACCGGGGGCGGACGTGACCTCCAACGAGCCGCCGAGGGCTTTCATCCTCTCCCGAACGCTGAAGAGGCCGAACTTTGACGAGAGGTCGGGAGAGGTCTCTGCGGCCGCCCGTTGAAAGCCTTTGCCCTGATCCTGCACTGTGATCCGCAGCGCCCCGGCCTGCCGGACCATGGTCACGATCGCGTGGCCTGTGCCTCCATGTTTCCAGCTGTTCATCAAGAGTTCGCGGACCGACTGAAACAGCAGCACTTCCTGTTCCTCGGGCAATCTCACTCCGTTCTCCTCCGGCACCGTCACGGCCACGCTCAAGTCATGCTTTCTCATATAGTCCCCGAGCCATTTGAGCCCGACCGCCAGCCCATGATCACGCAAGACGGGCGGACTCAACTCCGCAACGAGTGTGCGCGGATAGACGAGCGCCTCTGTCAAGACATCGTCAACCTGGGTCAACATCCCGGTGCACGCGCGCATATCGTGCGCCACCCGTCGACTCTGTCCCAGCTTGAGTTTCCCCAGCACCAACAACTGCTGTAAATGATCATGCAATTCAGCTGCGAGCCGCTTCCGCTCGCGCTGTTCAGCCAGGTTCAGTTCACTCGCCAGCGCCCGCAGACGTTCCTGCGAGTTGACCAATTCTTCCGTTCGCTCCGTCACCCGGCGTTCTAATTCTTCGGCAAAGCGCTCCAATCGCACCTGAGCCATTTTCCGATCGGTGATGTCGTAGTTAATGCCGACCATCCGGCTCGGGCGGCCCTGATCGTCCTTGAGCACCACCCCTTTTCCGACCAGCCAGCGCACCTCGCCGTCAGGCCGGACGATGCGGAACTCCTCTTCCATTTCGCTGGCGGCGGCGATCGCCCGCCGGACCGTGTCTTTCACCCGCTGCCGATCATCGGGGTGCACCCGTTCATAGAAGGTGTCCGGCGAGGCGACCGTCCCCTCTGGATAACCCAGAATCGTTCGCAGCTTGGCATCCCACATGGTCTCGCGACCTTGGAGGTCCACGTCCCACGTCCCCATCTGCCCGGCGGTCAAAGCGAGGCGTAGCCGGTTCTCGCGTTCCTGGAGCGCTTGTTCGGCCTGTTTACGCTCGGTAATGTCCTGGTTGACGATGATCGCGCCGGTGACACGCCCCTCTTCATCAAGAATGGGAGTCGCGGAATTGAGAAGGACCTTTGTGGCTCCGTCAAAACATTCAATCACGATCTCTTCATTGAGCGACGTTTCTCCCTTGGAGATCGCCCGGGCCGCGGCCCACTCGTCTGCCGCAATCACCTTTCCGGAATCGGCCCACCACCCTTTGTACTGGCCGAACTCCTCCGGCCCGACATATCTGGCTCCGGCCCAGATGGCCTGCCCGGCGGGATTCCCACTGACGATTCGGCCACCAGCATCCTGTAGCCACACACCGACAGGAAGCGCTCTCAATACCTTTTGGAGGAGCGCTTCCCGCTCCCGCAGTTCCTTTTCCACTCGCTTCTGCTGTGATATGTCGTAATTAATGCCGACCATCCGGCTCGGGCGGCCCTGATCGTCCTTGAGCACCACCCCTTTTCCGACCAGCCAGCGCACCTCGCCGTCAGGCCGGACGATGCGGAACTCCTCTTCCATTTCGCTGGCGGCGGCGATCGCCCGCCGGACCGTGTCTTTCACCCGCTGCCGATCATCGGGGTGCACCCGTTCATAGAAGGTGTCCGGCGAGGCGACCGTCCCCTCTGGATAACCCAGAATCGTTCGCAGCTTGGCATCCCACATGGTCTCGTGACCTTGGAGGTCCACATCCCACGTCCCCATCTGTCCCGCGGTGAGGGCAAGGCGCAAACGATTCTCACTTCTGTGCAATTCAGCTTGGTACCGTTGTCGATCCGACAGGTCATAGAAATGGCACACGACGCCGAAACGGTGGTCAGGGAATGTCACCCGCTCGACCTTCCAGTCGTATGATTCAACCGCGGAAATGTCGTGGCGCCGCTCGACCGTGTCGGGCGCGTGGTAGGGTTCGCCTGTCTCGAGCGTCCTTCTGAAATGGCCGATGGCCTCGCTTGCAAAAGGATCCGGCCAGACGGCGTGCAGGACCTCGGCGAAATCGCGACCGAGCAGCGGACGAACATGTTGGAAGACCCGCTGCGCGCCGGCACTCACCCGCACGAGACGGAAATCCGCGTCGACCGCTAACACGCCGAACGGCGAGTGGTCGACGAGGTGTCGGAACGTGTCGTGCGCTGCGCGTAGGGCTTCTTCAGTGGACCGGCGCTCCGTGATGTCTCGAGCCGCGGCCAGGAGCTTTCCCGGCGCAGGCACCGGGATCCGAAGCGGTGTCAGGACGACGTCCCACCATGTCCGCTTATCCGATCCGGTGCAACACGATCCGATGAACCGACCGCAGCCCCCCGCGACAGCCGCCTCGATGGCCGCCCTCGCCGCATCCCGATCCGTGTGGCTCCACAGTTCGACCCACGAGGAATGAAGATACGGGTCAATATCCTCGATCTCCAAGAGCCGTTGCCCGCCCTCAGACAGTTCCAGCAGGCGCCCATCAAGATCGAGAACGGTGACCCAGTCATGATGACTCTGGAGGAAGTGGCGGGTCAGGACCTCGCTTCCGTTCAAGATTGGTTCTGACTGGGGCCGCTCAGTCACGTCCTGCGGTCCTTTTGGAGCCGGTGGTCAGCTGCCATGCCGTCAAGTGAACGCTGCTCGCCGCCACACGCTGGAGCAACGGAAGAGCCTGAGGATAAGGGCCCCTTGACGCCCTCCATATGCGCGAGGGGTGGCCCTGGAGGCTCGCAGTAACAAAACACGCTCCCCGAGAATTTAGGAGGGGCACACGCGTCAGTCAGCTAGGAGAAGACCTAGTCCAGGCATCGTAACAGTCGATGGGAGATTTGGTCTGTGTGGAGGCCACGTTTCAAGTTCGATGGCGCCACTCCTGAAATCTCCTTGGCAGGATCGGATCTCGCACCACTATTCCTCCCCATCGGTTCGTGGTTGACCGCGGCAGGACTGTTCGAGTGGGAACAGGTTGCTGCGTTCCACGGCTTCGCTGGCGGAGAACTGGCCTCTTGTTCTCCCTGTCTGGGCTTGATCCGAACCAGTCGCGGCACGATATGTCTTGATAGCGACGGCGACCGTCTGCGCCAAAAACTGTTGCTCATTCTCAGCATAGGGAACCTGAAGCGTGATCATCCAATCGGACATCCATATCCCTCCTCGTATTAATACCGGAACTTCCTTACGCGCCCCGAACTCTATAAGGTCTGGGATACTTGGATCTCCTGGGCCACACCCTAGGATGGCTGGCAAATCGCTCGTGTTAAGCGATATCGATGGATAGGGCCGATCGGGCCTAGTATGGCCGTTCCGGGTTAACAGGTTAAGAAAACAGGGGCAGCTCCGCTGTCAGAGCGACTGCGGTCTCTTGACTCTGGCCAAGGAATGACTAATCACAAGACATTTCAGCGGACCCTTGGACCCTTCACAAAGGAGGCCTCTCATGTATGTGTTGCGGACGGTGACGCCCAGGGATACCTTCCGGGAAATCGAACACATGTCCGATCGGCTCAACCGCCTTCTGTCGGAGCGCCGCATGCCGGCGGAGGGCACAGAAGAATCCATGGCCTTGGCGGACTGGGCCCCGGTGGTGGATGTAATGGAAACTGACGAGGAATTTCAGATCCGTGCCGAACTGCCCGGCGTGGAGAAGAAGCAGGTCAAACTGTCCGTCGAGAACGGAGTGCTGACCATCTCCGGCCGTCGGGAGCAGGAAAAGGAAGAGACTGGCAAACGGTACCACAAGATCGAGCGAGCATTTGGAACGTTTACCAGGAGTTTTACGGTACCGGACATGGTCAATCAGGAGAAAGTGACTGCGGAGTATACGAACGGGCTCTTGGTCGTGCACTTGCCGAAGTCGGAGAAGGCCAAACCTAAATCTATCGCGGTCACGGTCACGTAAACGGTAGGCTCGAGGAACCGACTTTCGACCGGACAGAGGTGGCCACATGGGCAGTGATGACTATTATGCCGTCTTAGGAGTCAGCCGCGCGGACACGTTGCACGGTATCCAAGCGGCGTATCGCAAATTGGCGAAGCAGTGGCATCCTGACCGCGCCGGGATGGAAGGCAAGGAGCAGTTCCAAGCGCTCCAAGAAGCCTATGAAGTGTTATCCGATCCGGAAAGGAGGAGGACCTACGACGCGCAGGTGGCTCGTCGCCGCCGCATGGGCGAACCCCGTGCAGTCTCCCCGGAACCGTTTGCGACGCCACGTTCTGCCTTTCGGGTTCCGGCGCCCGAGCCGCTCATCACGCCGGTCTCCCCGCCCGAGGAGCTCACGGCTCAGCCACGATCCCCTTGCCCGTTTTGCAACGGGGTTGGAGGCGTGACGGAGCTGTCCTGCCCGTCCTGCCGTCGGCTCGATCTCGACCAGGACATGACCCGCTGGATCATGAGCGTGCTCGGAGCTTGGCGCGTCGAACGGTTTTGAAGTCGTGATTGGCGTACCATTCGCGCGCCAGCAGGTGCGCCTCGGCCACCTGGGCGGACGTCATGTCGCGAGCCAGCCGATCACGCCAGGCGGCTCCGCCAGCATCTCCATTGGCCGCCGCCAGGTTGTACCAGAGATGCGCGTGCACAAGATCCTGCGCGACGCCACGCGCGGTATGATAATGCACTCCCAAGGTATACATGGCACGCGCTTGACCTTGATCGGCCGCAAGACGGCACCATTGTAATGCCTGCTGAAAATCTTGGGGCATCCCCCGGCCGTTGTCCGCCATGACGCAGAGTTTGTACTGGGCATCAGGGTCCCCTTGAGAGGCCGCTTGTTGATACCAGCGGACGGCCTCTTGGTAGTCATGCGGCATGACCATGCCGGTCTCATACCGGAGTCCAACCTCGTACCTGTCCTGCGGTGTGCCTCCGACCGCCTCGGCCCGCAGTTCATCGATCTCTTGAGTCCGGTCGCCAAGCACCGGGTACGGTGCGATATATCCATTCATGCATGCCGGAAGCAGACAGAGTGCGATCACACCGAGGAGAAGAGTCACGTGCGTCCTCATGGCCACCTCCTGGTTGGACAGGTTTAGCCCTCACCGAGAATACCCGAGTGCGCGGTGAAAGCAAAGGCCGGACGTATGCCGACGACCTCTGTCTGATTGTGACGTGCGATGGCGATATTGATACGGCTCAACTTCCCAACACAAGGTATCGGGCACCTATACGTATCGTTATAAGGCTGTTCACGTAAGACTGCACTGACCGACTAGGGAAACGCCCCGTCTCATCCATGGAACCTATAGAAAGTGGCCTATACAATAATACGAAGAATGCCGACACCACAACGCCACGCACAACACAACCAGTTGCTCGCCCGACTGCCTCGACGTGAACAGGCCGTGCTGCGACCGCATTTAGGCCTGGTGTCCTTGCACACGAAAGAGGAGATCGACCATATCGGGAGTCCGCTTCGCCATATCGACTTCCCGATCACGGCGGCGATCAGCCTCCTCGGCATGCAGCCGCCCGGTCACTCGGTTGAGGTGGCGGTGATCGGCCACGAAGGCTGTACCAGTTCGTATGTGTTAGCAGGGCTCAAAAGGTCGCCCTGCCGAACCCTCGTACAGGTGGGCGGCCTGGCATTCCGCCTCAATGTGTCCACGCTCCGCTCGCTTTTGCCGGACGTCCCGGTGTTCGAACGAATGGTGGGGCGCTTTAGTGCCGTGCTGTTTCGCCATGTGGTGGTCTCGGTGGGATGCAGTCAGTTTCATTCGGTCCAACAACGATTAGGCCGATGGCTACTCGCGCATCGGCATCGCACTGGGCTCACACACTTTCCCTTTACGCATGACTTCCTTGCCGAACAGCTTGGAGCCCAACGAGTGACGGTGACCCAGACGCTCGCGCATCTTCAAGACAAGGGCCTCGTGAGGTACCGTTATGGGAAGGTTGAGTTACTCAGCATCCGCGGGATGAAAGGGATAGCATGTGAGTGCTTTCAACAGGCAGTCCGGGCTATTGAGGAGTACTTGAAGGAGATCAAGACCTACTCGCAGGGGTGAAACCATGTGCGAACAATTCGTGAGGTCCACCGAGGTGTTTATGGCGTCGTACCTTTGGGGGAACGTTCTCCCTCCAGCCCGTCATCCAGGGAAATGACCCCGCCATGCGATTCCACCGCGTGCCCCGGACTCTCTCCAGTTTCCGTATCCTCCGGTGAGCCAACCGCTTTCCGAATAGCTGGGAGCAGGTCCTCGAAGAGACTTTCCTTCTTGATCATCAGAAACACCCCGGCTTGCCGCATGGCGGCCATCGTCGCCTCGTCCTCATTGATGGTGAGCCCGATCATGGCTATGCCGGGACATTGGCTCTTGATGCGGAATGTCGCTTCAATGCCGTTCATCTTCGGCATATTCACATCCATGACAATCACATGAGGCTTAACCTGGCCGACGGATGCCACCGCCTCCTCGCCGTTCGTGGCTTCGCCCACCACCTCGATGCCTGGAGAGCGCTTGAGCACACTGCCCACCACCAGTCGAAAGGCAGCATTGTCATCAACGACCAGAACTCGTATGGTCGGCATTGCGGTACCCTTCCGCCATATAGCTGTATGCGTTCAGAGAAGTGTAATATGCACAACAATTGTAATGCAACGCGGCTATCCTACCTACAGCTCCAGGGAACCGCGACGAATGGCTGAAAAACGGAAGGTCGTCAGGTGAGCAATTCTGCTGCAACGGCGCCCTGCATGGACGCCGGGACCGGCTGGTTCAGCAGACGCAACAAGGTTGGCGCCACATCGAGTACCGACACATTGGGAATCCGCTTCCGACTGGCAATACCCGGGCCGGCAACCGCAAACAATCCGCAGAGGTCGTGCCGGGTGTCCCGATTAAAGAACAGGTCCTTCTGCTCCAGCACCGCGTGGGGGTGTTCAACGCGGCGTTTCGGGTACGGCGTGGGAGCCCAGTCGAAGAATAGATCAGGCAAGGATGGATGCGGTTCGATCTTATAGTGATCCACGGTGCGGGCGATATACCGAATGGCGGGTTTGCCGCTGAGAGGATCCACGAGGCGCTTCATGTCTGCTTCGACTCGGTCCAGCAGGCGCCGATAGTCCCGGCCCGGTTCGACGATGCCTTGCGGCTCTCGACCTCGTAAATTCACGCGCAGAAATCCCAGGAAATACGCCGGGATCGGAAACACCGTGGTGGTGGACCAGTCCGTGCCTCCCAACCATTCCCTGGATAGCATCCGGCCGTGAAAGCGGTCCGGCAGCCTCTCGCTGATGCCCCGTTGCCAGGATTGCGGGATCACACACCGGATGACCCGAGAGAGTGACGACCAGGAACTTGACCGAGACTGTATCTGATGATAGCCAAGCTGGCGGCAAAAGGCTTGCGTCAGTTCGAGGTTTGGATAATCTTCCTGCACTCCCATGTTCGAAAGAACGACCACCGTGCAATCTTGGTTGAAATTTTTAAGGAGATCGCCGAAGGCCCGATCGATCGCTTGGTACACGTCGCGCGTGGCATGGGTCAGCCGACCGTCATGCGCCACCGGCGCACTGGAACGATCGCAATACTTCCAGAACTGATGATCGGCAATGTGGGACTCATGAAACCCGATGACCACGAGATCACATCGATCGCGGGACAGTAGATGCCGGCAGATGGACGCTTTCTGCTCGATTTGCTTCAGCAACCCTTGGTAGATCCGCACGTCCTCATCGACTGTGCTGCCCACTCGTTCTTCCACTCCGAGCGGCGGTCCAAACTGCCTGCACAAATCGGCAAACAGAGGCGCCGGGACCGAATACCCGGCAAAGCGGGCATTGTGGGGTGCCCAGTTGGCCACCTGGACGCCGGGGACGCCTTCCGCACAATGTACCTCCGGCACATCAATCACCGCGACTCGCATGTCGATATGCCGCAGCTGCGCCCAAAAGGGCTCGGCTTTGTCGACTCGTTGATTGGAGAGTTCCAGTTCATAGGTGCCCGGCTTGAGCGGACGCCAATAATAATAGCCGTGTTGTGCCCGACTGAGGCCGGAAAAGAGGGAGACCCAAATCCCGTTCTCGCTGATCAGTTCAGGCCCAGACAGCCGGCTTTGTGCCCCTCGGTCCAGCACCCCCTTAATGGTCGGCAGATATCCCTCATCGGCCCATTGCTCAATCAAGCCGACGTCTCCTGCGTCAAACACGAGAATTGCCATGGGACTGGATGTATGCGGCTGAATCATGCGCCTCGGCACGGCGATGGAACGACCAGATCTTACGGAGAGAGACGGTCCCATGATACAAGGGTGCACATGAAAACGCGAACGGCTGTCCTCGCAAGACGCAGCGGGAATGGGAAAGCCGCGCGGCACGTCCATCAATCCAGGTTCTTATGCCAATACGTCTGGGAATGATCGGCTACTCCGGAGCGGCGGCAAGGCTTCACCTGCCCGTGTTGCAACGGCTTCCAGGGATTCGGCTCACGGCAATTGCCGGCACGCGACGGGACGCACTGACCGCCGTCGCCGATCGTTATGCCATTCCGAACCGCTACCTGGATTATCGCGAGCTGTTGCAAAACCCTTCGGTCGAAGCGGTGGCGGTCTGTGTACCTCCGGCGCTCCATGCCGCCATCGGGCAGGCGGCCTTGTCCGCGAACAAGCACCTGTTCATGGAGAAACCGCTGGCCCTCTCGCTCGACGAATGCAATACATTGGTGCGCACGGCCGAGTCCTCTTCGGCACTATCCATGGTTGGCTTTCACCTACGTTGGCACCGGGTCGTGCGTGAGGCGCATGAGTGGATGACTGCCGGTCGGCTTGGGAACGTTGAATTGCTCCGCACGGTATTCACCAGTGGCATCCGCTGGCGTGCCAATCTTCCGGCCTGGCGGACCAGCCGACAGGCCGGCGGCGGAGTCCTGATCGAATCCGGCGTGCACTACTATGACCTATGGCGGTTCCTCACCGCGAGTGAGGTGGAGGAAGTGCAGGTCACAAGCCGCTCGACGGAACACGATGACAGCACCGCCGTCGTCACGGCGCGTCTCACGAACGGCATCTTGACGTCCGCCAGTTTTTGCCAGGGTACGGCCGATAGTCTGGAACTCGAGATTTATGGCTCGGCGGGCCGGCTGCGAATCGGCGCCTACGCACTGGACGGCATGTCATTCGAGCCATCCGGCCTGAAGGGCGTGAAGAAACTGTGGCCGATGGCCCAGTCAATACCCGGACGAGTGCTCCGCGCCGCCCGTGCCGTGCCGCTGGGGGGGTACTATGCCAATGCGTATCTCAATCAGTGGGCCGGCTTCCTCGAGGCCATTCAAAGCGGGAAACCGGCAGGAGCCAGCTTTGCGGACGGCCGGGAAGCCACCCGAGTGGCTCTTGCGGCGACGCAATCCGCCGCGACAGGGCAACGGGTGCGCATCGCCGATTGTGTCGATACTCACGCCTCTTATCAGTGCGTGTAGCTCGGGTCTTGACCAGCTGCTCATAAATCGCCACAAACCGATCGAGAAACTGCTCCTGATCGAATGTCTGGAGCGCGAAGCGCCGCGCCGCCTGACCCAGCGTTTCGGCATAGGCGCGGTTGCTAACCACCTGAAGGATCGCCTCACTGAGCTCTGTCGCATCCCCGGGCGGCACCAACAGGCCCGTGTGCTCGTGCTGCACATATTCGGCAAACCCTCCGGTCGCGCTCGCCACGAGGGCTGTGCCCCGCATCATCGCTTCAGCCGCCGCATTGCCGAAGGCCTCTGCACCGCGTGACGGCACGACTTGCACCCAGGCTTCCTCAAAGCGGCGCTCCAACCTCTCGCGCGGCTGGTGACCGAGAAATTCAATATTGCCGCCAATTTGCCTTGCCATCTCCCGCAAGCGGCCACCCTCCGCGCCTTCGCCGGCAATGAGCAACCGCGCCTGAGGCACTGATTGGATCACGCGCTTGTAGGCTGCCAACAGGAGATCCACACCTTTCTCATGGGCCAATCGACCCGCGAACACAACGGTCGGCGGGTCTCGTAGTGGAGGCCGCGGGGCACGGGCCACGATGCCGTTGTAGATGACCTCAACGGGAAATATGCCGGATGCTTCCAGCCAACCGGCCACGGCTCTGCTGTTGGCAACCACCACATCAAAGACGTCCCGCCAGGACCGCCACAGACGGAGTTGAGCCATCAACAGGGGCCAGGTCAGGAGAGGCACACACCCACTTTGATAACAAACGGTGCCGGCAGGGTCGCGACAGGCCCTGCCATCGGGCAAGACTCTCGATCCGATCGGACACACGGTCCGATACCATCCGTCATGATAGATGGCAGGGATGCCGCGTAGAAGGGGCAGGACCACCGGCGACAGTTGAGACAGAAACAAGCGGACGTGCACGACGTCGGGCCGAAATTCCGCCAAGGCCCGACGAAGCCTGTAGAAGGCCGAG
>CAYQDJ010000064.1:0-17699 GCA_964416255.1 uncultured Nitrospira sp. | reverse complement strand
GAGCACGGCGACACCGGGATGATCGGCCTCTTCGGCTTGCACCGCCGTCCGTTCGATCGCAAGGGTGAGCAGATCCACGAACTCCGCCCAAGTAAACTCGTCGCCGAGCGGCTCCAGCTGCGTGAGCGCGGCACACACCCGGTCGATACTTTCCCACACGGTGGCCAGACTACCGGGATCCGATTCATCCGGGCGGGCAGGCTTCAGCCGGCACGAAAGGATCTCGTGGAAGGCCCGAAGGCACTCGGTCACCGAGGCGCGAACCGGGAGCGCCGCCATGTCTTTGATGATTCCCGACACGACGTTCCAGCAGCCTTGGATCACCTCGGGCGTGAAATCCAGTGACACGGCTGATCCGTCTGCGCCGCCGCCGGTCACGTGTCCGCCGGGCCCACAGGCGGCGCCGAGCCGTGCCCAATCATCAATGCCGCGGGTGATCTCGAGTGCGCTCACCAGCTGCTTCCACAGATCGGCCTGAGCCGATTCGGCCTCGCTCAGTTCGAGACGGCGGAACAGCGGCGAGGTCACCACCTCCAGCATGGTCGTGCGGTCATAATCCTGCAGCGGCAGCGAGGCGAGTTGCAGGAGTGTCTTGCACAGCGGTTCCTGAATCAGCGGTGGTCCAAGGGAGCAGACCAGTGGAATACGATGCCGATCGAACTGAGCCTGGAGACTCGGCTGATAGGGTTCCAATGTGCGGGCGACGACCCCAATGTCCTCGAAACGGTAGCCGTTCGTTTCGACCAGATCGAGAATCATCCGGCAGGTCGAGGCCACTTCTTCCTCTGCCCCGACGACGCTCCGAATCACGCAGACCGGCGGACGACCATCGGCCGTCTCCCGGTCGCCGACCCGACGCAGCTGGTCGGAACGGGGCATCAGTGGCTGGAGGAACCGGTCAAAAAAGCGCTGCGCGAAGCGAAATGAGGGATGCGGATCTAACGGAAAGAAGAGCGTCGTCGGCACCGCTCTGCTCACCGCTTCAAAAAAAGACAACTGCGCCTGGGTGAGATCGTAAAACCCATAGTAGACAGCCTCTTTCAAGCCGGCGAGGAACAACGAGTCCGAGACAACGGGCGACAGTGAACCCGCGAGATCCTCCGCAGTGCCGGCATGCAGGGCCTGACTCGCTTCGGCGACGGCGCCGTGGAGCGTCCACAAGGCGCGCAACCATGGGCGGTCCTCCTCGTCGAACCATCCCTCGTCGATCGCGCGCAACGCCGAGATCGGCTCAACCCCGGCATCCCGGAGATCGCGTACCGTGGCCCACAGCGCGCTCCACGTCCCGGACGAACAACCGACCTGCTGGAGCGGAGCGAGGCTTGGCAGCCGGGTGGTCACGATATGGCGGATCAATTGTTCGAAGAACAACTCATCCACCACCTGCAGAGCCGGCGACGAGGCGCGGACTTCCTCGGCCAGGCGAAGCGCCAATTGATGAAAGGTCAGAAGATGGACATTCAACAGGGAGAGTCCCTGTTCGAGGACCAGGAGTCGGCGAAGGCGGTCCACCAACGTCTTGGATGGAACCACCACGGCAACCGGCCCGAATGGATCGTCGGCCTTTACGCGACGCACATGATCGACGAACGCGGTCTCAAGGTGGGGATGCACGCGGCCGGTGATTACGCGGAGCATGACAAGCTGGGAGCAGTGTCGGGCGACACGAGTCGGATGACACTCGCCGGAAGAAAACGGGGGGATCCTTCACGCGTGCAGGTCATTGCCCGGTCACCGCCCGCTAGCCGGTTTCAGGGCCCAGCAGTTCTCCATTACAGTCCACACAGGCCCAGTCGCCGTCGATGAAGGCCATCGGATCTCCGCAGATCGGGCAATCCGGCGGCGGCCCCTTGTCGAGAATAGGCAGCGGGGGAAGCTCGAAGTCTTCATCATCTGAAACCATGGCGCTCGTCCTCACTCACGTGGTTTCATTTTGAGCTGCAGCGCCTTTTCGGCGCTCTCTCGGCTGGGCACGCCGACGAACGTCAACCGGCCGTCGATGATCGTGGCGGGCACCGCCCGGACAGAGTGACGATTGGCGAGGTCTTGTCCGTCTTGGGTGGTGATATCCACTTCCCGATAGGAAAAACTGTACTTGACCCGCAGCTGTTTCCAAAGACTCTTGGCCGACGGACACGCTCCGCACGTCGGCGACACCAACAGCGTAATGTTCGGCATGCCGTACTCTCCGATCGTTGAGTCACGGATCTTAGCACCCGTGGAAAAGACGGTGCAAGGCAAGGCAGCCGGGGCTTCACCAATCGGCTCCAAGTCGATCGAGCACGATCTGATGGACGACGGTGTGGCGCCCAAGCGTCGCCAGGTAGACGGCGGCTTCCGCCACGTCGAACGGGTCGATCTTTTCGCTTCGCCGGATCTCGTCGGCCGGCGCATCCACCAGTTCGTCCGCGACCGCACCAGGGCAGAGGGCGCTCGCTTTGATCTGAAACGGCCGGCCTTCATCCGCCAGCGCTTTGGTGAAGGCCAGGATCGCATGTTTCGACGCACTATAAGCGCCGGTCCCGGCCCACGCCTGCAGGCCGGCCACACTCGCCATATTGATGATGACGCCGCCTCCCTGGCGTTGCATGTGCGTGAAGCCCGCCCGGCAACAGAAAAACGTCCCGCGCACATTCACATTCATGATCTGATCGAACACGGCGGTGGAGAGGTCGGCCAGACGTCCGCCGCCGCCGATGCCCGCATTGTTGACCAGGATGTCCACACGGCCGTACCGTGCCACGCTCTGGTCGATCAGCCGATCGACCTGATGTTCGTCGGTCACATCGGTTTGCATCGCCCAGGCCTCGCCGCCTTCGTTGACAATGTGATCGACGGTTTGTTCACAGAGAGCCGCGCGCCTTGCGGCGACGACGACAGTCGCGCCTTCTCGTCCGAAGGCCACGGCGATCGCCTTCCCGATCCCACTGCTGCTCCCGGTCACAATCGCGATCTTCTGCTTCAGACGGTGCATGTCTCACGCCTTCACAAGCGCCATTCGATGCGGGGTGCCGCGTTCCGCCTGCCTGTCCGAGGACGGCCGCCCTCGCCCAGGATGGAATTGATCGCGCTCCGGCCGTGGCGTTCCCGGTGTCGCTAGTGTTCCAACGTGGCGTCCATCGTGATGGTGGTGTTGAACAGTCGCGAGATGGGACAGCCGGTTTTGGCCGCATCCGTGGCCTTTTCCCAGGCGGCCTGCTCAGCCTTGGGGACTCTGCCGGTCACTTGCAAATGAATATTGGTGACGGTCCATCCGGCCTCGAGTTTGTCGAAGGTGACGGTCGCCGTGGTCTCGAGCTGCTCCGGAACCAGCCCGGCATTCCCCAACTGGCCGGACAAGGCCATCGTGAAGCAGCCCGCATGCGCGGCCGCGATGAGTTCCTCAGGGTTCGTCCCGGTGCCGTTCTCGAACCGGGTCGAGAAGGAGTACGCGGTGTTGGACAGGACCCCGCTGTTCGTGGACACCGTCCCTTTGCCGGATTTCAGATCGCCCTTCCAGATGGCTGAGCCTGCACGTTTCATAACACCTCCTTGTGGATGATTCTCAATCAAAGTGCTCGGGAGGGATACAGGGGGATTCCTGGAGTTTCACCCCTCCCTCGAATTCGTCGGTGAGAGATCAACGGGAAGCGATCCGCCGCACCTGCGCGTCACGCACCACCTGGTCATGGATCTGCTGCACGGCTTCGGATAAAGCGCGGTTCAATCGGGCGCCGGGAGGGACGCTGTCGGTCGGATTGAACGTCTCGCGAAACGTGGCCTTTCCCCGGTAAGTCCCGAGCACCTCGCCGGTCGGCCGCAACACAAAGAGCGTCAGACTCGCCTGTCCGCTGCTCGCATGACTCTTGAGCCGCAGAATTTTCGTCATGGTGTCGAGACCCGGCACGTACGTCCACACTTGCGGTCGATAATGTTCGTAGAGGGCATTGATGCGGCCGGTGAGAATGACATCCGGTTGCGGATCGAAACGCGTCACGCGTGTGAACATGCCCGAGGCCTGAAAGGCTCTCAGCAACTCCCCTTCGACTTGAACAACAAGTTCTCGCGGGTCTGCCTCCTTCACCCCGGGGCCTTCCAGACCAAACGTCTCCTTGCCCGACACCAAGGCCGGCTTCAGGTAAAAGTCGTGCAGCTCGGCGGTCGCATCAATAATACGATTTTCCGGGGTGAGCGTAATATCGGGAAGATAGCGCGGGCGGCTGCATGAAAGCGAACAGATGAGCGCCAGCAGCAAAATCAACCTGGTTGTGACGACAAGGGGCGGCATTCACAGTCACCTTCGGCCATGTCTACATGAGTGCGGCGCACGAAAAGGGCGTCCTACCCTTTTCGCGTCCTCCGTCCGGCTTTCCCATTTGAGGGCTATGGCGCAACCCGCTGGATCGTCGACGCATACCCTTCGTCCGACACGTAGGCCTTGACCTGATCCCCAATGGCGACCTGGTCCATCTTTGTGCGATCGTCGACGCGCACCCGACGCAATTCGCCGTCGTTGTCTCGGATGGACACATGCTTCGTTCCGATATCACTGACTTGCCCGGTGACCGAGTCCTGTTTGAACCGCTCGCCCATCGTCGGTGAGGCGGCGCGTCGTTCCGCCGCGTTCCGGGCACAGCCGGTGATCCCTACGTTGAGCGCGAGCACTGCCAACACGAGCACCATCGTTCCTATCCGCATAGCGCACCTCCTTCTCATGTCACTGTATCCGTCTGCGTGACGGGGTGCGCCCTGGGAAGATCCCTGGCTTGGAGCGGAGGTTGTCCTCAGCGGCGGCCGATGAGGGTGATCCACTTGTAGGTGCGACGAGCCCGTTTCCGGAGTAGGGCGAGAAAGACGGTTGCCCAGATGGAGCTGATCACGATCATGCGCTCGCCCGGATGCGCCGCGACCGCGTTATCGCGGGTGAGATAGCCGCTGACGATGACGAGAATGCTGACGACGCACGCCATCATGGTCACCGGGAACGCATCTTCCTCCGCGGACCATAAGGCGATCCACACAACCGGAATGACAAACAACCCGTGCCAGGGAATAGCCCGCGTCTGCGGAAACCAATCCAGCACGGCGATGGCGACAGCCACGGCGTACACCAGAAGCAAGATCCAGGAGTTGGTCTTTGTTTCCTTCAAAGGCTCGATGTCCCCGGGTGATTCTCGGACGTCACTACTCTCCCCCATCCGTACCCTTACTCTGTAGACAGAGTCAAGCGGTCGTAATGACAAATCGATAAGGGGCTTTATGGTTCCTGGACGGCTGGGGAAGTGTTGTCCGCGAACAGCAACGGATCACGTCCGCCGACATGATCCCGGCACTTCACGTCACCGCGAGCAGACCGGAGCATGAAGCGGACCAATGAAGCCGTTTCCTGCGTCGGATGAGACAAAGATAATCCGAGTCGGCGGCGTGTCACGCCGCGACATCTCGACTGACCGCAATATCGGAGGCACCGGACGCCTCCAAGACATCCCGGGCGCGGCCGATCGCCAGATCGTCGGCGCAATGAACGGCGATCAGAACTCGTCCTTTCTCCAGATGGTCTTGATACGCCTTCGCTTCATATTCCGGAATTCCCAGGCCGATCAAGCCACCAGTCAATCCGCCGACGCTCGCACCGATTCCGATTCCACTGAGTGTCGCCAACAGCGGCCCTGCGGCAACAAATATGCCCAAACCTGGAATGGCCAAGGTGCCCATACCGGCCAACAGGCCAAGCACTCCCCCCAGCACACCTCCGGCACTGGCACCGGTGGCGGTTCCCTCCAGGCTCTTGGTTTGTCTTTCGATGGCCAACCCTTCGTCCCCTTGATTGTGTGCCGTCAGGACGGACACATCGGTGGCCATAAAACCGGCGGCTCTCAATCGATCGATCGCTTGCGCGGTGTCCGCCGGGGTTCCCGTGATGCCATATACGGATTTGGCCATGCTTCCTCCTATTCAGTTGGTTCGCTTACGCGATGTTGAGTTACGAGTCAAGGAGACGGATGCCTAAGAGGCTGGTGAGATGAGACCGTTGCCGGGATGAAGTCCGCCATCCCCGGCGGAGTCCGTTGAGGCGTGGAAGCCTTGGCTTCTCCGTACTGCCGTGAATCCGGGTCCTGTCTCTGCCGCAGTTTCGGCGTCGGCGCTGGGGGACTCACCGGTGGCTGTTGCGGTTTGATCGAATGCTCCGGATGCCGAACAGCGGCCGTTTCGGGCTGGACTTGAGACATACACGCAGGTATGAACAACCCGACCATTCCGATCATGAGCAAGACCGTCCAGCGCATCGCAACACTTGTCCTCTTACGCAGTGGGATCAAGCGGGCACTGCTCTATCCTGCGATAGGCACCGAGGATCGTCTACTATGGGTTCCCCTGGAGTGGGAGATGCGGGCGAGAGAGCCTTGAAAAGAGAATCGGGCAGCGCCGACTAGACGACCTTGGTTAGGACCGGCGACGCCAGAGAGCACAGAGGACGCTCCCTAAGGCGAACCCGCCACCGAACGCCAATCCCAGAAGGGTGATGACTGTTCCATTTGCGCCGGTCTGCTCGCGCCAACGCACGTGATCCTCGGCCTGCAGACCGAGCGCCGCTTCTCCTCCAATCCAATCCTTCATGTCTTCGGGGTATGGCCGCGAGTTTGTTGGAAAGACATTCATAGGGCTGTCTGGCTCCATTTCGTTCATCTTGCCGATCCCATATGTCACCCGTCACTGATTCTGACGGCTTACTCGCGAGAAATCCAGTTTCATATTGATTGAACCGCGCTCTTCTCGATGACGCATCCTTTCCATCCCCTCCCAGGCTCGCCATTCAAACGTGAACAGCAAGTTGCCGATATATCCGGGGCTTCGCTTGCAAGTCCAGGGATTCTTTCGTTAAGGTACCATCGCAATGAATCACGGTCGTGCTCGCCAGATCCTTCTTGCTTGCGCGAGCGGGCTGCTTTTGCCCTTCTGTTTTCCCCGATTCGAGTTTGGGCTCCTGGCTTGGTTCGCTCTCATCCCATTACATATGGCCCTCGACCAGATAACCAAGCGGCGCGCGTTTTGGCTGGGCTGGTTGACCGGTACAATCGGTTTTACCGGGATCATGGCCTGGGTCGTGACGGCCATGACGACATACGGCAAGGTGCCGCTTCCCGTCAGCTATTTGATCCTTCTGCTCCTCACGGCCTATTTGGGCGTCTATGTAGGAGTATACAGTCTGAGTGTCGTCTGGCTGCGGGAACTCATTCCACGCTACGGGGTTCTCCTGGCCCCCTGTTTCTGGGTCAGCCTTGAACTCCTGCGCACCTACGCCTTCTCCGGCCTCCCCTGGTGTCTCCTGGGCTATTCACAGTATCGGCACCTTGAAGTTATTCAAATTTCGGACCATGCGGGCGTCTATGGTGTGTCCTTTCTCATTGTCATGGTGAACCTGGCGCTGGCCGAATTGTGCGCTTGGCTGATGCCGTTTTTCCGTGGATTTCGGCCGGCCAAGTTGCCGTGGGAACTGGTTTCCATGACTGCCCTCCTCGTGGCGCTTTCCTGGAACTATGGCCATCGCATCCTCACGGAGGCTCCCTTTGCCGACGTGCCTCGCTCAGCTATTCGGGTGGGGGTCGTGCAACCGAATATCGACCAAACCGTGAAATGGGATCTGTCCTTCCGTGATGCGACGATGCGGCGGTTTGACCGCCTCACGGCCAGCTTTGGGACGAATATGGATCTGATCGTTTGGCCGGAAGCCGCCACTCCGTTCTTCTTGGAACGGGAACAGGACTACCAGCTGTTGTTGGTCGAGTGGGCGGAGCGCGCCAAGGCGCCGCTGCTCCTCGGAAGCCCCGCGCTCCGTTTTTATGCCGACCGTCGTCCCTATCTCTTGAACAGCGCCTATCTCCTCACGCCGGACGGATCGATCCTGGGACGGTATGACAAGCACCATCTGGTGCCGTTCGGCGAATACATTCCGCTCAAGTCATCGTTGCTCTTCTTTCTGGACAAACTGGTGGAAGGCATCGGGGACTTCGAAGCCGGCCCGGGAGCGACCGTGATGTCCTTCGCGCTCAACACCACCGGAGACGGAACGGGACCACGACCCGTAAAGTTTGGGGTCGCGATCTGCTACGAAGTGATTTTCCCGGATCTCGTGCGCCGGTTTGCCGCCAACGGCGCCGAGTTCTTGGTCACGATCACCAACGACGGCTGGTTCGGCGAGTCCTCGGCCCCCGCGCAGCATTTTGCCATGGTGGTCTTTCGCTCCGTGGAAAACCACCTGGCGTTCGCCCGGTCGGCCAACACCGGCATTTCCGGATTCATCGATCCGTTCGGACGCATTCTTGAGGCCACCTCCCTCTTCACCGAAGAAGCAGCCCACGCCACCATCCCGACATGGCAGCCGCATACGTTTTATACTCATTACGGGGATGTGTTCGCCTATGTGTGTGTGATAGTCTGTGCGATTGTGTGCCTGTTCGGATACTTCCGAACCAAGGAACCTGCCCACGGCACCACCGCCGTCACTCCGGCGTAACCAGGAAAGGATCAGATATGTTAGAGGACATCCAAACACGGGTCCGTGCTGTCGGAGAACAGGTCGCTGAATTACGGGGGCATCTTTGACTTTGCCCGTATGACGACCGATTTGGAAGAACTCGAAGCCCAGATGGGACAGTCCTCCTTTTGGAAGGATACGCGCGCCGCTGCCGCGATCAGCAGGAAAAAAGTGCATTTGGAGCGTGAACTGCGGGAATGGCGCGAGATCGATGCGAAACTCAACGATCTCGGCGCCCTCCTGGAACTCGCGCAGGAGACAGGTGATCCTGGTCTGGAAACCGAACTCGCCGCGGAGGTGAAGGATTTTGGATCCCGGCTGGCCAGTCTGCGTGTCGAGATGCTCCTCTCGGGCGAATTGGATCAGAACAACGCGATCATGGCGATTCATCCGGGCGCCGGGGGGACGGAGTCGCAAGACTGGGCCCAGATGCTGCTCCGGATGTACGTGCGGTGGGCGGAGCACAAAGGGTTCACGGTGGAGACGTTGGATGTTCTCGCCGGCGATGAAGCCGGCATCAAGAGCGCGACCATTTCCGTGACCGGCCCCTATGCCTATGGGTACGTGAAAGCCGAAGCGGGCGTCCATCGCCTGGTCCGGATTTCCCCCTTCGACTCCAACAAGCGCCGCCATACCTCGTTCGCCTCGGTATTCGTGTATCCGGAATTGAGCGACGATGCGGAGGTCGCCATCGAGGACAAGGATTTGCGCATCGACACGTTTCGAGCGGGCGGCGCCGGCGGCCAGAACGTCAACAAGGTGGAAACGGCCATCCGCATCACGCATCTCCCGACGGGAATTGTCGTGCAATGCCAAAACGAACGGTCGCAGCTACAGAACCGCATGGGGGCGATGAAAATCCTCAAGGCCCGCCTCTTTGAAGTCGAGCAAAAACGAAAAGAGGCTGAGTTCAATGCGATCGTCGGCGAGAAAAAAGACATTGCCTGGGGAAGCCAAATTCGTTCGTATGTCTTTCAACCCTATCAAATGGTGAAAGATCACCGTACCGGTCATGAGAGCAGTCAGGTGGCGGCCGTTATGGACGGCGAGCTGGACGGCTTCATCGAAGCCTACTTGAAAGGAAAAACGGCGAAGGGGACGCGGACGGAAGTCGTCGATGAACCTGCATTCTAGCAGCGGAGCCTCCCTTCTGACTCATCGTATGGATGAACTGAACGAGCAACGGCAGCAACGGATCAAGAAACTCGACCATCTCCGAGAAGCCGGGGTGGCCCCTTACGGGAGCCGCTTCGAGGTCAAGGACCGGGCGGGGCACCTCATTCGCCTGCACGGGGAAAAAAATAAAGAGGTGCTGGAGCAAGAACACATCTCCTGCACCTTCGCGGGACGGGTGGTCGCCGTTCGCCGGTTCGGCAAGGCGGGGTTTGCCGTCCTCCAGGACGGGCCCGACCGCTTGCAGGTGTATTTGAAGAAGGACCTCCTGTCCGACCAGGCCTACTCGGTCTGGGAACAGTTGGACTTGGGCGATTGGATGGGAGTGACCGGCGTGTTATTCCGCACCAAGACCAACGAATTGACGGCCGAAGTGCATCAGCTCACCTTCTTGAGCAAAGCGCTTCGCCCGCTGCCCGAGAAGTGGCATGGATTAACGGACGTCGAAACGCGATACCGTCAACGCTACGTTGACCTCATCGCCAATCCGGACATCCATCACATTTTTGTGATGCGCAGCCGGATCATTGCGGGTATCCGTGCGTTCTTGATCGAGCGAGAATTCCTCGAAGTCGAAACACCGATGATGCATCCGATCCCCGGCGGGGCCGCGGCCAAGCCGTTCGTCACCCATCATAATGCCTTGGGCGTGGACCTGTATCTCCGCATTGCGCCGGAACTGTACCTTAAGCGGTTGATCGTGGGCGGATTCCCCCGCGTATTTGAAATCAACCGCAACTTCAGGAACGAAGGCATCTCGACGATCCACAACCCCGAATTCACGATGCTCGAATTTTACGTCTCCTATGCCGATTATCACGATCTCATCGAGTTGACAGAGGAATTGGTGTCGACGCTCGCGCTCCAGATCCTCGGCACGGGCACCATTCCTTATCAGGGCAAGGACATTACGCTCGCCCCGCCGTGGCGGCGCTGGTCGTACCACCAATCAATCGTGGAGATGAACGGACTGGACCCCTCCGTGCTGCTGGATCGGGACAAGGCGCTGGCCGCGGCCCGGGAGTTGAAGGTGCCGGTCGGCCCCCAAGATCCGCTCTGGACCATCGTCAATGACATCTTTGAAGCGACCGTCGAACCCAATCTCCACCAGCCGACGTTCATCACCGATTATCCGATCGAGATTTCCCCGCTTGCGAGACGAAAGGATTCCAATCCCTCCCTCACGGACCGCTTTGAACTCTATATGGCCGGCCGCGAGATCGCCAACGCGTTTTCGGAGTTGAACGACCCCCTCGACCAACGTGACCGGTTCGAAGGGCAAGCGGCGGAGCGAGCGGCCGGCAATGAGGAGGCGCACCTGGTGGACGAGGACTTCTTGCGCGCCCTGGAGCACGGGATGCCGCCGACCGCTGGAGAGGGCATCGGCATTGACCGCCTGGTGATGCTGTTCACCGACCAGGCGTCGATTCGAGACGTGGTGCTCTTTCCGCAACTCCGGCCGGAGAAGAGCTGATGGCCTTGCCGTACGAAATCTTCGTCGGCCTTCGCTACCTGCGCGCGAAACGCCGCAACCGCACGATCTCGCTGAACACCTTCGTCTCGATCGCGGGCATTACTCTCGGAGTGGCCGCATTGATCGGGACCGTCGGCATCATGACGGGATTTCGGGAAGATATTCAGGGCAAGATCCTTGGCACCACGGCCCACATCGTGGTGCAGGAACGGATCAAAGAGAACATGACGGACTATGATCCCGTGGTCGACAAGATCACGCACGTTCCCGACGTAGTCGCCGCGACGCCCTTCGTCTTGCGGCAGGTGCTGTTGACGACGCAATCCGGCGTGCAGGGAATCGTGCTCCGCGGAATCGACCCGTTGCGCGAGGTCCATGTCACCGAATTGGCGAAAAATGTCTCGGCCGGCCAGTTGAGCGACCTGCTCCTGCCCGTAAAGGTGACACAGGCCCCGGTCGATGATCCGCAAGGAGAACCGCAGGTTGTCGAAAAGCCCGGTATTATTCTCGGCAAGGAATTGGCCCTCCGCCTGGGGGTGTACATCGGAGACACCGTTAATGTGGTCTCCCCCGTGGGGCCGATCAGCGCCATGGGGATGGTGCCGAAGATCAGGACCTTCGGCGTCGTGGCGCTCTTTCATTCGGGCATGTACGAATATGACTCCTCGCTCGCCTATATCGAATTGGGCGAGGCGCAGAAATTCTTCAATATGGGGCAAAGCGTCACCGGCATCGAAGTCAAAGTCGCCGACGTGTTTCGCGCCGGCGACATCGCCCGTACGATCGAGCGAGCCCTGGGGTTCAGTCACGGCGCGCGTGATTGGATGCAGATGAACCGGAACCTGTTCTCCGCGCTGAAGCTCGAAAAGACCATGATGTTCTTGTTGCTGGTGTTGATCACGATCGTGGCGTCCTTCAACATCGTGAGCACGCTCACCATGATCGTGACCGAAAAACAGAAGGAAATCGCCATTCTGAAAGCCATGGGCGCCACGAAACGCAGCATTCGCCGGATCTTTATGCTCAACGGATTGATCATCGGATTTTCCGGCACCGCGATCGGCATTCCGCTTGGATACACGTTTCTCTGGCTGATTCAAACCTTCTGGACCTTTGATCCCACGGTCTATTACATTTCGAGAATTCCGGTGCATGTCCTGGCGGAGGACGTGTTGCTCGTGGCCGGTTCGGCTATCTTGATCAGCTTTGCCGCGACCGTCTATCCGGCCACCCAAGCCGCCAACCTCGAACCGGTGTCGGCGCTCCGCTATGAGTAGCGAAGGCATGATGCACGGCGTCGCCCCCTGCCGTGCCTGTGGGCGGCCATGATCAAAGTCACCGACCTTCATAAGTCCTTCTCCATGGGCACCTATGAGGTGCCCGTCATCAAAGGCATCAACCTCGAGATTCAGCGGGGCGAATTGATCGCCATTGTCGGGGCCTCCGGTGCCGGCAAGAGCACGCTCTTGCATATTATCGGCACGCTCGACCGACCGACCCGCGGCAGCGTCACCTTTGACGGCCAGAATCTGTTTCAGATGACGGAAAGCCAACAAACCGAGTTCCGCAATCGCCGCATCGGGTTCGTGTTTCAGTTTCATCATCTCCTGCCTGAATTTACGGCCCTTGAGAACGCCTGCATGCCGGCGCTGGTGCAGCGCCGGGATCCGAAATCGGTGGAACAACAGGCCGCGGCCGTGCTGTCGGAAGTGGGCCTGGCCCATCGCCTGCATCACAAACCGGGGGAATTGTCCGGCGGAGAGCAGCAACGCGTCGCTATCGCCAGGGCGCTGATGCAAAATCCGGATGTCGTCCTGGCCGACGAGCCGACCGGAAACCTCGACACTCATACCGGAGACAGCTTGTTCAGCCTGATGCGCCAGTTGAACAAGTCCCACGGGACGACGTTCATCATTGTCACGCACAACGACAAACTCTCGGCTCAATGCGATCGTATCGTGCACATGCAAGACGGCATGATCGTCTGATCCTTGACGAACGTCGTTGTGCTGATTAGACTTCCTACGGGTCTGTGCTTCGGCAAGTGAGGGAGATGGTGGTGAGGGGAAGAATCCTCGCAGCGGCTCTGGTGGCGTGTCTTCTGGCTCCCGTCCAGGCCCCGGCCGTTGAGTTTGCGGTGGTGGGTCCGCGTGCCGCCGGCATGGGCGGCGCTGGAGTCGCGGTGACGACGGATGCGCTCGCGACCTATTGGAATCCCGCCGGCTTGGCGATGACGCAGACGGTGGATATCCGGCTTCAAGGGACGGTGCAGGGGATCGACCGCCTTGGGTTGGCCGACACCCTCAAGGACCTGGAAGATTTCAACACCAACGATACGTCGGCCCCGAATCTGGCCCGCGCCCAAGACCTGGCCAACCGCATCAACCGGCCCGGTGCCACCCTCTCCGCGATCGGCGCGGCCGGTCTCTACCTCAAGGGGCATCTCGGAGAGCACGCCTTGGGTTTTAGTCTCGCCGATGTCGCGACCGGCGGTGGGTTCGTCTCCACGCCGGTGCAGGTCACCAGCGCGGGAGGGCAAGTGAACGTGGCAGGTCAAATGGCATTGCGCGGGCTCGAAGCCCGTCAGGCAACGTTTTCCTACGCGTATGCATTCGCCGATAAAACGTTTGCCATCGGAGTTACCGGCAAATTGATTCAAGGCGCCGCCTATACGGGGGCGACGCCCTTGCAAGGCGGCGCAGACGTGCATTTTGCGGATAATTTGGGCAAGGCAAAAACGTCTACGGCATTCGGCATCGATGTCGGCGCCATCTATCGTCCGTCCTCCTGGCTGCGTTTTGGACTCGTGGCCAAGGATATCAATCAACCGGAATTCGATGCCCCGGACGGAAGCACCTTCAAACTGGGTCCGCAGGTGCGCGGAGGCGTAGCCGTGAACCCCTACTCGAGTCTGACGCTCACGACGGACATGGATGTGACCTCCAACCGAACACTGGTCCCCGGATTGAAGAGTCAAGTGCTCAGCCTGGGCGCCGAACAGACGATCCTCTCCGAATTTCTTTCGCTTCGCGTCGGCGCATTCAAGAATGTTCAGGATGCCCAATCGCCGTTCACCCCGACGGCTGGGTTCGGCTTGCGGATCTTTGCGTTCAGGATGGACGTGGGCGGCGGGTATGACTTCCGCGAACGAGGGGCGCTGGCCTCGGGTTCGATCTCGCTGACCTTCTAGCTCGACCGCAAGACCGCTGCCGACGGCGGGGAGGTCCACTGCGTCGATGAGAAATTTTCGGAGTCGCTGTGTGAGGCAACGGGGCGCAATCCACCGCATGGAATGGTATACTCAACCGATGATTATCTGCAGGATGCCTAAGCGATTTCTGTTAAGTCTTGTGCTCCTCCTGACCGTGTCGGGATGCGGCGGGCTTCAGGAAATGTGGGAAGGGCCGGGTGCGCGCGTCTTCCGGCCGCAATCCATCGCCGTGCTGCCCCCGATGTCCAGCCAGTATGACAACGCCCGAGAGGATATTCAGGAAGTGCTGGCGAATTCGCTCAGCAAGGCGGGACGCATCGAGCGGGTCGTGCCGGCCGAACAAGTCACCGATATCTTCCAGGCCTCGAAAGAAGCCTTCGACGCGTTGGTCTTTTATTTTTCCCGTCTCGAAATGACCGGGCAATCCGATAAAGAAGCTGCCATCAAACTCGGCAAAGCGCTCAGCGTCGAATCTTTCCTCATTCTTCGCATCAACTCCTGGGAATATGTCCGAAAAGAAGGCGACAATGTCGGTCGGGTGGGACTGACGATGCGCCTCATCGATGCGACCACCGGCGCCACGATTTGGAAGGCCCGCCACGAGAAGTCCAGCAGCTACATGTTCTTTAAGCCCAACTTGAAGGACGTGGCGGCTGGACTGACCGACGAAATGATCCAGTATATGCCGCCTGCCCCGATCCCCGGCAAGCGGTAACCCTCACCCTCTCTCAGACTCGACGATGGTTTAGGAATGAACATGCTGCGCGGATGAGCGCGGGCGGATGGCCTGCTTGAGCGACCCCACGAAGGCGGCCACCGTCGATACGAGATCCGGATGCTGATGATGCGCGGCGATCTGCTTAACGATCGCGCTGCCGACGATGACCCCATCGGCTATCGCGGCCACCTGCTTGGCATCGTCCGGTGTCGCGATTCCAAAGCCTACGGCGATCGGCGTGTTCGTCGTCGTGCGAATGGCGGCGACGTTCCGAACGACCTCCGACATATCGGTGATCTCGGCACCGGTGATCCCGGTGATGGACACATAGTACAGAAACCCCTGGCTTTCTTGTGCCACATACGTCCGACGGACAGCGGTGCTCGTAGGCGTCAAGAGAAAAATCATGCGCAATCCCGCTGCCGCGGCAGGGCCTTTCAACGGGCCAGCTTCGTCAGGCGGCATGTCCGGCACGATCAGGCCGTCGACCCCCGCCTTCCCCGCGGCACGGCAAAACTCGTCCACTCCCATGGCATGGATGGAGTTGTAATAGAGCATCAAGACAACCGGGACCTGAGTGTGCTCCCGCAGTGCGCGAACGCACTCCAGAATCTGTCGCAAGGATATGCCGAGGCGCACGGCCCGTTCCGCTGCCTGCTGGATGACCGGTCCGTCCGCGATAGGGTCCGAGAACGGGACGCCCAATTCAATGACATCCGCGCCGGCTTGATCAAGCGCGAGCACCAGACGCTCCGTATCCGCCAGGGAGGGATCGCCGGCCATGAGATAGGCGATCAATGCCTTCTCATTATGCTCCTTCAGATGTGCAAAGGTCCGATCCAGCCGATTGGCGTCGTGCGCGGGACGCAGCCTGGGGTCCGTCTTGCAGGGAGGTTTGGTCCGGGGGGCTGTGCGGGCTGATCGGCGTCCTGCGCTCATGACGGCTCCCCGTTCACAGCGCGACTCCCCGCATGCGCGCCACCTGTTGGACGTCTTTGTCGCCGCGGCCGGACAGATTGGCGATGATGACCTGCGCTTTCTTGAGCCTGGGAGCCAGTTTGACGACGTGTGCGATGGCATGGGCGCTTTCCAATGCCGGTACGATGCCTTCCTCGCGCGCGAGCATATCAAAGGCCGACATGGCTTCGTCGTCGGTGGCGTGGGTGTATTCGACGCGGCCTTGGTCGTGATACAGGCTGTGTTCCGGTCCGACCGCTGCATAATCAAGACCGGCTGACACGGAGTGCGTCAAATTGATTTGTCCGTTCTCGTCCTGCAGGAGGTAGGTCATCGTGCCCTGGAGAACCCCCGGCGTGCCTCCGGAGAATCTGGCGGCGTGTTTTCCACTGTCAATCCCCTGGCCGCCCGCTTCCACGCCGACCATTTTCACTTTCCGGTCCCGGAGAAACGCATGGAACAGCCCGATCGCATTGCTGCCGCCTCCTACGCAGGCGACCAAATAATCCGGCAGCCTCCCCTCCGTCGCTAAGATTTGTCGCCTGGTCTCCCGTCCGATGATGGCCTGAAAATCACGGATCATCATGGGATAGGGATGGGCGCCAAGCACCGAACCGAGGATGTAGTGCGTCGTGCGCACGTTGGTGGTCCAATCGCGCATGGCTTCGCTGATGGCGTCCTTCAAGGTCCGGCTGCCGGCGTCCACACCGGTGACGGTGGCGCCCAACAACCGCATACGGAAGACATTGAGCGCCTGCCGCTGCATGTCCTCGGTTCCCATGTAAATCTCACATTCGAGACCGAACATGGCGGCAGCCGTCGCGGTCGCCACGCCATGCTGACCGGCTCCCGTTTCGGCGATGATCCGCGGTTTCTTCATGCGCAACGCCAGGAGGACCTGGCCGATCGCATTGTTGATTTTATGGGCGCCCGTGTGACAGAGGTCCTCGCGTTTTAGATAGATCCTGGCGCCGCCCAGTCGTTTGCCCAGCCGTTCGGCGCGATAAAGGCTTGTCGGGCGTCCCACATAGTGTTTCAGGTAATAGGCAAGTTCCTTTTGGAACCGCCGATCCCTTTTCGCGGCCGCGTAGGCTCGCTCCAATTCCAGCAGCGCCGGCATCAGCGTTTCGGGCACGTACCGGCCGCCATAGGGGCCAAACCGCCCGCGGGCATCAGGTTGAGAAGGCATACACGTCCGCTCCTCTCACTACACGAGTGCTTGAGTATAGTCGGAGGCCTCAGAGGGACACAAGCCTGGCGGCCTCGATGAATGCGGTGATCTTCGCCGGATCCTTTTTCCCCGGGTGGGTCTCCACGCCGCTGCTGACGTCGACTCCGTAGGGGCGAACGCGTTCGATCGCCCAGGACACATTGTCCGGCGTCAAGCCGCCGGCAAGAAATACGGGCGCCGAGCGAGCGGCTTCGGCGGCCAATGTCCAGTCCACGGTTTGGCCGGTCCCTCCATAGGCCTGTTCGGAGAAGGAGTCAATCAGAAAGCCCCGCACATGGGCACGGCCCCGCCACTCAGCCAGTGCCAGGAACGAACCGCGATCCTTCAACCGCAAGGCTTTCAGCACGGGACGTGCCAAACCTTGGCAATACGAAGCCGTTTCATCGCCGTGCAATTGGGCAAGCGCCAACCCGCATTCAT